>JBOHWL010000022.1:0-8737 GCA_050736615.1 Binataceae bacterium (SeqCode) | reverse complement strand
CGCCTCATGCTGGAGTTTCTCAAGAAGTTGCTTGACGTTGTCAACTTTCACGATTTTCCAGGCATTGGCTTCGCGACGCATCTGTACGCCCCAGGTTTGTCCCTTCCGATCGGTGAAACGCGTATATGCGTTGTCACCACTATGATGAAGCAACAGAATCGCGCCGGCTGCGCCCGCCGGCGGTATCTGAACCTCCTTCGCGCCGCTGTCGACTTGTTCAATCGCCCATGATTTGAGCAGCGCCGCGGCCGGCCCCGAGAGCAGATCGACCGCACCTTTCCCGAGCAATTCGCTAAACGGGTCTGGAGCGGAGGGTGGCGCCGCCGGATTGGCGCTTTGAGGAAGGGACCCCCCGGGGCCGTTCGGATCGTGCAGCATTTCGTATCCAGCATTGCGCACGACCTGCTGGAAATCGACATAGTGCGCGGCCTGAGCGCCGTTGCGGGCGTCGACCGCCTGCTTGAGCTCAAAAACCGCGTACGAGGGCGTATTGGGAAGATAAAATACCGCCCATACTGCAATCGCGACGAGAATCAGGATTGCTGTCCAGTGGCGGAACGCAAAGCGGACCATCGCAAACTATTGTGACGGCACCGCAAACAAAAGTCATCCGGCGCCACCGGTGTGCAGTTTCCCCGCCGCAGCCCGATCAACCAGCCACAACACCTCGCCGTCAGCCGGCGCAATAATCTGCCCGGGGAAACGATCCGGGTCGCGCGGACCCTCGAGCACGTCATAAACGGCCCGCGCCTTAGCCTCGCCGCTTACAAGAAAGATGACGCGGGCGGCGTGATTGAGCACCGGCGCGGTCAGCGACACACGATGGCGCTGCGGAGCGTCAACCTCGACTGCAACCGTCAGTCGTTGGTTTTCGTGAATCGCCGCATGCTGGGGAAAGAGCGAGGCAATATGCGCATTCTCACCCAACCCGAGCAGGATTAGATCGAAGCGCGGAAATTCGTCTTCCGCCTGTGGAAAAAAATTGCGTAAATCGGTCTCGTAATCGCGCGCAGCTTGTGCGGGCGGCCGTTCGCCGTGAATGCGATGTACCTGGGACGGCTGGAGCGTCAATTTCGACAGCATCGTGCGATTGGCCATACCGTAATTGCTGGCCTCGTCGCCGGGGGGCACGCAGCGCTCGTCGCCCCAGAAGAATTGCACTTCCTTCCAGTCCACGCTGAGATGGAAGCGCGTGGCCAGCAATTCGTACGCTCCAGCAGGAGTGGATCCTCCGGTCAGGCACAGGGTGAACTCGCCATGAGTGCATATCGCTTCGCCGGCAATATGCGCGATCTCCTCGGCCACGCGTACGTGCAGCGCCTGAGCATTTTCAAGGACAACGATGTTACTCGCGGGCATTGTTCTTCGTCTTAACCGCTTTAAATGTTACGAGCCGTCGCTGCGGACAGTCCGGTGGCGAACGCCTATTAAAGACCGATAGTTACAATTCGAATTCCCGGATGGTGCCGCGTTTAGCGCCTGCCTCCGTTAGTCGCTCGATGATCGCAGCGGCCTCGCGCCTCATTAAAGATCAGCGTCCCAGCAGCTTGAGCGCGTGCTCGACCACGTTCTCAACGGTGAAGCCAAAATGCTTGAGCACGTCTTGATACGGACCGGACGCGCCGAAGCTGGTCATGCCAACCACGTCGCCGTCAAGACCGATCCATTTGTACCATGACAAGGGTGAACCGGCTTCGATCGCCAGCCGCCGCCTGATCGTCGGCGGCAACACCTGATCGCGATAGGTCTGATTCTGCTGTTCGAAAAGTTCGAAGCTGGGCATGCTGACGACACGCACCCCATGCCCGCGTTGCTCAAGCTCAGTCTTGGCCCCGACCGCGAGCTGCAATTCAGAACCAGTGGCAATCAGGATGATTTCCGCGGTTTTGCCCGCGGTCTCGGTTAGAACGTAGGCACCTTTGGCCAGTCCGCTGGCTGGTGCCATCGTGCCTCGATCCAGGGTCGGGAGCTTTTGACGTGACAAGGCAAACATCACCGGCCCGCGTTTGTAAGCGACCGCCACGCGCCAGGCCTCGACCGCCTCATTAGCGTCACCGGGCCGAATCAAGGTTAAGTCAGGAATCGCGCGCAACGAACTCAGATGTTCAACCGGCTGATGGGTAGGTCCGTCTTCGCCCAATCCGATCGAATCGTGGGTAAAGACAAAGATGACGTGCAATCCCATGATCGCGGCAAGCCTGATCGACGGCCGGCAGTAGTCCGTAAAGACCATAAAGCTCGAACCGTACGGGATAAAACCTCCGTGCAGGGCAATGCCATTGAGAATTGCGCACATGCCATGCTCGCGAATACCAAAATGGAGATTGCGGCCGTTATAGCTGCCACGCTGGAAGCTGCCGCCATCCTTGATGTCCGTGAAGGTCGATTCGTTCAAGTCCGCCGCGCCGCCGAACAGACTCCAGACTCGATTGGCGATCACCTGCTCGGCGTGCGAGGCTGATTCGCGCGTGGCCAGATTATCCTTGGGCGTGAAGACCGGCAGCTCCCGGTCCCAGCCTTCGGGCAATTCTCCCGCGAGCATCGACTTGAAAGCCGCCGCTTCGCGCGGATTGGCCTTGGCATAGATGTCGAAGCCGCGATTCCAGTCCGTTTCCAGCTTGGCCCCTCGTTCAACGCACTTTCGAAACGCGCCCAGAGCGGCGTCGGGCACGTAAAAATCAGGCTCGAGCGGCCAGCCGTAGAATTTCTTGGTGAGCTTGACCTCGTCGGCGCCAAGCGCTTTGCCATGCGCTTCGGCGGTGTCCTGCCGATGGGGACTGCCGTATCCGATATGGCTGCGGACGCGAATCAATGAGGGCCGTCCCGCTTCATTAATGGCGTTTTCAATCGCCTGGGTCAGCGCTTTCAAATCATTCGCATCCTCGACGGCCTGCGTATGCCAGCCGTAGGCGTCGAAACGCCGGCAAACATCCTCGGAGAAGGCGATCGCGGTTTTGCCATCGATCGTAATGTGATTGTCATCGTATAGATAAATGATATTCCCCAGCTCCAGATGACCGGCAATCGACGCGGCTTCGCTCGATACGCCCTCCATCAGATCGCCGTCACTGACGATGCCGAAGATGTGATGATCAAACAGGCCCGAGCGCTCACGCTCGAAACGAGCCGCCATATGTTTGGCCGCAATCGCCATCCCCACGCCGTTACCAAAGCCCTGGCCGAGCGGACCGGTGGTGGTCTCGACGCCGGCGGTCAAGTAGTTCTCCGGATGGCCCGGCGTCTTGCTGCCTAGTTGGCGAAAGCGCTTGAGTTCGTCGAGCGGCAAATCGTAGCCGGTCAAATAAAGCGAACTGTAGAGCAACATCGAACCATGGCCGGCCGACAGCACGAAACGATCGCGGCCGTACCAGGACGGGTTTTTCGGATTGTGGCGCATGAAGCGGGTGAAGAGCAGATAGGCGACCGGCGCCATGCCCATGGGCATTCCGGGATGGCCGGAATTGGCCTTTTGCACCGCGTCGATCGCGAGCACGCGAATTGAGTTGATACACAACTGATCGAGATCAGATTGCCCTGCTTTGATTTCAGATGCGGTTGCCACCTTGTTCTCCAACTGAATGATATTTCGGTCCTAGATCCACGGCGCGCCCCCGGCGAATCTCCGCACAAGGATCATTCTGTCATTCCGAGCACCGCGAGGAATCCCGGAGACTCCTTGTGTTTTCAAGTTTTTCCCGTGGCGCCTTCCGCTTCGCTAATGCGCTCGGTTCCGCCTGCCGTGCTCGCTTCGCCTCCGGCTACGCTAGCGGCGGCGGACTTCGTTCAAAATAACAAATGCGTTTATCCGGAGTTTCCCCAGCGAAACTACGCCAACATGCGCATGCTCGCGGATCAAACTCCCGATTGCGCCATGTCAGCGGTTGAAAATCCTGATAGAAATCACCAACCACCGTCGTCCTCGTCTTTGGGATCCCCCGCCCGATGACGCATGACTTTGAGCACCTGTTTGGCCGCGTCCTTATCTCCCAGATTCAACGCTTTGGTGAAGCGCTCGGCAATCAGCGCCATCAGCGCACCTTCGCCGGGATCGAGCTCGGTTCCTAACGCGGCCAATCGGTCCATAGCGTCTCGCAGCAAGGCCAGGGCCCCAGGATAGTCGCCGCCGCGCCGCTTGGTCGAAGCCTCGAGCAGCCGCGCGCGGACACTCGCCACCGCCGGGCGCGCCCGTTCACCCACGGTGATTTCCAACTCTCTCAAATTCTCGGCGAGCTTGAGAAACGACGCAAAATTTACCTGCTCAAGCGCCATCTGCGAATTGTCCCATTTGACCGCGGCCTCAATCAAGTTTGTTTCCAACCGTTCCGCACCATGCTCTTCCGGCCGGCGTCCGCGCTAAAGAGCGGGAGGGACGCTGTTTTCGCTTGACGCTTCTGCTACAAATGTTGGGGCATCACGGCCCTGAAGGAAGAGACCTCCGATGAGAAGGAACCTTGACCGCCGAGTGGTGGTGACCGGTATGGGGCTCGTCACTCCGCTCGGGACCGGCATCGAAAAGAACTGGGACGCGTTGATGGCGGGTCGTTCGGGCATTGGCCCGATCACACGCTTCGATGTGGCCGATTTTCCGGTGCGGATCGCCGGTGAAGTCGACGATTTCAATCCGCTTGACTGGATTGACAAGAAGGACGTCAAAAAGATGGACCTCTTCATCCAGTACGCGGTCAGCGCCGCCGAGCAGGCGATGCGGTCGTCGGGCCTCAAAGTTGATGAAAGCAACGCCGATCATGTCGGTGTACTGGTGGGCGTGGGGATTGGCGGCTTGTGCACCATCGAGGAAAACCATCTGATCTTTTTGGATAGCCGGCTTAAACGGATTTCGCCGTTTTTTATTCCCAAACTGATTTCCAATCTCGCTCCCGGCCAAATCGCGATTCGCTATGGGGCGCGCGGTGCCAATATGTCCACCACCAGCGCCTGTGCGTCTGGCAGTCAGGCGGTGGGTGAGGCCTATCGTATGATCCGTTCAGGTTACCTCGACGCCGCGATAACCGGCGGCTCAGAGGCGGCCTTGTGTTCGCTGGGCCTCGGCGGTTTTATCGCGATGCGCGCGCTTTCGACGCGCAATGATCATCCCGAGGCCGCCAGCCGTCCATTTGAACGCGATCGCGACGGTTTTGTGATGGCGGAAGGCGCCGCCTCGCTGATCCTGGAGGAACGCGAGCAAGCGATCGCGCGCGGCGCCAATATCCTCGCCGAGATTGTCGGCTACGCCTCCAACGGCGACGCCTATCACATCACCTCACCGTCGCCCGAGGGCGAGGGTGCCGGCCGCTGCATGCGGCTGTGCCTCGAGGACGGCGATCTCGATCCGCTCGAAGTTGACTACATCAATGCGCATGGCACCTCGACGCCTCCAGGCGATATCGCGGAAACGCAGGCAATCAAACGTGTCTTCGGCGATCAAGCCGCCAAAATCGCGGTGAGCTCGACCAAATCGATGACTGGACACACGCTGGGCGCGGCTGGCGCGATAGAGTCGGTCTTTACCGTGTTGGCAATTACCCGCGGGGTGATTCCACCCACCATCAATTACGAACATCCCGACCCCGAGTGCGATCTCGACTTCGTGCCGAACCAGGCGCGCCCGGCCCGGATCCGCTTGGCCTTGAACAACTCCTTCGGCTTTGGCGGAACCAATACCACGCTGGCCTTCCGGCCGGCGGCTTAGACGAAACGGACGCGAAAATGGGTTCGAGAATCGTAGCGACCGGGCGTGCCACTCCGCGCACTCCAATTACCAACCAGGAACTCGAACGGCGCATGGATACCTCGGATGAGTGGGTGCGCACGCGCACCGGCATTTGCCAGCGTTATGTCATCCGCAGTGACGAATCGCTGGTCGAGATCGCCGCCGAGGCCAGCCGGATCGCGCTGCGGCGCGCCGGAATGGCGCCGTCGGAACTCGACGCCATCGTGGTCGGCACCGTTTCTTCGGATTATGGCTTCCCCTCCTTCGCCTGCCAGTTGCAGCATCGCCTAGGCATCGACACCATTCCGGCGTTCGACGTGGCCGCCGCCTGCTCAGGCTTCATCTACGCATTAAGCGTGGCCGATACGTCGATGCGGGCGGGCGAATGGAAGAAAATACTGCTGGTCGGCGCCGACGCGCTCTCGACCATGGTTGATTGGAACGATCGCTCAACCGCCGTGCTCTTCGGCGACGGCGCCGGCGCGTGCGTGATGGTGTCGGAGGCGAACTCACGCGGCGTGCTCGGCAGTTTACTGCGTTCCTCTGGCGGATTTTGGGACCTCTTGTCAGTGCGTAATCGCGGCACCTGCAACACGATTGATTCCGAAGTCCGGCGCGACGGCAATGACGCGATCAAAATGAAAGGCCCCGAGCTGTTCAAGATCGCCGTGAAAAGTATGGAGGATGTTTCGCGCAAAGTCGCGGAACGGGCCGGGGTTAATCTCGAAGATATTGCGCTCATCGTGCCGCATCAGGCCAACCTGCGCATTATTAATGCCGTCGCCCAACGGCTGGGTTTGAGCGCCGAGAAAGTCTTCACGAATATCGATCGATACGGCAATACCTCCGCCGCCTCGGTGCCAATCGCGCTCGACGAGGCGATCGAAACCGGCCGTATTCGCGATAATGATCTGGTGATGCTTAACGCATGCGGCGGCGGCTTGACCTGGGGTGCGAATCTGGTGCGCTGGTAGGGTTGAAAACGCGCGCCGCTTTCACGCGTGAGCAATTCGGCAATTTTAGAACGAACATTCTGAGCGGACCTTTGTCGCGCGAACGAACGGGCAAGGCTGTGGACTGAACCAAAGCCGCGGCGGTTCGCGAGCCAACAATTGTACGAGTTGTTGTTTCGCTTTCTTTTCGCTAATATATTCGCGCTACTTACGAGGAACAACAGACTTTCAAACCGAGACATTTTTTGTGAGCCAACCTGCTTACATCGAACTACGCGCGCGCAGTGCGTTCAGCTTTCTTGAAGGCGCCAGCGCGCCCGAAGAACTCGCCGAAAACGCCGCCGCGCTCGGATACGACGCCTTGGCCCTCGGCGATCGTGATGGCCTTTATGGTGCGCCACGCTTTTATCAAGCGGCGCTTAATGCCGGTATCAAGGCGATTGTCGGCGCGGAACTCACTCTGGATGACGCGAGCTTCGAGGCAGGCGGGAGCGCGGCAGGCGGCGCGCCATCGCGTCTTTATCTGCTGGTCCCCAATCGCGTAAGTTACAAAAATCTCTGCCGCATGATCACCATAGCCAAGCTGCGTCCGCTGGGAGCCAAGCCTGACGGTACGCCGCTCTATCCGGCCAAGGGCCAAAGCCGCATCACGCTCGCGGACCTCGAGCAATTCGGCGCTGGCATGGTTTGCCTGGCCGGCGGTCCATTCAGTCCATTGGCTCGCACGCTGATGTGGGGCAAGGACGCGCGCGTCTGGTGTGATCGTTTGCGCGCGATTTTCGGCGAGAATCTTCTTATTGATCTGCAACGGCATCTCGACCCGGAGGAAGAACGCCTCAATCGCAAACTCGCGGCATTGGCTGAGTCAAGCCGCGTGCCGTTGGTCGCCACCAACGACATCTGTTTCACGATCAGTGAGCCGGGGGATACACGGCGCGAGGCTTCCGAAATCTCCTCCCGCATGCGGCCTGGCGCCGAGCGGGGAATGGAACGCGCGCTACTCGACGTGATGGCCTGTATTCGGCTCAAGACCACGCTGGAAGAGGCGGGGCGCGCACTGTGGAGCAATCAGGAGCGGCATCTGAAAGCGCCCGCCGCGATGGCCGCGCTATTTCGCGATCGGCCCGCCGCGGTCGCGATGACGCGCGAAATCGCCAATCGTTGCGAATTCACGCTCAAGGACCTGGGCTACCGTTTTCCGACCTATCCGCTGCCGCCCGGCGAGACGCCCGACAGTTATTTGCGCGCGCTGACCAGCGCGGGCGCGCGTGAACGATGGGGCACGCCCGACGAGCGCACCCGCCGCCAACTCGAACATGAACTTGCGATAATCGAAAAGCTCAAGCTGGCCGGCTATTTCCTTATCGTCTCGGACATCGTGCGCTTCTGCCGCGAACAACAAATCATGGCGCAAGGGCGCGGTTCCGCCGCCAACAGCGCGGTCTGCTACGCGCTCGGCATCACCGCGATCGACGCGGTCAAAATGGAACTGTTGTTCGAGCGCTTTTTGTCGGAAGAACGCGGCGAGTGGCCTGATATCGATATCGACCTGCCCAGCGGTGAGCAGCGCGAGAAAGTCATCCAGTACGTCTATCGGCGCTATGGAGAACGCGGCGCCGCCATGACCGCCAATGTCATCACCTACCGTACGCGCAGCGCTGTGCGCGAAGTGGGCAAGGTCCTGGGTTTTCCGCCCGACCAGGTCGATCGTCTCGCGCGGATGAGTTACGTATACGAATTCCAGGACCGCCGCGATGAATTTATCGCGCTGCTGCACCAGGGCGGAGTCGATCCCGCCGCGCCGCGTATCCAAATGCTGACGGAGTTGGTGCGGCGGCTGCAAGGATTGCCACGCCATCTCGGTCAGCATAGCGGCGGCATGGTGATCGGCGCGGGCCCACTCGATGAAATCGTGCCGTTGGAACCAGCCACGATGCCGGGCCGGGTGGTGCTCCAATGGGACAAGGGGGATTGCGCCGACCTCGGGATTATCAAGATCGATTTACTCGGACTGGGGATGTTGGCGGTGCTTGAGGAAGCGATTCCATTGGTGCGCACGCATGAGCGCACCGCT
>JBOHWL010000021.1:0-10467 GCA_050736615.1 Binataceae bacterium (SeqCode) | reverse complement strand
AAATCTACGACACGGTGATTCAGAAGGAGCGGCGTGGCGATTATCTCGGCGCCACCGTGCCGGTCATCCCGCATATCACCGATGAAATTAAGAGCCGCATTCTGCTCGCGGCCGAAGGCGCCGACCTGTGTATCGTCGAAGTCGGCGGCACGGTCGGTGATATCGAGAGCCTGCCGTTTCTGGAAGCCATCCGCCAGTTTCGTTGGGACCTTGGGCGTGACGGCGTGCTCTATGTTCATTTGACGCTGGTGCCATTCATCCCGGCGGCCGGCGAGCTCAAAACCAAGCCAACCCAGCATAGCGTCAAGGAACTGACTGGCCTCGGCATTCAGCCCGACATCCTTGTATGCCGCTGCGACCGGCCGTTGGAAAAACGCTTCAAGGCCAAGATTGCGCATTTTTGCAACGTCGAGGAAAATTGCGTGATCGCCGCGCCCGATGTCGAAACGATTTACGAAGTGCCGCTGAAATTCCATGAAGAGGAATTCGATCAGCGCGTGGTCGAAAAGCTCAATATCTGGACCGGACAGCCGAACTTGACCAAATGGCGGAGGCTGGTGAAGACCGCGCAGAATCCCAAAGTCACGGTCAATATCGCGGTGGTGGGCAAATATGTGAACTTGGTCGATTCGTACAAGAGCCTGCACGAGGCTATCGCGCACGCCGCCATCGCCAACGAGGCCAAGGTCCAAATCGATTACGTTGACGCCGAGGAGCTGGAAAAGGGCAATCCCGCCACGCGTTTGGTCAACGCCCACGCGATTATCATCCCAGGCGGCTTCGGTGAACGCGGTATCGAGGGCAAAATTCGCGCGGTCCGCTATGCGCGTGAAAGCGGCGTGCCTATCCTGGGTATCTGCCTGGGCCTGCAAGTGATGGTGATCGAGGCTGCGCGCGACCTGCTCAATCTCAAGCATGCCAATTCGTGCGAATTCGACCAGGACACGCCCGACCCGGTAATCGACATTATGGAGGGGCAGAAGCAGCTCGATCAGAAAGGCGGCACGATGCGGTTGGGGGCGTATCCATGTGCGCTGCGCGGCGGTTCGCTGGCGGCCGCCCTCTATCGGCGCAACCGGGCGTCCGAACGCCACCGCCATCGCTACGAGGTAAACAACGCCTATCGCGAGGAGTTGGCCAGGGCCGGTTTACGCGCCACCGGCACGTCGCCAGATGACGCTCTGGTCGAAGTTATGGAACTCGCCGGCCATCCCTGGTTTCTCGGCTGCCAGTTCCATCCCGAGCTGAAATCTCGTCCGCTCGATTGCCATCCGCTGTTCCGCGGTTTGATCCGTGCGGCGGTCGCGCGGCGCGCGGCGCAGCGCGAACGTTCGAAAGTGCGGGAGCTGCGTACGGCCTGATGACGGTGCGGGAGGTCAGCGCCGGCGCCGTGACTTTCGGCGGATCGCGCCTGGTGATTATCGCCGGACCATGCGTGATCGAGAGCGACGAGGCTTGTATGCGGCATGCCGAGGCGCTTGCCCGCATCGCATTTCAAACCGGCCTGCCGTTGGTGTTCAAGTCGTCGTTCGATAAGGCCAATCGTACCAGCGATAATTCTTTTCGCGGACCCGGTTTGCGTGACGGTTTGAAAATCCTGGGTCGAGTCAAAGCTGCCACCGGGCTGCCGATTTTGACCGACATCCACGAACCGGCCCAAGCCGCCGCCGCGGCCGAAGTCGCCGACATCCTGCAAATTCCGGCGCTATTGTCGCGCCAGACCGATCTGGTCAAGGCGGCGGCGCTGACCGGCGCCGTCGTGAACGTTAAAAAAGGACAATTCCTCGCGCCATGGGAAATGAAGGCGGTCGTCGCCAAACTCGAGCACAGCGGTAATCGCCGCCTCCTGCTTACCGAGCGCGGGTTTTCATTCGGCTATAATAATCTGGTCTCCGATATGCGCGCGCTGGTGATTATGCGCGAGTTCGGCTATCCGGTGGTGTTCGACGCCACTCATTCGGTGCAGCTTCCGGGCGCGGGCGGCGAGCGGTCACTCGGTCAACGCCAGTTCGTCGCGCCGTTGGCGCGCGCGGCGGTCGCGGCCGGGGTCGACGCCGTCTTCATGGAAGTGCATGAAGACCCGGACCATGCGTTGAGCGACGGCGCCAATTCCTACCGACTGGCCGATCTGCCGAAGCTGCTTGCGGACCTGCGGCGGCTCGACGAATGCGTGCGCGCCTGCACCGCTCCGTCCGCGTAAAGACGATAGAAAACCTCACGCGTTGGCCTTTATATAGTGGGCTGCGATCTCGCGGCCGATAAGCTCAACCTGGCCGGCCCATGCCGACGGTTCGGCCACCGGCCATAAGACGAACTTGTCCAGCCCCGCCGCGCTATATTCGTGCAGTCGCGCGAGGACGTCGTCGGGTGAGCCGTAAAGCGCACGTTGGATGAAGGCCTCGCCACCCCGGCCCATCGCCCGCGCCACCGGCTGCATCTCGGCAATCGCGCGTTCGCGACTTTCCGCCAACCGGCATAGCAGGATCAAACCGGATTCGATGCGCGCATTGGCGCGGCCGTATTGGGCCGCATAATTGCGAATTGTGGCCATATTGCCGGCGAATTCCTGGGGTGTCTGAAACGAGGCGAAATAGCCGTCGGCCAGGCGCGCGGTGCGCCGCAGCGCCGCCTCCGCGCGTCCTCCCACCCAAATATCGATAGTGCCCGAATCATTGTTGGTCCGGCGTACTGGCCGTGGCTCGATCGTGACGTTATCGAAGTTGAAGAACTTGCCATGAAAGCTCGCGTTGGGTTCGTTCCATACCTTGCGCAAGATCAGGATGCCCTCGTCGAGCCGCCGGCCGCGGCCTTCGGTGGGAATTCCGCAGACGGTATAATCATTCAGATTGGCGCCCGTCCCGACCGCCATCACCATCCGCCCGTTGGACAGATAATCGAGCGTGGCGAACGACTTTGCAACGGTCAGCGGATGGCGAAGGTTGAGCAAAAAGACACTTGGACCGAGCTTGATGCGCGAGGTGCGCGAGGCCAACAAGGAAAGTGTGGCGACCACGTCCAACTCGGCATTCGGCGCCAGCAGATGATCGGAGAGCCAGAACGAATCGAGACCCCATTGTTCGGCTTGCTCCGCCACCCGCACGATGGTCTCTGGACTGGGCAAGCCGAGCCGAAACAAGCCAAATCCGACGCCAATCTTTATCTGCTTCATCTTGCTAACTCCCGGCTAGGTAAACGCTCGATACCGTGCTATCTACAATCTTTATGCGCGAAGCGCTCACGGCAACCGATGGCTTGACGATAACGATTCTTGGCACCGGCGATGCGTTCGCAAGTCATGGCCGGTTTCAGTCCGGCTACGTGATCGAGGGCGGCGGCAAGCGCCTCCTGATGGAGTGCGGACCGACGACGCTGTGCGCGCTCAAACGCGCCGATATTCAGCCGGCGAGTCTTGACGCGATTCTGATCAGCCATTTGCACGGTGATCACTTCGGCGGCTTACCTTTTCTTATACTCGAATATCTATGGGAAAGCCCACGCCGCACCACGCTCACGATCGCCGGCCCGCATCATCTCGAAGAGCGCACCTGGCGCTTGTTCCACACCATGTTCCCGGGGTTCAAGCCGGAACTCGAGCGGCTGAAGAACAAGCTTAAATTCGTTGTGCTTGAGCCGGGTGACAAGCGGCGGCTGGCCGGCGCGACTGTCACCACGATGCGCACGCCGCATATGAAACCCGACGTGTCACTCGCGCTGCGCCTCGAATTGGCGGGCAAAACCGTCACCTTTACCGGCGATAGCGGATGGACCGAGGAGTTGATCAGCTTCAGCGCGGGGGCCGATCTTTTCTTGTGTGAATGTACCTATTTTGAGAGCACGCAGCTTGGATTTCATCTGAATTATCCATTGCTGGCGGAAAATCGCACGCGCTTTGACGTCGGCCGCATGGTCTTGACCCACATCGGCCGCGAGGTGCTCGAGCGGAACGGCGAAGTCGGGATCGAAATGGCCTCGGACGGGATGAAGATCGTCGTCTGAGCACGTCTCGCTGGCGCGCGCGTCGGCGTCGCTTATGTTTCATTGATATAAGGCGGCGGATTCTACCGATCCGCCGGACTGCGCTATGATTCGCGGGAAAGATTAAATTGAAGGGAGCCCGCCGGATGAGAATTGCGGACGGTAAACGCGCGCTGGTGATCGGCGTCGCCAACGAAAAAAGCCTCGCCTGGGCGATCGCGCGGGAGTTGCATGAACAAGGCGCCGAAGTGGCCCTCACCTATCAAGGCGAGGTGCTGGAAAAACGCGTGCGTCCGCTGGCCGAACAAATTGGCGCGCGGAACGCGGGCGAACTCGACGTCACCAACGACGGCGATATCGCCGCCGTGATGGGCCGGCTTAAGGAATGGTGGGGCGGCCTCGACATGCTGGTGCATGCGGTCGCTTTTGCCGAACGCGAGGACTTGCGCGACCGCTTCCTGAACGTCAATCGGGTGAATTTCGCGCGCGCGCTCGAAATCAGCGCCTATTCATTGGTGGCATTGGCGCGCGCGGCCGAGCCCCTGATGGAAGCGCACGGCGGCGCCATTGTGACACTCACGTATATCGGCGCGGTGCGTGCGATTCCCAATTACAACGTGATGGGGGTGGCGAAAGCCGCGCTGGAAGCCTGCGTGCGCTATCTGGCGCTCGATCTCGGAAGCAAAAACATCCGTGTCAACGCGCTCAGCGCGGCGCCCGCCCGCACCCTCGCATCGGCCGCGATTCACGGTTTTCATACGATGGCGCATGAGGTCGAGGAACGCTCGCCCTTGCGTCGCGCGATGAAACCCGAGGAAGTCGGCAAAATGGCGGCGGTGATGTTGAGTGATCTGTCCAGCGGTGTCACCGGGCAAACGGTCTACGTTGATGTCGGCTACAATATCATGGCGTGAGCACTGGCCGGGCACCCTTTAGCGGAGGCTCCGCACAAGCCTTATCTGTCATTCCGAGCCATAGAGGAATCCCGGAAGTCTTGTTCTTCCACTTAGGGTTATTCGGGATTCCTCACTCCGCGGACTCCGTTCGGGATGACAAGAATCAAACACTCTGAATGACACCAACAATGGAATCTACAGTGAGCGATGGGAGGCTGCGATGGCTATAATCGCCGTGCCACAACTCTCCGATAATTACGCCTACCTGGTGGTGGATGACGCTCGCAAGGAATGCGGCGTGGTCGATTGCTCCGAAGCGAACAAGGTGCTTGCCGCAGTCAAGCAGCACGGGCTGAAGCTGATCGCGGTGCTGCCGACTCATTGGCATCCCGACCATGTCGGCGGCAACCAGGACCTCGTGCGTGCGATGCCCGGCTTGCGGGTCTATGGCGCGCGGGCCGAAGGCGGGCGTATTCCCGCGCAGACCGATCTGGTCGATGATGGTGACACGGTCGAGATCGGCTCGCTTAAAGGCCGCGTAATCGGTATCCCGGCGCATACCAACGGCCATATTGCCTATTATTTTCCACAGCTCAGCGCCGTCTTCACCGGCGACACGCTGTTTATCGGCGGCTGCGGCCGGGTGTTCGAAGGAAAAGCCCAGACCATGGTCGATTCGTTGGCCAAGCTGGCCGCACTGCCCGATGACACGGCGGTCTATTGCGGCCATGAATACACGGAAAAAAACCTGCGCTTTGCACTTACCCTTGAGCCTGACAACGCGGCACTCAAAGCCAAGCACGAATGGGCGGTGAAGCGACGCGCCGCCGGTCAATTCACGGTGCCATCGACGATTGGCGAAGAGAAAAGCTTCAATCCGTTTCTGCGTACCGGCAGTGATGAATTGCGCGCCAACCTCAAGCGCGCCGACCCGACGCTGAGCGATGATCCGGTGGCAATTTTCGCTAAGGCCCGCGAACTGAAGGATCGGTTCTAGCTATGACGCATCCCGACCGGCGCATACCAACTGGACGGTGATGTCTCAACCTGCGCCGCGGCGGCGATCCTAATTGGCCGAACACATCTGGTGTGCGGTCAACTGTGTGATGGGCTGGGACCTGGTTAGGGTGTGGACGCTGTCCCTGATCGGCGCGGTGCTCCTGATGGCGCTCAGCCGCGCATATCCGCAACTGCCCTTATCGACAATAGATCCCGCGATCATGCCTGGCGCGGTTGCGCTGATTGTCGCGCATGGCTTCTGGGAACTGCGCAAGATGTGATATTAGTCGCGCTAGTCCCACCGCCTTTCAATTTGCGAGGTGATCACATGCCTGTCGTGGAAAACAATAAGGTGGCCGCATTTGAAATTCCCGGTATTAGGCATCAGACGATTGCGGGTAAGGACGCCGGTATGCGCACGATGGAGGTATGGCGCCAGACCATCGCGGCGGGTGGCGCCACGCCGGTTCATCGCCATGCCTGTGAAGAGGTAATCGTTGTGCTGAAGGGCTCGGGCCGTCTGATTATCGAAGGAGTGGCGACCGACTACGGACCGGACAGCACGCTCATCATACCGTCCGACGCTGTTCATCAATTGATAAACACCGGTGGCGAGGCGATGGAAGCGATCGCATGTCTGGGCATGACGCCGGTCAGAGTCCGCACCGGCGATGGCACGCCGATGGCACTCCCCTGGGACGCGGACTAGAACCGCTCGCGCTCACTTGAGCAAACGATTCTGTAGGGATTCCCGACATTCGGGCCTCCTGCTGGACCGTACGTCGCGGACGTGGAGCGGTCTGGCAAGGGCCGGTCCCACCGAAGCCGCGCGCGTTAATCTTTTTCTAGATCTCACGATTCGTTAATCACGACTTTTCTGGTTGTATTTTCCAGCACTCATTGTTTTGCATTTTGCCTATCTGCGAAAGAGGAAGATGCACTTAGTGAGTAAACGAGACCTGCTACGCTCCCTTCGTCTGCAAAAGCGTCTCACGCAGGAAGAGGTTGCAGGGAAGCTGAAGGTGAGCCAGAGCTACTACTCGGCCATCGAGCGCGGAGACAAACGAAAGAACTTCCGGAAGCACTAAGTGCCGTTAACCGAATGCGAACACGGACAGACCGGACGGCCGGCGAGATCAAGAAGGCTGGCAGGGAGAAATAGGCTTCGGAGGCCTCTGCGGAGCCTGATAGGTGTCATTCCGAGCGTAGCGAGGAATCCCGGTCTTTGGCCCATTTTGTCGCCTCTATCCGGGATTCCTCGACTCCGGCAGCCTCCGCCTCGGAATGACAAAAAAATGCGTTGCATAGCCGCAATCGAAGCGGGCGACCGAAACGTTTACAAGCGTTCGTTCCGATGCCGAGAATCACCAATTTTGAGAGACTGGCAAGCTCGCCCCGGATTGAGCGAGTGTGACACTGTTCTGGCCAGTCATTTTTTCATATCACTGAGGAACTCCATAATCGCGGCGTTAACCTCGGCCGGCTTTTCCTGCTGGGTCCAATGGCCGGCGCCCTTGATCAGCACTTTCTTGCGCAGATTTGGCACGAACGCCTCCATGCCGTCGCATAGCTCAGGGCGCAGCACCGGATCGAACTCCGCCGTGATCATCAGCGCCGGCTGATCGACGAGCTGCGCGACAGTGGCGGCTTCCTCCCAGCTACGGTCGATATTGCGATACCAGTTCAAACCGCCGCGAAAGCCGGTCTTTTCGAAAGCGCGCACGAACACTTCAAAATCCTCGTCGGTCAGAAAGGCGCCATGCGGCCGATCGGGCAGACGCTCGAGAATTCCACCGCCGGCCGGACCCCAAACCCCGGGTGGATTTTTGGTGAAATCGACGCCGAAATCGCGCGGTTCCTGGTAGAAGCCGCGCAAGGAGCGGCGCACGTCGCGCTCCAATTCGCTTTCCGCCACGCCGGGTTCCTGAAAATACAGAATGTAGTGGAACTTGCCTGCGGCAATTACTTTCATCAGCTCCGTCGGCTTAATCGGCGCGCGCGGAAAAAACGGAGTGTTGACTCCGATCACTCGTTCGATACGCGTGGGCGCCATCATCGCCGCGTTCCATGCGACGGCGCCGCCCCAGTCGTGCCCGACGATGACGCACTTTTCGATCGCGAGCGCGTCGAGCATCCCAACGAGATCCGCGACGAGTTGCCGCTGTGTATAGGCGGTAATCTCCGGTGGACAATCGGTCTCGCCATAGCCGCGCTGGTCGGGCGCAATCGCGCGCAAGCCCGCGTCCGCGAGCGCGCGTATCTGATGACGCCACGAGTACCACAGTTCGGGAAAGCCGTGGCACATCACGACCGGAAAACCGTCGCCCGCTTCGACCAGATGCATCCGGATGCCGTTGGTTTGGACGAACCGATGTTGCAACTCGCTCATATGCGCCCTCCCGGCGTAGCTTTGGCTTAAACGGGGATGCGCTAGTTTTGCCAGATTGACAGCTTCATGCAACCAGCTTTATCGTCAGCGTGATTGAGTCGGCTATCCGGCACATGGAGGATGAAATGAACCGCGACTTCGAATTCAAGCAACTGCTGCGCGCGTATCGAAGCGGAATTATCAGCGAAGAAAGTTTTGAAAGGGAAATGACGTTGCTCGAAGAGGGGACGTCGAGTAACGGCCACGCCAGCGGCTTCCGCGCTTTCGGCAAGACTTACAACTCGGAGCGCGACGCCATCGTCAGCTTCATCGACAAGGTGCGGGTGGCGGAGAGCAACGCCGGGGTGGCGTTCGCCAGATGGGCCGAAGTGTGCCGGACTGACTGTATCCGCAGCGGCCTGCGCATGATCGCCGAACGCGAGAGCTATCACGGGCGCGTCTTTGAGTCGCGCTTGCGCGACCTCGGCGCGGAATGCCGTGCGCAGGCGAGCGAGGAAAGCCGCAAATTCGCCGACTACGTAGCGGATGCGGAACGGCTGGATGCTGAAAAGCTGCTGCATTTCAGCACTCTGGTGGGTGATGCGGAAAAAGCGATCCAGCCGATTCGCGACTTCGCCGAATTGATCCAGCAGGACCTCGAAACCAAGGAAATGTTGCGGCTGTTCGCTGACGATGAATTGTCCAGCACCGGTTGGTTGCGCTATGCCTGCGCGGCGCTCAATCCGAGCGTCGAAGAGGTTGCGCGCAAGGCTCCCGCCCAAATGTCCGCCAATTAAAATGAAGCTGCCGCCGGTACGCGTACCGGCGGTAGCTTCGCAAATATCCGCCTAATTCTCTTATTCAGGGACTTTGTTTGCGCCAGCGGGGGGCGTGTTGTTCGCGCCGGCCCCTTGATGCGGCATCCTGAATTCCTGCTTGGTGTAACCGGCGGGCACGGCGAAGGTGTCGGGCGTCAGATTGGCGCGCGCGATCTTGGTCACCGTGGTGTCCGTCACCACCGGTGGCCGGTTGGCCAGCATCTGATTGAGCTTGGCGGCCTGATCCGCCGACATGCCGGGCACCGAGACGTGGGTCAGCCGGGTGGTGGAATCGAGCTTGAGCGGCACGCCATCGGGGACGTTTCCGCTCATTTCCATCGGCGTGCCTTTGACCTTCTCCTGCATCCGTTTCTGGAAGGCGGTGAAATCGCTGGCGCCGGGCGCTTTGGTCGAAAAGCAACCATTGACCGAATACTTATTACCCATCATGTTGCCGTCACCGGCATAGTTGTCGCACGAATATCCCGCAACCGTTTGACGACCGCCGGTTTTTTTGAAATTCAGCGTCGAGGGGCCAGCTCCCGCCATCATCGCCGCCATCCGCCCGCGCGGTGGAAACGGCAGCGCGATATAAGTCTTCGCGCTGGGATTGAACATATACATCATGCCGTTGTCGAGATCGGTGACAACGATCTCTTTACCTGTGATCATCTTTTGCTTATTGCCTTCGATCATCACCGTGCGTTCATGCGTGACCGGCTGTCCCTTGCCGCGATTAACGATTTCGCGTTCGTGTACCACCACTCCGGCATGTCCCGCGGCGGCGGCTGTTACAACCAACATCACAGCCGCGCAAGTTGCGGCGAGTAATTTCATAATGATTCCCCTCCTTGGGCACTTTGGATCTCGATCACGCCGCGTGGCCGGCCGGTGACCGTCTCGTAGCGGCGCTCGGCCAGCAGGCGATGGCCCAGCCATGCCGCAAGCCCGAACATTACCCATACCATTTCTTTAATCCGGCGCAGAAACCCGATCGCGAAGCCAACGTCGGCGGAATATCCCAGCAGCGCCAGAATCAGCGCCTTACCGCCCTCCTGGCTGACCAGCTTGGCCGGAATTAAAAATGTGGCGCGCTCGATCAACAAGCCCAGCGCCTCGACCAGCACTGCCACCATCCAGGTGGCCGGCTGGTGCAACAATCGCAACAGGATATAAATCTCGACCGGACCCATGCTCCATGCGACCAGGTAGCACAGACACGAGCAGAGCAGGCGGATGCGATGTTTTTCATAGAAGCTTCTGAGCAGCACGTCGGCTTCGGCGGCGTTGGCGCAGACCTCGGGATTAGCCAATTGCGGCACATCGAACTTGGCCGCGACTTTCCACAAGCGGGAGAATGGCTGCTTCATCTGCACAAAAAAGAAAGTGCCAGCCAACAGCAGCGCAATCC
>JBOHWL010000020.1:0-17385 GCA_050736615.1 Binataceae bacterium (SeqCode) | reverse complement strand
TCCAGCCGCCGCCTATGGCAGCGCCGGATGAGGCATGGGCGCGCGCCTCGAAGCGGATCAAGCGCGATCGGCGCCAGGCGGAATATCTTTCGCGCCTGGCTGGCCAGGCGATGGTCGACGCCACTGCGGAACGGCTGACGCGCATCACGCCGGGTCAGTTCGACGTCTACACGAGCTACACGCGCAATGCCACCTCGAAGTTCAACGGACCGGGGCGTGCTGGTAAGCCGCCGAGCCGCCGACAAGTCCTGCTGGCTGAAGCGCTCGGGCGGCTGCCCAAATTCGAGGGCACGGTGTGGCGGGGAATCGCGCTGCAGGACGCGGCCGCAACAATCAGGGCGTGGCAGAACGACGGCGTGATTATGGACGCCGGTTTTGCCAGCGCCTCACTTGACGAAGGCGAGGCGCGGCGTTTCGCCCAAGGCGGCGTGCTACTCAAAATCGAGGGCAAGTCAGGCGTTTATATGGCGCCGTTGACGACGCTCGCGCGCTTGCGAAAGGAGCAGGAAGTCCTGTTCCCGCGTTCGGCGCGATTTCGCATCTTACGCGTCTTGCCGCCTTCGGGAGGCGAGTCACTGTGGATTGTCGAGGTGGAAGGGGAGTAAAGTCCGCTGATGACATCTGGACTCGAAGACTCTGCGAAATATCCGCCCATTCCCGTTGGAAGCCGGACTCCCGAGCAACGACTGCGTGACGCGTTAGGGCGTCGCATGGTCGATCAGATTACGCCGGGCTCGCTCTACCCCGACCAGCGTGACTTGCTGGCCGATATCGCTCGCCGTCGCCGCGCGGGGAAGCTTGAGCCGTGGGAGCTGCGCGAGGTCGAGGAGTTCGAGCGCGCCGGCATCTACCCGCCGGACGATAACCATAAGCGCGACTAATATCAGTCGCCTCGTCGCTCGCTGCCGTAACGCTCGCTTTCTCACCCCTTCAAATGGCCGCTAAAGCCCGCGTTTTCGCCCCCTCGAAGGGGGATCAAACCAAGTTGGCGATGGGGATCAAACCAAGTTGGCGGCTACAGCGAGAAATTCGGATTTACGCCAGGGGGAGAGTTATATGCTTGACAGATGCGGACAGATTGCGGACAATCCGGGCTTTGAGTGGCACAATGTCCGCTAAGGCTTCAGCAGAATGCTAGGTTTTTCAGGGATTTTTGGGTGAGCCGTCCGGGACTCGAACCCGGGACCCTCTGATTAAAAGTCAGATGCTCTACCTGCCTGAGCTAACGGCTCCGATGGTGAGGCAGCCAATTCTTGCAGGCATGGCGCTTATTTGGAAGACCGCGGGCGACTCCGTGGTGAACCTTCGACGATAACAGCGTGATCTGAGTGAAACCCGGCCGCGCCATCGAACGGCGGGCGCTCGCTTGACACTTTCTTTTTCCCGCGAGTACGGTCGAACACAATTATGCGATGCGCGCATGTCCGCGCCTTAAGGTGTTCGGCGTCGAACAGCAGCGGATAGGTCGCGTGCCGTGGGAGGACCGTCATGCTCGATTTGATCATCCGTGGTGGCGACGTCGTAACGCCGCAAGGGGTCGGCAAATGGACGATCGGAATCCAGGGTGAGCAAATCGTTTCGGTCGGACTCGATGATGCGAGCCTGCGCGCCGGCCGCACGATCGACGCCAGCGGCAGGATCGTGGTGCCGGGCGGGATCGAGCCGCACGCCCATCTGGCCAGCCTGGTTTCGATGCATCCGACGGGACGCGAGTTCACCCTCGGTCCTGAAGAAGACACTTACGGGATGGCATTTGGCGGCACCACTACGCACGTGGATTTCGTATGGGTGCACCCGGCGACCGACATCCCGACCGCGCTGGCGCGCCGTCAGGAGCGGTGGAAGGGCAAGTCTTATGTGGACTACAGCTATCATATCGCGCTCGGCGGGCCGCTGCCGCTCAAAATTTTCGACCAGATTGAAGACGCGGTGCGGGAGGGCTTCCCGAGTTTCAAGATTTTCACCAACGAAGTCCTGCCGCCCCATCCCCGACGCCTGCCGTTTCGCCTCGACTTCGGCCGGATTGAACTGGCGATGCAAAAGGTGGCGCGCGCAGGCGGCATGATGGTGGTGCATGCCGAGGACGACGACCTGGTGCAGTTCAATTACGAACGGTTTCGTGAGGAAGGGCGCACCGCGGGTCATAATCTTCACCTGGTGCATAGCAAACTCTCCGAGCAACTGGCCTTCAGGCGTACGATTCAAGTGGCGGCGGCGACTGGCGCGGCGGTCTATTTTGTTCATACTTCCGCGCGCGAGGGCGTCGAGGCGGTGGTCGAGGCGCGTGGCCATAATTTGCCAATCTACGCCGAGACACTGCATCATTACGCTTGCTTTTCCGCGGAGGACTATAAAAAGCCGCGTGGCTTCTGCTATCACACCTATCCTTCGCTCAAGCTGCCCGAGGACCAGAATGCGCTGTGGGAAGGACTGGTGCGGGGCGGCGTTTCCACCACCGCGACCGACGAATATCCGACCTCGCTCGAAGTGAAACTGCGGGGAGATCAGATTGATGATGTCACCGGCGGCAATCTCGGCGCCGAGGCCCGCGTCGGCATCGTTTACACCGAGGGCGTGGTCAAGCGCGGCATGTCGCTGGAGCGCTTCGCCGACGTGACCTCAACCAACGCGGCGCGCATCCTGGGGCTTTATCCGCGCAAAGGCGTGATCGCACCGGGCAGCGACGCGGATCTGGTCCTGATCGATCCCAGCATTAACAAGACGCTTGCGCGCGAGGACTTCCACGTCAGCGATTACAGTCCATGGGAAGGATGGCGTGTGAGCGGCTGGCCGGTGGCGACGATCTTGCGCGGCAAGGTGATCGTTGAGAACGGCAAGATGGCGGGGCAAATGGGGGACGGCAAACTGGTCAATAGGAAAATTGACCCGGTGATGCTGAGACGGCCCGCGAGTTAAGCACGAAGCCCAAGCTTCGCGAACTGGCGCGATTAGAACGTCAGGCGTCGGACCAGCGCTTCGGCAATCAGCAGTATCATTGCCGCGATGATGAGATAGAGACTTAACGACGCGCGCCGTTCGAAGACGGGGCGCGAAGTCGTGATCTCCGACGGCGAGGGGTTGAGACGCCCACCAGTAGCCGCCGCGAGTTGCTCGAGCAATCCGTAATTGGGCGACGGCTGTGGCAATTCCGCGTCGATCGCCGCGCTCACCGTATAAGCCAACGGCGGAAAGGTGATGTCGCTGTCGTGGGGCGCGTGCAACCCGATGTAGTATGTGCCGGGACGCGAAGCTTCGAAATCGCCGGCCAACTCGCCTGGAGCGTCCGGCGACAAAATGGTCTGGTAATGGAAACCGCCAGGAGCGGTAATCGCCGCGTCGATTGGCTGAGCGGCGGCCTGGGGGTTGTCGCTGTAATCGGTCAGCTTCATGACGATGCGGCCGGCGCGATAGCCGAGCGCCACGGTGAAATTCTGTTCGGTGGTGCCGGTGCGCGGCGCCATCCATCCGAACATGCGATCCCACAAGGGGCCAAAGATACCGTCTTCAATCCATAACCCCGACCATCGTCCACTCGCGTCGGTGGTGACGGCGAGCGTTTTGCCCGCGCCATACTTCCATCCGGCGATGAGCGGCTGGCGCTCTCCACCTCGATCGACATAGGCGCTGAGCGTGGCGCCAGTTTTGAGCGTGGTGCCAACGAAGCCTTTGATCGCGGGCAACTGCCGCCCACCGAGATTGCCGAGTATTGGGTTGGGGGCGAGCGTATGCGGCACGAAGGTACTTTGGGCCATCGTGGTTTCGCCGCCGTGCTGGTTAACGTCCCGCAGAAAAAGCTTGGGCAGGTTTTCGGGGCTGTCGGTCTGGTAATAGGCGCCGCCGCCGTAGCGCGCAATCGCCTGTAATAACGGCGTGTTCGCCTTATCCCCGATTGCGATAGCCGAAATCGTCACGCCGCCCTGGCGATGCATCGAGGAAACCAGATCATAGTACATCGAGGCGGTGCCGCCGGTCTCGCCGTCGGTGAGGATCACAACGTGCTTGAGCGCGGCGCCGCTTTGCGCCAACGTACGGTCGGCCTGCTCGAGCGCCGGCAAAAGATAGGTGGTGCCGCGCGCGACCAGGCGATTGACCAGCTCGTCGAAATAAGGACGGCTTTTTTCCACCGGTTCAAGCGGAATGATCACGAATGGTTGCGAATCGAAGCCGATCACGCTCAGCAGGTCGTTGCCCTTGAGCGTATCGGTCACAGTCCTGGCCGCGGCCTTGGCGTAAACCAGTTTGTTATCACGGCCCATCGAACCCGACTTGTCGATGATCAACACCAGGGCGCGCGTGCGTTCCCGATGACGCGGCGGCTCCATCACGACCGGCATAATCCGCGCAATCGGGCTGTTTTCGTAACCGCCGAGACCGAAGCTGCGGTCGCCACCCACCATCGCCAGCGCGCCCCCTTGGTCCACATAATGGACGAGCGCATTCTGTACGGCGGGTGAGAGCCGCGCGCGTGGCACATTGTTCAGGATGATGGCGTCATAGCCTTTGATTGAACCGTCGTACTCACCCTTTGCAAGCACGACCGTGGCCGGTTGAAAGCCGGTGCGGCGGATCACGGCGTCGAGATAGGAGGCGTCGCGCGAGTTGTCGGTCAGGATGAGCACTTTCCGTTGCGCGCCCACGCCCACCCATCCCTGCAGCGAATCGTCGCCGGAATAGCGATCGAAGACGGCGTTGTCGGGCTTGAACACGGCGCGGTAGGAAACCAGCCCGGCGCTTTCAGTGCGTACCGGGAAGTCGTAACGCGCATCACCCGGCGCAATTGTCACGGCGCGCCGATCGAGCAACGTATTATTGCGATAGATCGAAATAGCCCCTGCCACCGGCTGGAAATTGAGATTGTTCAGTGAAACGCCGAGAGCGAAGGGCGCCGCCTTTTCCAGCGCGGGTGGCATATTCAAGCCGGTCATCGCGACGTTGGGGACCGACCGCGCGCCCGGAGGCGTAAAAATTTCGAGTCGGATTCCCGCCGCGCGCAACGCGGCGAGGGCCGCGGCGGCGTCGCCGCGATTTTGCCATCCGTCGGTCACCAGCACGATCGGACCGTTGCGCGCGGCCGGGTCGGCGGCCAGCTTTTCGAGCGCCGCTTGCAGATTGGTGCCGCCGGGCGCGCAGGCGCCACATCCGTGCGGACCATCCAGTTGCGCACCGGCTTTCGCGATGGTTGAGGCCACCGGCCTGTCCCCAAACATGAGGGCGGGATCTTGCGGCCGCAGCTTAAGCTTGTCCTGCAGCAGTTGCACGGTAAACGTGCGCATCGCTCGCGTGATACTGGCCGAGGCGTCGATCACGGCCGGACGGGCGGTGCCCTGCGATTTCGTCACGACTTCTGGTTGCGCCAGCGCGACGACGAACAACGCCAGCACGATCGCCCGCAGGATAGGGGCGGCAATCCGGCGCAAGCTTCCGGCTCCCCATAGCGAATAAATCAGCACCAGCGCAACCGCGCCGAGCAGATAAAGCGCCCACGGATGGATGAAAGTGACGCCGCGGAGCGTGGCGATAAACTCGCTCATGATTCCAGCTCCGCCGTCAACCTGCGGCGCCGGTAAACCAATATCGCCTCAAGCAGCAGCAATAGCAGAATCAGCGCGATCACATACGGTTCGAGCGGCATGCGCACGTTCAAGGCGCTCGAGGATGGCGCGGCGCCCGTCTCAATCCTGAGTGGCGTCACGCTCTCGAGGTCCGACGTGGTCAGATCCGCTAGGTTGACCGCGCGCTGCGATTTGCGACCATTGCCGATGAGCTGGTAAACGCCTTGAGCCGCGGTGGCGTGGAATAAGGTTCCCGCCGCGACTTTATGTTCGCCCCCCGACGGCGTAATCACCGCGTCAACCCCGGCCGGAATCAGCCACGGTTCACCGGTGCGGTAGCCCGCCGCATGCGTGCCAAATCCCGCCAGGTAGCTCAACAGGTTGAGCGTCAGGATCGACATCGGCAGGTTACGTTTACCCAAATACGGAAAGGGATTGAAGCCGACCGCGACGAAGCGATGTCCCTGGCGCGTGCCGCTGAGCATCAGGCCGCCGCCGTCGCCGTTGACGATCGACCGCATCCAGGGATGCTCCCCGAAATACTCACCCGATCGCAGGTTGAGCAGGCGGAAGTTGACGTTGTCCGTCAGCGGCTCGGTGGCGGGCCAGTCCGCGATTGCCAATCCAGTCGACGGCCGCACGCTGAAATCGAATACGGGATCGCCCGGCGGCGGCATCGCCAGAAGACTATTGACCGATGGCAGTTGCTTGGGCACGGCGAACTCGAAAATCGCCAGATCGGCATGGGTCAATGTGCTGGGCGAGTAAGTGTTGGGCGTGGTGATGGTGACCGTGATACCCGGAATGTCGCCAAGGCCGCGGCCGTCCTCGGGTGTCGGGCTGACGAAGAGGATCGAAAATTCGCGCACGGCGGAGGCGGTTGTCCACGCACGATTGTCCAGCATGAAGCCGTCGGCTGGCTGCAACTTGGCGCTATAAACATCGGCCGGAGCGAGATTGGGAAATTCAAGCGCGCCCACCGCGCCAGCCGCGAGCCGGGTAGACGCGTGTCCGGCAATTTTACCGCCGGCGCCCAGCGTAACGGTCAAAGTCTGCGCGCTGGGGCTGAAGTTGGCGACCGTCACATGGGCGTCAAGTGCCGCCGAGCCGAAACTGCGCCGCTTGACGGTGAAATTGCTGATCGCATAATTGGCAATCGGTTGCCCCACCATAATCGCCCGCATTCGTGCGGGAACCGGCGCTCCGACCGGCCGATAGCTGGCGAAGAGAATGGCTCCCAGATGGCTATCGGAAGCCAGTTGAGTCAGCAGGGTCGTCAAGGCGGCTGGGTTATCTGGCGCATCGACTGGCAATAGTTGGCTTAACGCCTTTTCCGCCGCGTCCGCGTTGGAATAAACGCCGCCCAACTGATGGATTTGCGGCGCGGTCAGAAAGACCGTTACCGGTCCGGTTGAGGCGCTCGACAGTGCCTTATCGAGCTTGTCCAAAGCCTCAGTAAAGCGCGTCTTGCCCACAGTCGTCTCCGCTTGCATCGCGGCCGAATTGTCGAGCACCACCGCGATCGGATTGCCACGATGCACGACGAAGGGCCGCGCCATCGCGAGCACCGCCAGGCAGAGAATCAGCAATTCGAGGAAGAAGGTCCAATTAAAACGGGGCCGGCCGCCGAATCTTTGACCGCGCATCACGTGCAGCGCGCGAAACGCGAGCACGCTCGACACGATGACACGGCGCGGCCGTTCGCGCGCGAGGTACGCGATAATCAGCAACGGCACCAGCGCGAACAAGTAAAGCGCGCCGGGTGCCAGCAATCCGATTGACTGCAACAATCCCATATCGTGGCGAATCCGTCCGGTGGTTAATCAACCAGCCCGAACGTAAGCGGAGCCAGCATGCCAATGGAGCGCAGCGGAACGAGCGGGCGCCGCGACGGAATTTTTTCCTGAGCTAACTCAAGCGCTCCGTGTGGATTCCTCACTCGAGCAACGTGACCCTGAAACGCAACTCGCGGACTCGTTTGCTCGCTCCCCCTGCGGGCTACGCTAATGGCACACTCCGTTCGGAATAAATGGGCCTGTGCGGCGGAGTCCGAGCGGCGCGGAATGTCCGCAATCCATCCGCGGAGCATTCTAATGCACCAGTCCAAGGTCTCTGGTCGCGCGCGGGAAAAAATCCTGAAAAGCCTGGCTCGTGTTATAAAGCGCGTAATGCAATCCGTTGCGAAAACAGAAAAAGCGAATTTCGTGCGCCAGGCGCAGCAGCGTTTTGCGGTATTGATCACGTTCGCGCTGTCCAACCGAGACGCGCACACGTTCACCGCTTTCCGCGTCGGTCACTTCGACGTCGCCCTGCAGGCCTTGGCCGTTGAGTTCGGCCGCGCCTAGAATTTGAATCACCGACACATCCATATTGGCCGCGTTGAACAACTCCAAACCGTGCGTCACCGCTTTGGGCAGCATCAGGAAATCGGAAATGACAAAGACCTTGCCGGCGCGTCTGATCGAGACCATCTCGCGCGCCAGTGCCGGCGCGAAATCCACCTGGCCGCCGGTTGTGAGCGCACCCAGATGGCGTGCGAGTTCGACAATGCGATGGCGGCCGTGAACGAAAACGGGGGCGGAGCGCGCGCCGCCGCCGCCCAGCACCCGCACCATCACGCGATCGCCCGAGGCGAGCGCGACATAGGCGATTGCGAGCGCGGTGGCAACGGCCGCATGAAACTTGTGGTCCCGTTCGGGATAGCCCATCGAGGCGCTGGCGTCGAGAAAAACATAGGTGAGGAGGTCTTCCTCCTCCTTGAACAGCTTGATGTAAAGCTTATCGCTGCGGCCGTAGAGTCCCCAATCGATATAACGGAAATCGTCGCCAATCGAATAATGCCGGAAATCACTGAACTCCAAAGATGAGCCGCGCCGCGGCGATAAATGCGCGCCCTTGCCCAAGCCGGCGTATTCGCGCCGCGTCTTGATGCGCAAATGCTCGAGGCGGGCGAGAAACTCGGGCGTGAATTCTTCCGGCAATCCCAGCATTTACTTGGAACGTTTCAGACGTTTGAGGGCCTGCTCGATAATCGCTTCGGCACTGACGTTTTCCGCTTCCGCCTGAAAATTGCGCAGCAGCCGATGACGCAAGGCTGGCACGATCGCGTCGTTGATATCGTCAAAGCCGACCGTTACCCGGCCTGCCAGCAGCGCGTTGACCTTGGCGGTGAGGATTAGCGCTTGGGCGCCGCGCGGACTGGGGCCAAAGCGCAGATATTGCGCGACCTCGGGAATTGCGCCGGAGCCGCCGGGCGTGCACGCGCCGACAATCCCGATGATGTAGCGTTCAAGCGGTTCCGCCACCATCACCTCGCGCACCAACAGCTTCAATTCCTCGATGCGGGCCGACGCGCTGCCCGCGGGGAAAATCGACTGCGCCTTGTAATCATTCGCGCCCGTGGTGCGATTGAGGATTTCGCGCAATTCTTCAGGCTTGGGCGGCCCCATCACCACCTTGAACAGAAACCGGTCCATCTGTGCCTCGGGCAACGGATAGGTGCCCTCGAGCTCGATCGGATTTTGGGTGGCCAGCACGAAGAAGGGTGGGTCGAGCCGATAAGTGGTGCCGAATACGGTCACCTGCCGCTCCTCCATCGCTTCGAGCACCGCCGATTGGGTCTTGGGGGTGGCACGGTTGACCTCGTCGCCCAGCACGACGTGGGCGAAAATCGGGCCCGCCTTGAATCTGAACTCGCGGCGTCCGTCGTCTTCGGTCAGGACTTGGGTGCCAACAATATCCGAGGGCATCAGGTCAGGGGTGAACTGAATGCGCTTGAAGCTTAATCCGAGCGCCTCAGCCGCCGTTTTGACCATCAAGGTCTTGCCGAGGCCGGGCACGCCTTCTATCAACACATGCCCGCCGCAAAATAGCGCGGTCAGCACTTTGCGCACGACCGCCTGATGACCGACGATAACGCGGCCGACTTCGGTTTCGGCGCGCGTGAAAGTTTTGCGGAAGTCGGCGACGCGTTCGTTGGCTGAAATGTTGGGAGCGGCCCCCATCGGTTCTCCTTCCTTAACGAATCAAGTTGCGATAGCGCGGCGGCACCAATTGCCGCTCGTCGGGCGTCACGGCCAGCCGCTGTCGTTTGAGCGGCGCGTTGGTATAGGGCGTGGTGACGGTTGGACGGGAGGTGTCTCGCACCAACTGGCCCGTGCCAGTTTCCGTCGTGATAGCCGGCGGCAGGCGGAACAGCACGTAACGCGCATCGTGAATGGCGATGGGCGGTCCCTTGTCGCCCCGCTTGATATAACGCTGAAAGTTCTCAGCCTTGGGAAATTCACCCAGGTGAGTATTTCCAGTCAAACCCTTATCATTCTTGTTGCCGCTCGAATGATTGCCGCTGGCTTTGTTTTGCGCGAGATTGCCGGGCTGTGGCATCGAGATGCCGTGGCCGTTGGGATTGTTCCGCGGCCCGGTTTGGTTGGGATTGTTGCCCGCCTTGGGTGTCAGGCTGGTGCCTTTCTGATTGCCTGATTTTTGACCTTTGGACTGGTCGCGCGGACCGGATTCAATCTGGATTTGCGCCTGCGCCTTGGCAATATCGCTATGCAATTCGGCCAACTGGACATTTTTATTCTTACCGCTTTGGTTGGCGCCGGAACTTTGGCCGGCTCCATTGCCTTTGCCCGTTCCGTTGCCGTTCCCGGCGCCAGCGCCGTTGCCGTTCCCGCTTCCACTACCTTTGCCATTACCCTGTCCGCCGCCGCTGGAGTTGCCTTGACCACCGCTGTTCTCAATCCGCTCGGTCTGGGCTTGCGGTTGTAATTGTCGTGCGAGTTTTTCCAGCGCGGCTTCCTTCTCCCTTGGCGGTAAACGCGGATTCTCAAGCGCATTGGCGGTGTTCAAGGCCTCGTTGGCGAATGCGCGGTCGGCCGGATTGGGCGAAGCGGCGAGTTCACGGGCGATACGATGAAGGTTGTGCGCCAACACTTGCTCCGGAGTCGGCGGCCGCATGAGCGCCACCGTTGCCAAGCCCAGTGCCACGACTAGCGCCAGGATCAGCAGCGATGATTCGACCAGGGCCCGACCGAGCCGGAGGCGAAACGCGCGTCCGGGTTCGAACACGTCGAGATAAGAGATAACCCGCCGCCATAACATCGGAAATAATGGCGTGCGCGCGGCGTGCGGATCAGCGAGCGCGGGGTCCGCCAACAGCGCCAGGGTAATGACTTCCTGATGAGCGCCGATCAGTTCGTCGATGCGCGCGGCGGCGCCGGCAAAATCATTGGCGCGATAGGCCCGCAGCGCCAAGGCAAACATCAATCCGACTTCCGCCGCGCCGAGCGCGAAGAGCGCCTCGCGCATTGCCGCTGTGTGCGCCGCACCGAGCACGTAACCGGCTTTTTCCCAGGTCATGTCTCCAATCCAGGTGAACGCGACCGCAATCGCGAAGGTGACCAAAATCGGCGGGATCAAACGCGCGGCGGCCTTGAGCGCGGCAATACGGGCGAGGCGGCGGCGCGATTTTGCGATTAGCTCGACGGGATTAAGCATGCGGGGCGGCGACCGGACTCCCGCGATGGGATGGTTCGCCTGATACGGCTCGGTTGGCGGCCATCTTTTTCACTTGTATGATAGCGCGCTGATGTTGCTTGAAGGTTCGCGAAAAAATATGCGTGCCGTCATCCCGGGCCACAAAATACAGATAATCGGTGTGTGCTGGATAGAGCACCGCCTCAATTGAGGATAACCCCGGACTTGCGATTGGTCCCGGCGGCAGACCCGTGAAATCATAGGTATTGAATGCGGAGGGCGTGCGCACCGCCGCCACCGCCCGCCGGCTTTCTCCGGTCGGATTATACTGAGCCGTGGGATCGGATTGAAGCGGCATGCGCAGCGCCAGCCGATTGTAGAATACGCTCGCGATCAGCCGGCGTTCACCGGCCACCCGTGCCTCCTTTTCGACCATTGAAGCCAAGGTCACCATCTGCGGCAGGCTGAGGCCTAATTGGAACAACCGCCGCTCCGTCCCGGGCGTCACCGTTTCGAAGAAACGGCCAATCATGGCCGCCAGGATTTGATTCACGCTCGCGTGTGGCGAAAAGCGATAAGTTGCCGGAAAAAGTAAGCCCTCGGCGCCGAGCGGAGCCAATCCTAACGCTCGCACCAGTGGCCCGTCACGGGCCGCGCGGTCGAACGTATTGTCGCAAACCAGTCCAGCGGCGGCGAGCTTTTCCCCCACCTGATGCACCGTCATGCCTTCGACCACGGTTACCGTGACCACCATGAAATCGCCGTTGACCAGATGGCGCAGCACGGCGCCGATATTCTCGCCGCCCCGAAATTGATAATCGCCAGGTTTGATAAGCGTGGCTTGCCCCGCCATTTCAGCGTAAATGGCGAAAGCGGTCGCACTGCGCACCACGCCCTCTTTTGCCAGCGCGCGCGCCGCCGCGGTCATCGATTCGCCTTTCTTGATGCTCACGATGCGCGGTGGAACGAACTTGGGAGTCGGTGCGATTAGGTAATAGTCGACTAAGCTAAAAACTCCCACGCCGAGGATCACCGCCACCACGAGCGCGATCGCGAACTTGCGTATCACGACACTTTGGATTTAGGAAATCTCGAAATTATCGAGCCCGCCCCCGATTCGGCAATTACCAAAATCATACGCGAGAGTGGATGCGAGCAATACAGGTGGTTAGGATGCGCATGTGTTCTGGCGACTCAGCCAGCTTTCCAGAATCACCGCGGCGGCGATCGCATCGACGGCGGCTTTGCGCTTGTGCCGCTTGATCGGCAGGGATTTGAGCCGTTCTTCCGCCTCAAAGCTGGTCAAACGTTCGTCCTGATACTCTATCGGAAGTTGAATGCGTTCGCGCAATTTGGCCCCGAAGGTCTCGACCGCGCGGGCTTGCGCGCCGTGACTGCCATCCATATTCAGTGGCAAGCCGATGACAATGCGGGTGACTTCGTAAAGCCCTAGCAACGCGCACAAAACTTGGAACTCGGGGCCGAGCCTGTCACGCCGCAGAGTCTCCAGATGAAACGCCACATCCGAAGCGGCGTCGGCGATGGCGAGTCCCACCCGACGTTTACCGTAATCTATCGCAGCGATAGCCATCGTAATCCCAATACGACGTTATGAACTATGGATTATTATGATAATCGCAAGGATTTTGGCACCATCGGAACGCAAGAAGGGTTGCTTGTAGCTCGCTGATTCCCTACGCTGGCCGATGATGTTGGGGAGGACCAGAGCGGGAGCGTGGCCGCGGCTGATTACGGCCGTGGCGGTGGCACTTTTAGCGACGGCCGCTTCGATGTTGCTCTTCTTCAACGACGCTGATACCCCCGGCTCGTCTGCAAAAAAAACGGTTGCGTCCGCCGATAGCGCTGGCATTACCGCGCCACAATATGTCATCACGCCTGTGATGGTCCATCCGGCCCCTGAACCGATCATAATCCAACTGACTATCGGACACTCCGAAACGGCCGGCGCGTACCTGCGCGACGCGGGGCTCGACGATGCGCAAGCGCAAAAATGGGCCTGGAATTTCGAAGAGGCCGCCGCCAGCAATGTCTTTGAGCGCGGCCATTCGCTGACCCTATACCGGGACCCGGAGACCGGCGGCCTGCGCGGCCTCAAATACGATCTCGATGATCACGTGGCGGTGCGGGAACGGGGCTACGGCGACGGCGTTATCCGTTCAAGCGAGGATTTGCTCACCTACGTGAATCGGCCGATCGCGGTGGCTTTTAAAGTCGATGGCAATTTCTGGCGCGCCGCCGAGCGCCACGATGTCCCCGAGCCGGTCATGCAATCCATGCAACGTGCTTTCGCACAACGGCGGCCATTGAACGGACTGCCGCGCGGTTGCACGGTCAGGCTAATCTATCAGGAGGAAATCAGCCGCGACGGCAGTTCGCATCTGCCTGGCGCCTTGACCGCCGCGCAATTGAGGATTGGACATCAGACCTTGAGCGCGTTTGCTTTTCGGGACCAAAGTGGACGCCCTCACTTGTACGATTCCCACGGCAATGCGCTAGGTGCGCAATCACTGCGGTTTCCGCTCAAGTTTATCTCCATCTCCTCGCGTTTCAGTTATCACCGATGGCACCCGATCTTGCACGAATATCGGCCGCATCTGGGCGTCGATTTGACTGCACATTACGGAACGCCGGTCAAGGCTATCGCCGATGGCCGCGTCGAAGCGGCCGGATGGTGTGGCGAGTTGGGGCGCTGCGTCCGGATTCTGCACCAGGGCGGGATGACCAGCATCTATGGGCACCTTTCGCGAATCAGCGCGGGCTTGCGGCCGGGAGACGAGGTGCGGATGGGGCAGGTGATCGGACATGTTGGTTCGACTGGGCTTTCGACCGGACCGCATCTGCATTTCGCCCTCGAAAAGGACGGGCGTTTCGTCAACCCACTCACGCAGCATCTGGGCGTCCATCATCAGGTTTCTCCGCGGATGCGCGCACTGTTCAATCACTTCAAACAGCATTACATCGCACTCCTGAATGATCTTCCGAAATTCGGCGGCCATTATTCACCAGATCAGGCGGCGACCCGCTACGCTTCGCAAAATTCGAATGGCTTGCCGGTTGCCGGGATGAACCAGCATAATCGACATACGGGAGTCACCCGGACGATAGCCTCCTCGCGCAAAGCCGCCGGACATTGAATCGATAATCCGCTGGGCGGCCTTTCGTTGACCGCAGTGTCAAGCGATTAGCGATGTCTTCACATGACAGTGAATTTTTCGAACCGCGGCGCCCGCGTATCATCGCGCATCGCGGCGCCAGTGCCCATTTTCCCGAAAACACGCTCCCAGCCTTCCGGGCCGCGCGCGAAATGGGTGCGCGCTACATTGAATTGGATATCCACCTCACCCGCGACGGCGAAGTGGTGGTGTCGCACGATGGCGATTTGCGACGAACCTGCAGCCAGGCCGGTTTGATCGCGCAACTGTCCTATAGCGAGCTACGCCACGCGGACGCCGGCTTCAACTTCAATCCGTCGGCGAGCGCACATTTTCCGTTTCGTGGTCGTGGCATCACCATTCCCAGGCTTAGCGAAGTTTTGAACGAATTAAGCGACTGCTACTTCGTTATTGAAATCAAACCCGACGCGCCGAACACCGTGGCGTGCCTACTCGAAGTGATCGACGGTGCCGCGATGCGCCGGCGGGTGCTTGTCGCCAGTGAGCATGACACGCAGCTAGCAGGATTTCGCGCCTTAGCACCGGAAATTCCCACTGGTTTTGCTTATCGCGAAATCGTTGGCTTCATGCTCTCGCTGGCCCCTGATGCGCCAGCGTATCAGCCAAAGGGTGACGCCCTGCAGATTCCGTCCGAATATGAGTCATGGCGGATGGTCACGCCTGAAAGTGTCGCCGCCGCCCATCGTCTCGGCGTTGAGGTGCACGTCTGGACGGTTAACGACGAGCGCGAAATGTGCGAATTGATTAAGCTTGGGGTTGACGGGATTATTACGAATTGGCCGCAACGTATGGGTGCAATCGCGCGGGATATGCCGCAATTGGCGCAGCCTGATAATGATTGAAGCGCTCGGCAAATCGACCAGCGTTATGAAGCGAAGAGCGTGGTCGGATGAAACAACCCCGCTTATGTGAGGGCCTCATGATCAAGCTAGAACGCGAAATTCCGATTCGGATCGAGACCGGGCAAAATCCGTTTTTGCAAGGCATCTTTGCGCCTGTCGCACGTGAAATCACCGCGACTGATCTCGCAGTCATCGGCGAAATTCCACGCGATCTCGATGGCATCTACCTGCGCAACGGCCCCAACCCGATTTTTCAGCCGCGCGGTCGCTATCATTGGTTTGACGGTGACGGCATGGTTCACGCGGTCGAATTCCACGACGGCAAGGCGATTTACCGCAACCGATGGGTCCGGACGGCCGGGTTTCGCGCGGAACAGGAGGCGCAACGAGCCATCTGGCCGGGTCTGATGGGCCGTCCGGACCTCACGGTGCCCAAAGGGGCGGGCTCCGACGGTTGGCTCAAAGACACCGCCAACACCGACTTGGTTTTCCATAACGGCTACGCCCTGGCGCTTTGGTATCAATGCGGGCTGCCCTACAAACTCGACCCGCGCACGCTTGCGACACTCGGCGTTGAAGATTTTGGCGGTGAATTAAGACGCACGATATCGGCTCATGCTAAAGCGGATCCGGTCAGCGGCGAGCTATGTTTTTTTGATTACGCGACCCGTGAGCCGTTCATGACCTACAACGTGGCGGTCAATGGCAAGTTGAAGCATCATGCCCCGATTGAACTGCCCGGGGCGCGCCTGCCGCATGATATGGCGATCACGCGGAATTACTCATTGTTGATGGATTTGCCGCTTTTTTGGGATCCCGAGCTGCTGCGGCGCAATTTGCACAAAGTCAGGTATTACCCCGAATTGCCCAGCCGCTTCGGTATCATACCGCGTTACGGCAGCAATGCCGACGTGCGTTGGTTCGAAGCCTCACCTTGCTACATTTATCACGTCATTAACGCCTGGGAGGAGGGCGCCGAGCTGGTGATGGACGCCTGTCGCGTGGTCGAGCCGGCGCCCAACCGTTCAAATCAGGAAGAATTAGCCCGCATGCGCGCGTTTTTGCGGCTTGAGGCGCAAGTTTGGCGATGGCGTTTCGATCTGAACGACGGCGGCGTTAAAGAAGAGCAACTCGATGACGACCGGACCGAGTGGCCCTCCATTAACCGCAGCCTGACCGGGCAACCCACGCGCTATTCTTATAATTCACTGGTCCCGCATTATGAGGGGCTAGTCAAATATGATAACGAGCGCCGCCGCACGGAGCGTTATCTATTTGGCTGCGGGCGCACCGCCAACGAAGCTCCGTTTGCGCCGCGCCACGGCGCGACAGCGGAGGACGACGGCTATCTGGTCACGTTCGTCGCCGATTCGGCGACATACGATGCGGGCGAAGTAGTCGTATTGGATGCACGGAATGTCGGCGATGGGCCGCTGGCACGAATCAAAATACCGCAACGCGTGCCAAGCGGCTTTCACGCAACTTGGATACCCGGTGAGCAATTGCGCTAAGCATGCCACTGCCGCGCCAGGCCAAGCCCGTCGCTTTGAGATGATTGACCGCCAGCGTTCTCACGATGAAGGCTTTGCCGCAGTGATCGATTCGGGCCGTCGAACTACCATTATGGCCCACAATACGGCCGCAATCAGCAATGCCAACCCGCATACCACTGCAAACGACATCCACCAATGGCCAAGAACGTCGCGCAAGCCGATGATGATCGCGGCAAAGCCGCAAATCCCGCCCCAGATGAACGCCGCCATCGCCATCATGGCGAACAGGGCGCGGTCGATTTCGGCCTTAATCGTTTCCCGAAAACCAATTTCGAAAAGACGGATCTCCGCCTCGACGATGCGGGAAACATCACTGATCGCGCGCCCGGCCAAAGCGGGCCAATCGGGCAGAGTCGCCTCGGCCTTGATGCTGCCGATGTCGACGCTATGCGGATCGTTTGGTAGGTCCATTCGAGGAAGAACCGCTCCAGAATCTAAAGCTCATCAACGCGCCCAGGATCAAACCCTCCAGCGGCGACAGATCAATTCCACCGCCAATTACAAAACCTGCCGCCACCGCAACGCAAGAAGCGATTACTAGGTGATTTTTGAGCAATTCATTGGGGCTTAGCTGCGCTTCGGTGTGTTCGAACTTGCGCGTGAGCTGTGCCATGGTTTCCTGCAGGTCCTGCCGCGCAAGTTCGAGTTCACGGTCAATCGACGCTGTTTCCCGTTCCGTTGCCATCGACAGCCACCATTCCGGTGATGAATTGGAGTGCGGCTTCCCGAACCGCGATGCGGCCGATCACGGAACAAATGGCGAATC
>JBOHWL010000019.1:0-6143 GCA_050736615.1 Binataceae bacterium (SeqCode) | reverse complement strand
GTTCGTAACCGTCGGGTCGTGGGCTGAGCGCGAGCGTCAGGTCTTCGCGTGAAATGATCTCGGTACCCAGACGTCCGACTTCGAGCCCGGCCGCCAGATTGGCGATTCCGGCGGCGGCCGCGAAGCTGAGTCCCGCGGCGACAAAAAGGCCAAAGCAGGTCAGGACCACGTCGCCCGCCCCGGTCACGTCGTAAACCTCGCGCGGGGTGGTCTCGATGTATGAACTGGCCCCGCCGCGCTCGGCCAGATACATGCCTTCGCGGTCAAGCGTGATCAAGCAAGCCTCAAGGTCGAGCGTTTCAATCAGCTTTTCAGCCGCGGCCCGCCATGCGGCGCGGTCGGTGAGGCGCATGCCGGTCGCCAATTCGGTTTCGTAGCGATTGGGGGTGAGCGCGGTAGCGCCGCGATAGATCGAGAAATCCCCGCTCAGCCGCGGATCGATAATTATCGGTAGGTTACGGCGGCGAGCGCCGTCAATCAGCGCGCGCAACAGCCCGGACGTGAGCAACCCTTTATTGATGTCGGCCACCAGTACCGCGTCGACGCGCCGTAATTCATCCTTCAAGCGGGCTTTGAGTTGCCGCTCCAACGGCGGCATCAGCGGACGCGCATCCTCCTCGTCGACGCGCAGCAGTTGCTGGGTGCCGCGATGCGCCGATTGCACCGAGCCCAGCAGCCGCTCCTTCACGATCGTGGGCCGCTCGGGATCCGTTATCAACGCGCGCGTATCGATTCCCAGGTCGCGGAACATTTCGCGTAAGCGACCGCCATTGCGGTCGGCGCCGACTACGCTCAAGACGCTGGAGCGTGCGCCGAGCGCGCGTAGATTAGCCATCACGAAGCCGGAGTTTCCCGGTTTCTCTTCGCGCCGATTCACGCGCAGTACGGGGATTGGCGCTTCCGGCGAGATGCGCTCGACGTCACCCCATAAGTAGCGGTCGAGAATGACCTCGCCGGCGACCAGGATTTTCAGCGGCTTAAATTCCGGCAGGATAGCCGGCGTGCGGTTTTGCGGATCGCGGATGGTTTTCGTGCGCGCACTCATAATCGCGCTATCATAGCGATAAGCTTGCGGGCCGATAACCGCGCTTCATCGCAGTTTCGCGGGCCGGACCAATTACGCAAGGAGTGTGCGCCGATTCGGGTTCAACGGATCGAGTAGCCGCCGTCCACCATGATGGCCGCGCCGGTGACAAAATCGGAGGCTGGTGAAGACAGAAAAATCGCGGCACCGGCGCATTCATCCGGCGTGCCGAAACGGCCGGCCGGCGTGCGGGTGAGAATCTCCTGGTAAAAGGGCCGCGATTTGATCGGCGCCGTCATGTCGCTTTCGATCCAGCCCGGAATGATGGCGTTGACCTGGATATTATGCGGAGCCAGCTCGATCGCCATCGATTTGGTGAGCTGGATCAGCGCGCCCTTGCTGGCCGCGTATGACGGGGCGATGCGATTACCGAAAAGCGAATATTCACTGCCGATGTTGATTATCTTGCCACCACCGTGCGCGACCATCGCTTGCGCCGCATGCTTCGACAACAGGAAGCATGCGTTCAGGTTGGTTTCGATCACGCGATCCCAGTCGTCTGGCGCGACCGTCAACACTCCGCCGGGAAACGCGATACCCGCGTTGTTGACGAGGATATCGATCGGGCCGAGGGCGCCTTCAACCTGGTCGAGCGCGGGCTTGAGATCCATGCGCTGCGTAACGTCCAGGCGCAGCGCGAGGGCGCGCGCGCCAAGACTCAGCAACTCGCGCAGTACCGCCTGATTCTTTTCCTCGTTGCGCGCCAGCACCGCTACCGCCGCACCGGCGCGCGCCAGTCCCAGCGCGATGCCGCGGCCGATTCCGCCGTTGCCGCCGGTTACCACCGCGACGCGTCCATTCAGATCGAACAATCCAGTCGGCATGCGTATGAGCTAAGTCATCCGAATGATCCTTGTCAAAAGAGCAAGGCGGTAAACTATTTTACTATGCGTGAAGCTAGAGCCGTGTCACTATCAATGATTGAGGCGGGTACGATCGGACTGGGGCTTCGGATGCGGGGAGTCTCGCTTGACTGTCCGCATGAGGTTGCGTTCAAGTATTGAGCGAGAGCAGCGAGTGCGGAGAGGGATGATGAATTCGGCCTTTTCGCTTAATGACACGCACGGACGACAATGGCGTTTTCCGACCGGAAGACCGGCGATGCTCTGCTTCGTCAAGGAGGATTGCCCGACTTGCGGCTTATCGATGCCGCTGATGGAGCAGGCCTATCAGGCGTTCGGCTCCGCACTCGATATAGTGGCGATCGGACAGGAGCGAGAAGGCAATCAGACGCTGGTTGAACGCCATCACCTCACCATTCCGATGCTGGACGACTCGGCGCTGGCGGTTTCTTTCGCACGCAATATCGAGATCGTGCCGACAGTGATTCTGGCCGACGGCAACGGTGGTGAAATCAGGCGCTTCGCCGGTTTCGACAAGAGTGACTGGCAGGCGCTCCACGCGGAGTTGGCTCGGCTTGCTCAATTACCATTACCGGCGGTTGACTGGCCGGCATATCCCACTAGCCGTCCCGGATGCGGCTCGAAATCGATCGAGCCCGGTATTGCCGAGCGGCTGCAGGCGGAGGCGCAAGGAAGTCCAATTCGCGCCCGGCGCATCGAAATCGCGCCAGCCGACGATCCGTTCGAGTTCATGTTCGAACAAGGGCTCACCGACGGTCTGCCGGTAATCCCGCCGACGCCCGAGCACGTCATTCGCATGTTGAGCGGAACGCGGCGCGATCCGCGCGAAGTGGTCGGCACTTGCGCGCCGAATTATGCTCCGGTCTCGATCGAAAAAATCGCCATTAACGCCGTGATGGCGGGATGTAAACCTGAGTATTTGCCGGTGGTGATTGCCGCCGTCGAGGTTATTTGCACCCCGGAATTCAATATCCACGGCGTGACCGCGACCACCTACGGCGCGACGCCGATCATCGTGGTCAACGGCCCGATTCGGCATCGGATCGGCATGAACATGGGTATCAACGTCTTCGGCCAGGGCAATCGTGCCAACGCGACGATCGGGCGCGCGGTCAAACTCGTCGTGCGCAATGTCGGCGGCGGACGTCCGGGCGAAGTTGAGCGCGCGGCCTTCGGCTCAGCCAGCAAATATACCTGCTGCTTCGCTGAGTTCGAGGAAAAAAGTCCGTGGGAGCCGCTACACGTCGAGCGCGGCTTCGAACCCGGTGACAGTGTCGTGACCTGCTTCGGCCTCGAAGGTGGTCCTCATCAGATCGCCGACCAGACCTCGCGCACCGCACGCGCCCTGGTGGGCAGTCTCGGGCTTGGGGTGGAAAGTTCGTGGCATCCCAAGACGCATAATTTCGGCGATATACTCCTGGTGATTTCGCCCGAGCATGTGGACACAATCTGGCACGACCGCTGGACCAAGGAGGACATCCGCCGGCGTATCCAGGAGATCACCGCGCGGCCATTGCGCGAACTGCTCCCGACTGACGACTACGGCGGGCTGGGCGCCGCGTCCGACCCCGCCAGGGAACGCCAGCGCAGTGAGGATGAACTGAATAAAAACATTCCGAAGTTCCAAAGCACGAAGAATATCCATATCGCGGTAGCCGGTGGACCCGCTGGTAAATGGTCGGCGATGTTCGGCGGATGGGCCAGCGGAAGCTGGGGCTCGATTCCGACGAGTCGCAAAATTGAGGAGGTGCCATGAGCTATATTCTTGATCCAACCGACGAGCGCGTGCCGGTGCGGCGTACGCTCGCCAGGCGGCCCGCGAGCATCGCCGGAACCGTGGCCTTGCTCGACATCAACAAGGCGCGCGGCGACGTTATGATAGCGCAGCTCAAACGGCGCTTATCTGAACGTCTCCCCGGCGTCACCATCAATACTTATCGCAAACCGACGCCCGCCAAACCCGCTCCGGATGAGACGCGGCGCAAAATCAAGGAGGAAAGCGACTTCGTTATCGAAGCGCTAGCCGATTGAGGGTCGTGCATAACGTGCAGTATGCACGATTCAATCTGGTTCGAAATCAATGGCAAGCCGACCGTGGTGATCGCGACGGATGTCTTCGTGGATGCGGCCGAAGCGCAGTCTAAAGCTTTGGGATTACCGGAAGCTCCGCGGATTTTCGTGCCGCATCCGATTCAGGACGCGACCGACGCCGAGATCAAAGCCAAGGCGGATGCGATCGTTGATCAGATTATCCAGGCGTTGACCTGCTGAAGGGTCAGCGAATTACGCAAGCGGCGTCACTCTTTTGCGCATGATCACCGGGGTTCGGCGAATCATCGGCGAACGCGCGCCGCTTAGCTTGCGCATCCGCCACCTGCGCAGCGCGCGTCGCAAATAATCGGGCCCGATGCCGAGTGCGCAACACACGTTTTCGAATGAAAACGCCCCATCCGCATGCGCATCGAACAACCATTGCTCGGCCTCGACGAATTCGCGCCGGCGCGGATGAACGCGCGGACTCACGCCGGTCTGAAAACATCGGATCGCATCGGCGAGCACCGCCATCATCAGCCGCCTGACGGGCTCATGCGCGAAGTTCGGATTGCGTTGCGAAAAGAATTGCACGGGAAGCATGGACTCGAACTCGAACGATAAGCCGGCTTTCGCGCTTTCCGAATCACGCCCCATATTCCGGTTCCGAATACTCACTTTTGGTCCTTCCATCTTCTTCGCTCCGGAGGGTCCTAGACGCCTCCGGAGCGAGCGCGTGTTCAGAAGCTGCCGCCGCCAACGATGAAGTTGTTCTTGAAGCAGGCTTGCGGATCGCCAACCACGTCATGCGCCGAATAGACCCGGCGGCCTTTACAGGAAGCGCGCAAATCTCGGGTGTTATGCTCGAGCGGTTCAAGCCAGCTTCGCGCGGCCGGCGCTAATGCCGTGACCGTCTTGGAGGGCATCGCCTCGGTCTGAGCCATGGTTGCGTGATCCGCCGCGGTCGCCGAAACGCCAGGGGCAAAGGCTGCGAGAGTTGGTAAACCGCACATGAACAGCACGGCGGCTATGGTATGACGCGTCATTGTTATCTGTCTCCTTTACAACCGATATTCATTGAGAGCATTTTGCAAATACTCATTTCCTTTTTGCCCGCGTATGTGTTTAGTCTGTGCCGGCAATTGATTAGACTATTTACGGCGGACTTTATTCCCAACTGTCCCGTATGCGGGAAAGATTCAGGTGCTTGATTCACATACCCCGGGCAAACGGAAGAGTGGACGTCGAAGCCAAAAAAACTCGCGGTGTTGCAATGACTAAGTTGAATCAAGCCGGAAATTCGGACCGGTTCGTTGCGGCCAGGCTAGAGACGCTATGCTTTTTGATCAGCAGTCCTTTGTCATGACCATACGGTGCAGCCGCCGAAAACCCATTTTGACGTAGAATTGCCGCGCGGCTTTATTGGAGCGTTCCACTTGTAGTTCAATTGCGCGAATACCCGCCGAGCGGCAGTGCTCCTGAACGGTCGCGATCGCGCGGCGGCCCAGACCGTGCGACCTGTACTCAGAGCGAATGAACAGGTCGGTTATCAGACCTTCGAGGCCGCCGAACTCGATGTCATAGTTGAAGGTCAATACGATGTAACCGACGGCCTTTTCCGCGTTGCGCATTATCCAGATGATGCCCAGCGAGCAATCCTGGAGCAATTCCCGCAAAGCCGCTCTCACGGATTTAGCGTTGAAGGTGATGTGATCGAAACGGTAATAGCCTTTTATCAGCTCCAGCAACTGCGCCAAATCCGAGAGGCGGGCGCGGCGCAACTCGACGTAAGCGGCTTGGCCGAGGGTCTCCATTTGCACGTGATTCCTTCACTCTTCAGCCGAAGATACTTCCGGCGTCTCCGGAGCGTGGCAGACAGCCTCGATGCGATGGCCGTCGGGGTCCAGCACGAACGCGGCGTAAAAGTCGGGGTGGTATTGTGGACGAAGGCCCGGTCGTCCGTCGTCGGCTCCGCGATTCATCAATGCGGCGGAGTGAAAGTCCCTCACGGCGGTGCGATGCGGCGCGCGAAAGCATATGTGCATCGATGGCGCCGCCTTGATCTCGATGGTCTCGGCGGTGATCGTGAACTCAACTCCGAGTTGGCCACGTTTGGCGCCATAATCCGAAGCACGTTGATAATCGACGGTTCGCACGAGACCTAG
>JBOHWL010000018.1:0-8240 GCA_050736615.1 Binataceae bacterium (SeqCode) | reverse complement strand
GTCGCCCAGCCACCAGAGAAAAAACGACCCGATCTGGACCCCGATGAAGAGCTTGATATCAGCGTTCGTGAGTGCCTTAAAGAACTTGTCGAACGACACGCCCCGCGTAACCCACCACACTAAGAGCGCCGCCACCAGCCATACCACCGCGTCCTGGAGGAGCGTCTGCTTGCCGGGACTGAGCGATACGTACCAGGAGCGGATTCTGGAAAGGCTCGGAGTCGGTACGTGAGTAGTGCGGAGGTCGTTCAACATAGCTTAGCGGTCCTCGCGACCGAGCGGACCGCGAGAGCAACGCATCTTTTATGCTAGCACTGCATCCGGATGCGTGTGTGGAAAGCGCATCAGGCGGGCGGCGTGATGGCGTCCGCCGATCGCGTTAGCGCTTCCAAGCCAAGGTTTAGTAGAATCGTTGAAACCAGCTTTGCAGCGCATAGGAGCATTAGCGGGCGATGGCGAGCAGCAAATTCGAAGATTACGCGCAAAAGTATTCACATATCAAAATGGAACGCCGCGATGGGATCGTGCAGATGACGCTCCACAGCAACGAGGCCGAGCTTAAATGGGGCGGGCCACCGCATGAACAGCTCTCCTATGCCTTTGAGGACCTCGCGCGCGACCACGGCAACCGATGCGTGATTATCACCGGTACCGGCGACGCCTTCTGCGCGGAGATCGACGGCGGTGGCGGTCGCGGCCTCAAAGTGCCGCACGGCGAGGGAGGTCCGCAACCCTTCGGGGTCAAACCCACTTCATGGGATTATATTTACAATGATGCCAAATATCTGTTGATGAATCACCTGAATATCGAGGTGCCGATGATCGCGGCGGTCAACGGTCCGGCCTTGATTCACGCGGAATTGGCGGTGCTGTGCGATATCGTGCTGGCGGCCGAGAACGCCGCCTTCCAGGACGCGCCGCATTTTCCCAACGGCGTCGTGCCGGGCGACGGCGTGCACATTGTGTGGCCGCTGCTGCTGGGGGTCAATCGCGGGCGCTATTTCCTGCTGACCGGGCAGAAGCTGTCCGCCCGCGAGGCGCTCAATCTGGGCGTGGTCAGCGAAGTCCTGCCGCGCGAGGCGCTGCTGCCGCGCGCGTGGGAATTGGCCCGCCTGATAACCGCCAAACCGCCGCTGACGGTGCGTTACGCGCGCGTCGCGCTGACCCAGCAGTTGAAGAAACTGATGCTTGATAATCTAGGCTATGGGCTGGCGCTGGAGGGCCTTGGCGCGACCGCCTCCTGGCCCGGCGCCGGTCCAAAGAAATAAAAAACCAGAGGATCATCACATGAAGCTGGGATTGTTCCTGATGCCATCGCATCCGCCCGAACGCGAATTCAAGGCAGGGCAGGATTACGACCTTGAAATGCTGCGGGTGGCCGATCAGCTCGGCTATTCCGAAGCCTGGATCGGCGAGCATTTCACTTCACCCTGGGAGCCCAATCCCGCGCCCGACATTCTGATTGCGCAGGCCTTGATGCAAACGCGTCAGATAAAGCTGGCCCCGGGCGCGCATTTGCTGCCGTATCATCATCCCGCCGAACTGGCCTGCCGCGTCGCCTTCATGGACCATCTGGCGCAGGGCCGCTACATGCTCGGAATCGGCGCGAGCGGCCTGCCGAGCGATTGGCAGTTGTTCCACGTCGACGGCATGAAGGGCGAGAATCGCGACATGACGCGTGAGTCGCTCGATATCATGCTCAAGATCTGGGCGAGCGAGGGCGGCCTCGATTACGAGGGCAAATACTGGAAGGTCAACGTGCCCAAGCCGATGCTGCGCACGCTGCGCCATCACCTTAAGCCCTTGCAGCGGCCGCATCCGCCGATCGGGATTGCCGGCTTCAGCCCCGGTTCGGAAACCCTCAAGCTGGCCGGAGAGCGTGGTTTTATTCCGCTCAGTCTCAATTTGAGTCCGGCCTATGTGGCCACGCATTGGGATGCGGTCGAGGAAGGAGCGAAGCGCACCGGCCGCACGCCCGACCGCGCCGAATGGCGCATCGTACGCGAGGTCTTTGTTGCCGACAGCGACGCCGAGGCCTATGAGGGCTGCGTACGCGGCGCGATGGGCCGGATGATGAGTGAATATCTGCTGCCGCTCTTTGCCGATTTCCAATTCACGCGCTATTTGAAGCATGACGAGCGCGTGACTGACGCCGACGTTACGCCCGAATACCTGGTTGATCACGGATGGCTGGTCGGCTCGGTCAAGACGGTCAGGCGCAAGCTCGGCGAGATGTACGAGGAGCTGGGCGGGTTCGGCACCTTGCTGCTGTTCGCCTTCGACTACGCCGATAATCCCCAACCGTGGTTCAAGTCGATGCGGCTGTTGGCCGAAGACGTGTTGCCCGCATTTCAATCGCACGACCGCGCATTAAAGTTGTAGATGAGCGAATATACAGTTCACCAGGGGGCCTTCGCATAGTCTTTGTCATTCCGAGTGTAGCGAGGAATCCCGGATAATCATTTGAATTTCCTTCGGCTTAATCCGGGATTCCTCACTTATTTTGAACGCACCTCGCAGACTCGTTGGCTCGCTTCGCCTGCGGCTGCGCTAGCGGTAGACTTCGTTCGGAATGACACTAATAGGTTGCGCTGAGTTTCAGGAGCGGGGCGCACCCGCCCGAGACCGAGCGAACGAATCCGCGACTCGCGTTCAGAATATAGAGTCTGGGAGGTGCGTTAAAAATAAGATGAAAGAGAGCGGGCAGACGTACTAATGAGCGAATATACAGTGAAAGATCGGGTCGCGATCGTCGGACTCGGCGAGACCAAGTATTACAAACGCGGCCAGGCGCCGGTCAGCGAGTTCCGGCTCGCCTGCGAGGCGATCATCAAAGCCGCCCACGAGGCGGGGATTGACGTGCGGGAGATCGACGGTATTTCCGGCTACGCCAATGACCGCAATGAGGCGTCGCGTGTGGCCACCGCGCTGGGCCTTAAGCATCTGGGCTTCGCCGGCATGGTCTGGGGCGGCGGCGGTGGCGGCGGTTCAGCCGCGGTGGGCAATGCGGCGGCGGCGGTGGCGGCCGGCTATACGAAATACTGCGTGGTATTCCGCGCGTTGGCCCAAGGACAGTTCGGCCGCTTTGGCCAGGCACCGGTGAGCGAATCCGTCTCCGGCGCCGCCGCCTACACGGCTCCCTACGGTCTCTACGTTCCCGCGCAATGGGTCGCCTTGCGCACGCGCCGCTTCATGTATCAGTACGGGATTAACCAGGAACCGCTGGCCGCGGTTGCGCTGGCGGATTACTATCACGCGCAGTTCAATCCGCGCGCGGTGATGTACGGACGGCCGCTCACCCGCGAGGAATACGACCGCTCGCGCTGGATTGTCGAACCGTTTCATCTATACGACTGCTGCATGGAGAACGACGGCGCCGCCGCGCTGATGCTGACGACGGCCGATCGCGCGCGTGACGCCAAAAGCAAGCCCGCCTACATCATGGCGGCGGCGCAAGGTTCGAATTACCGGCACAACGCGCTGATTGAGAATTCGTTTGACTACGCCTCGTCAAATTTCAAGACGCTCGCGCCGCGTCTGTTCGAGATGGCGGGAATCACGGCGAAGGACGTCGATTGCGCGCAAGTCTACGAACATTTCAGCGGCGCCGTGATGATCACCCTGGTCGAACACGGCTTCTGCAAGCCGGAAGAGGTGATGGACTTCGTCACCTATGAGAATATCACCGCGCCCAATGGCAAGCTGCCGGTCAATACCAGCGGCGGCAATATCGCCGAATGCTACATGCATGGACTCGAGCTGGTGAACGAGGCCGTGCGCCAGGTGCGCGGCGATTCCACCTGCCAGGTGCCCGATTGCCGGATTGCCTTGGTGGCGTCCGGTCCGATGGTCTCGCCGGTCAGCGATTTGATCGTGCATGGTTAAGGGAGCGCGCGATGGAGAATGAGAAGAAGTATTATTTGCCCGAGGGCTTGCCGTATCCGCGCGCGCAACGCAGCGGTCTGGACAAGGAATTCTGGGAAGCGGCCAAGCGTCATCAATTGACGGTCCAGCGTTGCAACGGCTGCGGCGCTTTCCAGTGGGGACCAGAGGTTATCTGCCATAAATGCCATTCGTTTAATCTGACATGGCATCACGTGTCGGGCCGCGGGCGTCTATATAGCTGGGTCAGATGCTGGAACCCGGTCCATCCGGCCCTCAAGGGCGCTGGCCCATATATCGTTGCGGTGGTCGAACTGCCCGACGCTCATCACGTGCGGATGGTCGGTAATCTGCTGGGCGATCCGATGCAAAACCCGCCATTTGATGCTGAGGTCGAAGCGGTCTTCGAAGACCATCCCCATGCCACTTTGATTCAATGGCGCGTGGTTTGACCCGGGAGCGCTCGCCGCAAATAAAGTCCCATGCGTGTGAAGTAAGGATTTGGCCATGTAGCGAGGAACCGCGGCGATGCTGGAAGGCCCGGAGTGAAGCGGGTACCAACACTCCGCCGCAATTGCGTGAAGCTTTTTGGCTAATACCTGCGGGCTACGCAAAAATTTGGTGATTAGCTCGCGCGGTTGCTACGTGGAAGGAGACGTTCGTCAGGCCCCACGGGTTGCTGATGCGGCCCGAGGATTTGCTCCAACGCGTGGGTGTCGAGCGTTTCCTCGCGCAATAAAGTGGTGACGAGCTGGTCAAGCTGCTTGCGACGACTGCCCAGCATTTGGCGGACGCCCTCGTGCGTTTCGTCAAGCAATCGCTGGACTTCCTGGTCGATGCGCGCGGCGGTGGCCTCGCTATAATCACGACCCTGGGACAGTTCGTAGCCCAGAAAAGGCTGTTGATTGTTGCTTTCAAACGCCGCCAGGCCGAGCTTGCCCATGCCCCAGCGCGCCACCATGCGGCGCGCCAGGCGCGTGGCCTCTACCAGATCATTCTCGGCGCCGGTGGTGACATCGCCGAAGACCAATTCCTCGGCGGTGCGTCCGCCCAGCAATACGGCCAGCCGGCCTTCCAGAAACGACTTGCTATAGTTGTGACGCTCTTCGGACGGCACCTGCTCGGTAAGGCCCAACGCCTGCCCGTGCGGCACAATCGTGACCTTCTGCACTGGATCCGCCCCGGGCGTGATCCAGGCCACCGTCGCGTGCCCGGCTTCGTGATAGGCGATGGTGCTGCGCTCGCTGGGATTGATCAGTTGCGGCATCGCGGCGCCGAGCCGGATCTTTTCCTGCGCCTCCTCGAAATCCGCCATCGCGATTATGCCGCGATTGTGCCGGGCCGCGGTGAGCGCCGCCTCATTGGATAAATTGGCGAGGTCGGCGCCGGTCATGCCGATGGTGCTGAGCGCAAGCGCGGCCAGGTCAACATCGGCGGCCAAATGCAACTTGCGGGTATGAATGCGCAGGATGCCCTCGCGACCGTGGCGATCAGGCAGCGGCACGATCACTTGACGGTCGAAGCGCCCCGGCCGCAAGAGTGCTGGATCCAGCACGTCGGGCCGATTGGTCGCGGCCAGCAGGATCACCTCGGAGCGCTCCTCGAAACCGTCCAGTTCGCCTAACAATTGATTGAGCGTCTGCTCGCGCTCGTCATTGGTGGTGCCGACGCCCGCGCCCCGGCGCCGTCCAACCGCGTCGAACTCGTCGATGAAAACGATGGCGGGGGCGGCGGCTTTCGCCTCCTTGAACAGATCACGCACGCGGCTGGCGCCGACGCCGACGAACATTTGCACGAATTCCGAGGCGTTGATGCTGAAAAACGGCACCTCGGCTTCGCCCGCGACCGCGCGCGCCAGCAAGGTCTTGCCCGTGCCCGGCGGCCCCACCAGCAGGACGCCTTTCGGGATGCGCGCGCCAAGATCATGATATTTGCGCGGATACTTGAGGAAATCGACTTCTTCCTGCAGCTCCGCCTTGGCCTCGTCGGCACCGGCCACGTCATCGAATGTGACTCGCGTCATGTTGCCGCCGTAGCGGCGGGCTTTGGACCCGCCGAGACGATTGAGGAAGCCGGCCTGATTCTGTCCGGTTTTGGTGTACATCCACCAGAAAAACAGGATCAACAGCAACATCGGCACCCAATCCACCAGCACGTCGAGCAACCACGGCTCGGTCTTGGGCGAGACCTGAACGACGACGTGGTGTGCCTCCAGCAAGGGTAATAGGCGCGCATCGCCGACCACCGAGGGAAAGTTGGTCTTAAACTTGGGATAGTGGGCTGCGGGCGATGGGGTGGAAGCCGCTTGTGCGAATCCTTCCAGCGCGGCCGCGGCCTGCGCCAGTCCCGCCGGTGGAGTGGAGGCCGGCCGCGCTTTGTTCTTGCTCGGCGCGGGAGTCGAATTCGTTTTTGGAGGTGTCGTGTTCGACTTTGCTGTGGGTTGGGGCCAAAGAAGGGGCGTGACGAACGTTCCGCTGATGCTGGCACCGACAATGTGTACCTTTGCCACATTGTTGGCCTTCACCTGCGCCACAAAGGTGGAATATGGAATATGGGCGAATTCGTGATGCGGCTTATGCGGCCAGAACACGAACAAGTTCCAGATCAGCAACAGAATTAGAATCATCCACCACAACCCGAAGCGTTGTGGCGATTGCGGTTGGCGTCCCGGCTTCGAGCGTTGCGGACCTGTCGGTGTTGGCATCAGGGGTCTCGATTCAGCGTGATAGCGTAAACATTCAAATCCAGCTGACAATACCGGTAGCGTGCGACACCAGCCACGCGCTCTTTATGCCTTCAGTATACCCGCTATATGCGCTGCTCGCCCTACGCTGCCATTGGTGGTCCGGGCGGGCTGGTTAGGCTCTCGGATTACCAGCGTTTTTGAGGCGAGATGCGGACCGCCGACAGCCTACGTATTCTGGTTGTTGATGACAACGGCGATTCCGCCGACAGTCTCACGATCCTGCAATTGTATGACGCGATCGTCGAAAGCGCGGGCGACGGCTTAACCGTGCTCGCCATCGCGCCGCGCTTCGCACCGCCTGCGTTCGGAATGACCACAGTAGCTGTAATTTTTCCATTCACTCCTCCGGATGACCGATAACGGGTTGGATTTTCTCCTATCCGGTCTGGTCGGTGCGCCGTTCGGCCGGTGCCGCCCCTTCTTTAATGCGCGAGTGGTTTTCACCAAACTCGGCGCGGGTTTTGGGCAGGCATTCGGGATAATTGCGCTGGATGAACTCGAGCAGCTTTTCGCGGACTTCGCAGCGCAAATCCCATGCAATCCCGGCGTTGCTTGCGCTCGCCAGGCCGCGCAACTGGATCGCGTGATCGGATGCCTCGGTCACCTGCAGCACGCGCACTTTCCGATCCCAGCGCGGCGAGGCTTCCACAATGCGATGGAATTCCGCCCGGATGGCTTCGATCGGCGCCAGATAATCGACATAAAAATGAATGGTGCCGATCAGATCGGGCGACGTGCGCGTCCAATTCTGAAACGGTTTCTCAATGAAGTAGCTGAGCGGCAAGACCAGCCGCCGCAGATCCCACGTGCGGACCACCACGTAGGTGACGGTGATTTCCTCGATCCAGCCCCAGTCGTTCTCAACGATCACGGCATCTTCAATGCTAATTGGCTGAGTAATCGCCAGTTGAATTCCCGCCAACAGGTTCTCGAGCGTGGGGCGCGCGGCGATGCCGACCGCGATGCCGGCGATTCCCGCCGAGGCCAGCAGGCTTTCACCGAGTGCCCGGCCCCATGAGAACGTCGTGAGGATCACGCAGGCCGCGAGCACGCAGATGATCACCAGGAAGACGCGGCGGAACACCTCAACCTGCGTCGAGACGCGGCGCGACACGGCCCAACGATGCTGGTCGCGTTCGTCGGCGCGATAGCGGGCGATGAGCACGTCGGCCAGTACCGCCGTGAGCGCGATCAGCAGCCAGCTCGCGCTTGCAATCACGAGAATGCCGACGATGTGATAAAGCACCGGCGTCCAGCCCTGGGGCAATTGCACCGCCGGCATCGCGAGGTCGAAGGCCAGCGCCGGCAGCAGCACCTTCATCGGTCCGCGGCAGTGACGCTCGAGCGAGGCGTAGAGAGTGCTTTCGCCATCCTGGCGGCGGGTGGCGCGCCGATTCAGGAACAGCAGTATGTAATGAAGAATAAAGCCGGCCAGGACCGCGCACGCCAATATAATCGCGAAACCGATCAGGAGCCCCCATTCCCGTCCGACCGAGTGCGTGAATATGCTCATGCTGATTATTGTGTGCAAAAATCCCCGAGCCGCGAAAACCCCCGATTGGCCGGTTGCGGGATCGAAATCGTGCCGCCTTGCGGTACCGCGAGGCGGCAC
>JBOHWL010000017.1:0-5993 GCA_050736615.1 Binataceae bacterium (SeqCode) | reverse complement strand
TCGGCAAGGGCCATCTGGTGCGCGAAATCGACGCGCTCGGCGGTGAGATGGGCGTGGCCATCGACGAAACCGGCATCCAGTTCCGTTTCCTCAACACGCGCAAGGGTCCGGCCGTGCGGGCGCGCCGGGCGCAGGCGGACAAGGCGGCCTATCGCGCGCGAATGAAACGCGTGATCGAGAGCGCGCCGAACCTGACGTTGCGCCAGGCGAGCGTCGAGCGGGTGATCGTCGAGGCGGGCAGCGTACGCGGCGTCGAGTCGCAGATTGGCGAAGTCTTCGAAGCGCATACGGTGATCCTGACCACCGGCACCTTTCTCAAGGGCCTGGTCCATGTTGGACTTAAGAATTATTCAGCCGGGCGCGCCGGCGACTTTGCCGCCATGGGTCTGAGTGAGGACCTGGCACGGCATGGCTTCCTGATTGGACGGCTTAAGACCGGCACCTGCCCGCGGCTCGATAGCCGTACGATTGATTACGCCGAACTCGAGTTGCAGCCGGGTGACCAGCCGCCGCCGCCGTTCTCGTTCCGCACCGCGCGCATCGCACAGTCTCAGCTAGCCTGCCATGTAACCTATACCAATGCTCGCACCCACGAGATCATCCGGGGCGGAATCGACCGCTCGCCGATGTACTCCGGGGTGATTCAGAGCCGCGGTCCGCGCTATTGCCCGTCGGTCGAGGACAAGGTGATGCGCTTTCATGATAAGGAGCGTCATCAGATTTTCCTCGAGCCTGAGGGTCGCGACACCATCGAAGTCTATCCCAATGGACTCTCGACCAGCCTGCCGCTCGACGTGCAGCTTGCGATGGTGCATTCGATTCGCGGATTGGAGCATGCGGAGATTATGCGGCCGGGCTATGCGATCGAATATGACTACAGCGACCCAACGCGGCTTAAGGATTCATTGGAGACTCGGCTGGTCGCGGGCCTTTTTTTCGCCGGCCAGCTAAACGGCACTACCGGTTACGAAGAGGCGGGCGCGCAGGGTCTGATGGCGGGGATCAATGCGGCGCTCCACGTCAATGGCGACGCGCCCATCGTCCTGCGCCGCGACCAGGCCTATATCGGCGTGATGATCGATGATTTGGTGACGCGCGGAATTGGCGGGGAGCCGTACCGGATGTTCACCTCGCGCGCCGAATACCGGCTGTTGCTGCGCGAGGATAATGCCGACCGCAGACTGTCGCCGATCGGCGAGCGGTTGGGTCTGCTCGAGGCCGCCGCCGGCGAACGGATTCGCGTGAAGACGCTCAAAGTGGCGGCCGAGATAGCGCGGCTCAAAGCCACGCTGGTGCCGCTCGGCAGTAAGATTGACGAATATTTGCTCAAGGCGGGATCGAATCCGCTCAAGGAGCCGATTCGTGCGTTCGAACTGTTGCGGCGGCCGGAAGTCTCTTATGACGCGCTCTTGGGATTAAGTGGCCTGTCGATGACGCTTGAGCCTGACGAGGCGGCGGAACTCGAGATTGACGTAAAATACGCAGGGTATGTTCGGCGGCAAGCCGAAGCGGTCGAGCGGTTGAAACGGCTGGAGGACGTGACGATTCCGGCATGGATCGATTACAGCGGGGTCGCGGGGCTTTCGACCGAGGTACGCGAGCGGCTGGCGCGCATGCGCCCGCGTTCGCTGGGGCAGGCGTCTCGGATGCCCGGGGTCACGCCGGCGGCAGTGTCAATCCTGGCGGTACATTTGCGCGCACATGGCGGGCGTCCGGCAATACGGCCGGTCGAGGGTTCTTCGTAAGCGCTGGCGTTGCGCACGGACGGATGTTTCACGTGAAACATCCGTCATCAGAGACACGCGCCGCACCTGCGCGAGTTTGACGTTTCACGTGAAACATCGCGGCGAGATTCCCACCTCCGGACTTCCAGCCCGAGTCGTAGCACTCGTGACCGATTACGCGCACAGGTGCGGCTTTGCGCCGGCGCCGGAATTCGCCTCTCGTGTCGAATCCTTTGCCATCGCGCTGAGCCAATGGGGCGCGCGAACCAACCTTACCGCTCGTCCCGACGACCCCGAGGAGATCGCCTTCCATATCGCTGATAGTCTGGCCCCACTTCAGGTCCCGCGCTCATCCGTCCTGGCTCACGCCTTTGACGCAATCCATAAAGTTCTCGACCTCGGCAGCGGCGCCGGCTTTCCCGGTCTGATCCTTGCCGCCGCTACGCCAGCTCAATTTACGCTGCTCGAAGCACGCCACCGGCGCGCGAGTTTCCTGCAAGTCGCGGCTGCCGCGATGGGCCTGCGTAACGTCGCAGTGCGCGCTCAGTTCGAGCCGCGCGATCGCGCGGCTCATGACGTGGTTACGGCGCGGGCCTTCGGCGCACCCGCGGTTGCGCTCAAAATCGCGGCGGGCGCGCTCAAGCCGGGCGGGCGGATGATCCTGTACGCCAACCCCGCGCAGCGACTCGAGACTGACGCCGGTAGCGCGTACGGCTTGAACCTGGATGAGACCTATGAATACTGGCTCGAACGTGGCGTGATACGAATGAAGCGAGTTCTGCTCATCTGGACCCACCGCTGATGCGATTTCGGGGGCAATACGCCAAAAATAAAGGCGGAAGCGCCAACCAGCTTTACTTTGCGGTCGGACGCGTGGTTAGATGCCTGCAGGCGCTCGCCATGTTTCACGTGAAACAGTGAGACAATGCATTAGGTGAAAATATTCGGGCGCGCCGGAACGGTGCTGATGTGGGGCGGCTGGTCGCGGTAGCCAATCAAAAAGGCGGAGTCGGCAAAACTACCACGGTGGTCAACCTCGCGTTGGCGCTCGCCGATGCGACTCGCCGCGTTTTGGTGGTGGACCTCGATCCTCAAGGTAATGCCACCTCGGGCTTGGTCGCTGATACTAAAATCTCGGCCGTCAAAGTCTCCGGCAAAACCACCTACGAAGCGCTGATCGGCCGCATCGCGCTGACGGATTCCGTCAAATCCGTCCGCGAACACGTCTTCCTCGCCCCCTCGGGACCCGACCTGGTTGGCGCCGAAATCGAACTGGCAACCCGGCACGGACGCGAGCGCCGCCTCAAGGACATCCTTCACCCCATCCGTGATCAATATGGCTACGTCCTCATCGATACGCCGCCTTCGCTCGGCCTGCTGACGCTTAATGCCCTGGTTGCCGCCGACGCCGTGATGGTACCGATGCAATGCGAGTACTATGCGCTTGAAGGACTGAGCGCCCTGATGAGCACCATCAAGAAAATTCGCGGCGCACTTAATCCCGTCCTGCAGGTCGAAGGCCTGGTCCTAACCATGTTCGACGCGCGCAATCGCCTAAGTCATGAGATCGCTCATGAGGTGCAGGCGCATTTCCCAGAACTCATCTTCCAAAGCGTCATCCCACGCAACGTCAGGCTTTCCGAAAGCCCCAGCCATGGCCTGTCGGTGATCGAGTACGACGGTAAGTCGGCCGGCGCCGAAGCCTACCAAGCGCTGGCCGCCGAGATGCTGCGGCGCGATCACATCCTTTATGCCGATCTGAATGGAGCCACTTCCGTCAGCACCGAAATGAAGCCTCAGAACGGCAAAAAAGAACGACGTTCGTGGAATTTGAAGACGCTCTTCAATCGCGAAAACGAACGCGCCAAAAAAGGTCAACGAGAAGAAGGTTAGCTTATGCGCAAACCGTTGGGGCGCGGTCTCGACGCCTTGATTGAAAGCACCGTGGGTGAGCCTGCCGCAGTCACCAGCGACGGTCAGGCGCACGGTCCGACCCTGAGCATGGTTGCGCCGGAACGAATCGCCCCGAGCCCGTTTCAGCCGCGCCGTCAGTTCGATCCCGAAGCCTTGAACGAACTGGCCGAGGCGATCAAAAGCCAGGGTGTGATCGAACCGTTGATTGTACGACGAGCCAGCGGCGAGGCTGCGGACACGGGTTACGAACTTATCGCCGGCGAACGACGCCTGCGGGCGGCGCGCGCCGCCGGTCTCAGTGAAGTTCCCGTGATCGTGCGTGAACTCGATGATCGCGCCGCGCTGGAGATGTCGCTGGTGGAAAATCTCTCGCGCGAGGATCTCAACGCGGTGGAAGAAGGCCGCGCCTTTATGCGGCTCAACCGCGAATTCGGTCTAAGCCACGACGATATCGCCACGCGCATCGGCAAGAGCCGTCCTTACGTTACCAATGGGATTCGTCTACTTGAACTGCCGCTACCGGTGCTCGATCTGATGATGCAAGGGCTGTTGAGTACCGGGCAGGCGCGTCCGTTGTTGGCGATGGGCTCGGCCGAGGCGCAAATCGCGACGGCACGCCGCATCGTGAAAGGTGGGATTTCCGCGCGAGGAGCCGAGGAACTCGCCAATGCCAATCGCGTTCCCAAGGTCACCAGGACGCCCACCAATTTGCACGCGGTTCCGGTCGCCGATCCGAATATAACAGCGCTAGTGGAAGCCGTACAGCGCGCGCTCAAACGCAAGGTGCGGATCGTGCCGCGACAAGGCAATGCGCCTGGACGGCTAGAGCTCGATTTTTACAACGACGACGACTTGGGCGCGCTCGCGCGCATTCTGACGGTCGCGGGTAATGCCGTCGGACCTGATATCCACTGATCGCGAAGATCTTTAAAACATCGTTCTCTTTGACGCGCCCACGCCTCGGCTTGCCCGCATATGCCGAAGCGCGGGAGGATCAACGCGAAGCGATGGGCTTTTTATGGCGTTGTCATTGAGAAAAAGCATAATCGCTTCGCGCGGACTGAAGCGGGCACTTCGCGATAGCGCAAGGTGATCGCGATCTGCCGCCAACCAGACTCGAGATCGAAGCAGCACGGCGGGGAAGAGTGATTGAGTTGCCGCGCGCTGTGGCGAACCATAGCAAATCCGTCCGAGGCTGGCGGCGAGCTGACTATGAAGTGTGGAACCGAATCCATGCGCGCAAGCTCGCTTGCTCGCGCCGCCTTCGGGCTCCCCTGATGCGCTCGACTCCGCCTCGCTTCGCCTGATGCGCGCGGCTTGAAGGAATGGTCGCCATCTTCGATCCACTTAAAGCGAACCTGTTTCGACCAATGATAGGCCGCGACCTCATCGGGACGTCCGAAACTGTCGCGCGTCCCCTGTACGATTAGCGCCGGCGTGCGCATCGCTTCGAGATGCTTGACGCGGGCGCGCGCCGGTTTTCCGGGCGGATGGAACGGGTAGTCGAGGCAGACGAGGCCGGCATTGGAAGCCAGTTCTGCATACGCGCATCCTCCCGCGCTCATTGATTGCGCATAGCATATTACTCGTCCAGAGGACGGGCTTTTTTCGATTGGAGAAAAACATCATGGCCAAGCTGGGAATATCAGCACCGCGCATCACGCCTGTAGCTCGATTTTAATAGGCTTGTTTGACCTTAGAGATAACATGGCGTAGTGGACAACGGATTAGACGTGGTATGAATCGAACTCTCGTTACCGTATTGGGCAATACACCGAAGCCCGCCCGCTACGCTTTCGATGGGGCTGAGCCCGTCGATGCGCGGCTCGCGCCAGCCGCGTTGATCAAGCTCCTGCCGCAAACACTACGACCGTCGGAAATCGTGGCCCTGTGTACGCCGGAAGCGCGCAAGACGAGTTGGCCGTTATTGGAGCAGGATTTGGCGGGATGCGAGATCAAGGTGACCTGCGCCGATGTGGCCGCGCAGGAGCAGAACAATTTCGCCGCGTTCTCGCGTAAAGTGGCCGACCGAATCCCTCGCGATCCAGCACCTACCGACCTGATGGTCGATGTGACTCACGGCCCGCGGCACCTTGCGATGTTCACCTTGCTGGCAGTGCAATATGTCTCGGCGCTGCGCCGCATTGAGTTGGCTGGCGTGTACTACGGGCGCCTAGAGACTTCCACAGAACCGAGTCAAATTGTCGATTTGCGCCCACTGCTCGATCTCTCCGAATGGCTTTATGCCTTGCGCGTGTTCGACGAAGCCGCCGACGCCCGGCCGCTCGGCGAACTCTTAAAGCGCGACCGAAGCCAGCCTCATGAACCGCAGCGGATGAGTGACGAATTGCGGGA
>JBOHWL010000016.1:0-7729 GCA_050736615.1 Binataceae bacterium (SeqCode) | reverse complement strand
TCGCACGGGTCATATTCGAGATCGGCGTCCTGCACGATTACCAAGGGCTTTTTCGCCGCGGCGAAGCCGAGCCGCAGGGCCGCTCCCTTGCCGCGATTGACCGCATGGAAAAAACAATGAACGTTGGGATCCGCGCATCGCTTGAGAAACTCGCGAGTGCCGTCAGTCGAGGCGTCATCCACGACCAGCACTTCAACTTCGCAGCCGCATTTGAGCACGCGTTCAATCACCTGGCCGATGGTATTGATCTCGTTGTAGACTGGGATCACCACCGAAATTGCGATTGGCGCCATTGCGCTACCGTGCTCCTCAAACCACCGACGTGCGCACCGATGCGCGGCCGGCTGAGCGATGGACGGATCGTCGGTCGCGCGATTGTCGCTTTAGCAACATATTCGCCACGCGCCGACGCAGCCGGCGCGGCTTGCGGAGACCAAAGGCCCCCGCGTACGCGTCAAGCACCCGTGCTCGGTCGGTGCGGCTTAATCCGGGCACCGCAAAGCGGCCCAGTTGCACCAGATTGCGCAACTGGCGCCGCTTGCGTCCGACGGCGAAATTGCGCCGTGTGCGTTCATGGTCGATGAAGACGAAACGCGGTGGTTCATCGCGAATCACGAAAATGTTGTAGGGAGTCAGGTCGCCATGTACGAAGCCACTCAGATGAAGGCGCGCGACCTCCCGGCCCAGCGCGCGCATCAGCGCCCACTTGTGGACCGGCGGGCCCGTCTTAAGCGCGTCTATCGCGTTGAAGATGCCCTCACCCTCCGCCCGGCGCGTGAGCAGGAACTCCCTTCCGCCGATGATCTCGTGACCCCAAAATAAGAGCGGGGCAGTGGCAACCCCCGCGCTGGTGAGCGCGCGCGTGATCCGGAGAACATGGGCGGCGGTTGAGCCACGGATCAAGCGCTTGACCCAGGCGGTTCCCGTGGGAGCGTCCAGAATCTTGACAAACATCTCACGGAAGTTGACCTGTGGAGAGCCCTGGATGCGATAAGTCGTGGCATGACGGGAGCGGCGATGCGGCGCGGCTGGCGCGTTGATCGCCATTACAGCGGACGTGAGAAGTTTTGCGGGCTCGCCGATCCCGGTGTCAAGCTCGCCGAGGTGAATCCGCCAGCCGTTGCATTCCAGAGTTGACGATGGTGCCGCCGTACTCATGAATCCCCGATGACAAGGCCCGGTGCGTCGTCGCGCGCGCTCTCATGTGCGTCAATCGAAGCTTCCACCGGGCGCTCATGCACGGTCACGAGGGCGCGTCTGAGCGCCGCGGCGACCTCTTCAGGCGCGATGCGGCGCATGCACTCACGCCCGATAGGGCACCGGCGCAAATAGCATGGATGACAGGGGATCTCGGCGGCCAGCGCAAAATCGGCAAAACCCCACGGCGCCGAGCGCGCGGGCGCGGTTGCGCCCCAGAGCGACACCACCGGACATCCCATCGCCGCCGCAATATGCATCGGCCCCGAATCGGGACCGAAGGCCGCTGAGCATTCTTCAAAGAGCGCGAACAAATCGCGCAAGCCGGTACGCCCGGCCAAGTTCAAGCATCGCGTCGAGCCCAGATAACGTGTCACTTCGGCCGCCAAGGCCAGTTCCTCCGGGCCGCCTACAAGAATCGGAAACAGCGCGTGATCGGCGGGCGCGGCCAGATTGTGGACTACCGCCGCGACTGCCTCGGGAAAATAGACCCGGCTGGGCCATGACGAACCGAGGATCACCGCCAACCGCGGCTGCGGCGCGTCGGCCAGCAAGGCGCGTACGCGACGGCTCTCGTCGGATGACGGACGCAGGCCAAATTCCACCGGCGTCGGCGGCAGTTCGAGCCGATCGGCGAAGGTGAGATACTGCGCCAGCTTGAGCCGCATTCTCGGCTGTGGCCCGATGGTCCGCGACGAAAACCAATGGTTCAGCTCTTTCGTATTTGTCGCACTGAAGCCCAGACGTTCGGGTGCTCGCGACACCAAGGAGGCCAAACCGCTCTTGAGATGACGCTGCAGGTCGAGCACCAGGTCAAAATGCCCATGGCGCACCTCGATTAAAAACGGCGCGAACGACCACGGCGCGCGTGTCCGCTCATAGACAATAAGCTGGTCGAGCCACGGATGGCCTTCGAGCAGTGGACGTGATTTGGGTTCAACCGCCCACGCAATATGCGCTAGCGGCCACGCGCGGCGCATACGGCCGAGCAACGGCAGCGCGCGCACGACATCGCCAATCGCGCCCAGCAGCACGATCAAAATGCGTTTTGGAGGCTCCGAGGCGGAGCTGCCGCGGTTATCCGTCATCAACTTGTCAACGGTGATTGAGTCCGCTCGAAGTGAATGATAGCCGCGCCACGCCGCCGCTTAAAGACGCTCAACCCATCACGTTTTGCCGCTGATAGGGCATCCGCCTCTTTCGTTGACCGGATATTCCTGGCCCTCAGGTCCAGTCAAAAACTCCGCGTTGCCAGGCATAGACCAAACCAACCGCGAGAATCACGACAAAAATCAGCACTTCGATAAATCCGAACATGCCCAAATAGCGCAGTTCAGCCGCCCATGGGTAGAGGAATACGATTTCCACGTCAAAGACCAGGAACAACAATGCGGTGAGATAAAAGCGGACGGAAAAGCGGCCCCATGCGTTGCCGCTGGACGGATTGCCGCATTCAAACGCCTCGCCCTTTACCGTGTTCTTGGGCGGCCGCGGGCCCAACATGCGGCTGGCCATCACCATGCTACCGACGGCGATTCCCGCCACGACCAAGGTGATTGCCACCGGAAACCAAGTCATCAACATCGCGAATTAGTCCATGCGCCAGAGGCTCTTTATACCGTCAGACGGACAACGAATCCTTACCGGAATCAGCGCCACCCTTCCAATCTCAATCAGCGAGGTCTCCCACGTAGTTCATTCCGCTGCCAGTGATCGGCAAGCTCCGATGATTGGCAGGCCCCCCATGTTACGATCCAAGGGCATAAAACTAAAGCTATGTGTCGCTTTTCCTGTTATCCGGTTGTTGCGAGGTGTTCGACATCCGCACTTCGGTTTCCGCGCATACCTGCATCTCGTCGCCGCAAAAGTATGCCGACAACAGCCTCGACCCGCTCGCGAGCCCGGGTCAAATTGCCTCGGCGCAGTCCTCGCGGCTCGCTGATTCTTCATCGCGAGTCGGCGGGCTTGGCTCCGACGATTTATCAATCGGCCGCTGGTTGGACGACTGTCGTCATGATTGTTCAGATAAACTGGTAACGATCGGTCGTTTGCCGCGTAAACTGTTAGAGCGAAGCGTACACCGCGTCTATCAGGGCCCGCGCGCGTGGATCAATGAGAATATACGGACCCATCTTGTTCATGGTGTAGCCGAAGCCGACGCGCGCATCAGAATCGGCAAATCCCAGTGAACCGCCCGCCCCCGGATGTCCGAACGCGTGCGGATTCGGCCCCATCGGATCGTGCGCCTGCGTCAACATGAAGCCCGCGCCGAAACGGGTCGGGATGCGTAAGACCTCGTCGGTCCCATGTGACTGTTCGGTGTAGGCGCGTCGAATACCATCCGGACTGAGCACGCGCACGTTGTCAATTTCACCGCCACGGGCCAGTGCGCCATAGAGTCGCGCCAGGGCGCGCGCCGTGGTATGGCCGTTGGCCGCGGGGATTTCAGCCCCGCGCCATTGACGCGAGTTCACCGCGCCGAGCTTCATTGCCGTCGGCGGATTCATAAAAGCCTTGCCGGTGGCGGATTCCGGATGCCGCATCGCATATTCAAAAATGTTCATCTGATCGGGCGGAGGCGGCGGGGACGCAATCATTTGTCCGCAGCGGGAATCGTCACGCGGATCAAGCCCGATATGGCAGTCGATTCCAAGCGGCGCGGCGATTTCATCATGAAAATACGTGCCGAGGCTCTTTCCCGAAAGCCGTCGCACAACTTCGCCCACCAACCAGCCGAACGTAATCGCATGATAGCCGTGCTTGGTCCCTGGCTCCCACCAAGGCTGTTCGGCGGCTAGCACCTCGGTCATGAAATCCCATCGATAGAATGCATCATTCGGCAAGGGCTGGCGAATCGCGGGCAAACCCGCCCGATGGCTCAGAAAGTCGCGCACAGGGATGGCCTGTTTGCCCGCCTGGGCGAATTCCGGCCAGTAACGTGCGACCGGCGCGTCAAGTTCCAGCTTGCCCTGATCGACCAGCCGCAGCGCGCACATCGCGGTCAGCCCTTTGGTGGTCGAAAAGACATTGACCAAAGTGTCGCGCGTCCACGCACGCGTGCGCTCATGGTCGGCGTGTCCGCCCCACAGGTCGATTACGCTCTCGCCGTCGACCGTCACGGACACGGCGGCGCCGTATTCACGCCGAATCGCGAAATTCTCGGCGAATGCCTCTTTCACGCGCTCGAAGCGCGGTTCGCAAGTTCCTTCGATGTTCACCGCCATGATACCGGCTCCTTTGCTGTCGCCGGTTTCATAGCATAGCGCGCGCTAAAAAGCGCATTTCAGGAAGCTTGGCCTGTGGCTGCGCTGGAGGCAGACTCTGTTCGGAATGACAACTGGAGCTTGGGCGGAGGTTCCCCTAACGGGGTGTTGAAAAAGGCATGATCATTACGACTGGATGCCTGAGCGTTCTCAACACCCGGCGTGAAGACGGTGCTTTCCTCAATCTTCTCCCCCGCTCTTTTTGCGGGGGAGAAAGAGAGGGGGGGCAGGCTGCGGTTTATCAACGGCCTGCTAAAAGGCAAGGGACCGCGCAAGTCTCAAAATCAGTTAGTCGTAGATGCCATCGGTGAACCATCGTCCCGAATACAAATCATAATACACGCGATAAACGCCGCCCTCAGCCAGCGCCAATTCGTAATAGTCGCGCGCGTAAGCCGCCGGTGCCGCGCCCCATTCCCGCTTCGTCGCGTAGTCGGCGGCCTCCTCGTTATTAACCGCGAGCGCCCACCATTCCCCCTGACGCCGCCATGGGCCGGTGGCCGTAATCACGCGCGCGCAGATGGTTTTGCCGCGGACGAATTCCGGAATTTGGCGCACGCACATCACTTCGAGTTCTTCCGCCGGCCGTATCGCCCGTAGCACCATTCGGCTGACGCCGCCGTTTCCGGAATGAGCCGCGTGAGAGTCTGACATGGTGGCGGGTGGATTGAAGCGCTCGCGCCGGATCGCCTCGGGTCGCCATGAATTGGCGGCGGTGAACATCCCGACCCGTTCCGGACCGCATAAGGCGGTTATCCGAGCGATCGCGGTTTCCAGCCGATCGGACGCGGGCGCGGGCGGCAGAAACATGTCCTTTTGTGCCGGCCGTGGTGTGCGTGGTTCAACTGTGAGCCGCACACTCTCGACCGCCGCGTCGGGCGGGGCGGCTTCGAGGTTCAAAGTGAGCAGCGCCAGCAATGAGCGCACTTCGTTAGTGGGCGCGGCAACCACAATACGGCGATGGTCTTGATGATGGCCGGCCAGCCCAAGCGCAATTATCAGATCGCCCGCTTTCAGCCCGCGTAGCGCCAGCCGCTCGGTCAAGCGCACCAGCATCGCACGCATCACGAAGGCGAGCGCTTCAAGATTTTCGACACTATATTCCAGGTCGGCGGCTTCGGCGAAGGTTTCCGCGGTGCGGCGCGGGATCAATGGCGAGCTTTCTCCGCGTGCAAGCCGGATAAGTTTGGCGCCGCGCAAGCCAAGGCGATTGCCGGCCGCGCGGCTGTCGAGCCGCGCCACATCCCCCAGCCGCCGGATACCCAGACGTGCCAGGGTAAACTCGAGTCCGCGGGTTTCGCCGTCGCTTTCCAACCTCAGCAGGTCGAGCGGCATCCAATTAAGGAATTCGCGTTCCCGTCCCGGCGCGATCACTCTGATCCCGCCGCATCGGGCGGCCAGATGCGCGATTTCCTTGCCCGCCGCGATTCCCACCGCCGCTTCCAGACCGATTCGGCGTACGCGCGCGGCGAGTTCGGCCGCGATTTCGTCTTCAACATCGGAAGCGGATGAATCGATGGGGCGCGGATGATGGGCGCGCATGGAATGATGAAAAAAGCGCTCCGCGCCGGTCAGATCAAGCCATACGCAGCCCGCTTCACCCGCTTCAATCAGTGGCGAAAGCGACTCGGCCACATTGCACAAAGCGTCGGCGGCGGCGCGTTCCGCCGCGGCGGATGAATGGGTAACGATCAGTTCGGGCAGCAGCGCGCGCGCCTGCGCCACCGTCATCGTGGGACGTACGCCCGCCGTTTTAGCAGGCGCTGAAACGTGGGCGAGTTCGCTATGCGGCTGATAGCCGCCGGGGCCGGATGCACGTGCCGATGCGCACAGCAGGGCAAAGGGGCGTTCGCGCAAGTCTGGATTGGCGCGCGCAATTGCGGCGACGGCAAAATCGGTCACGGCCAGGCAGGCGATCCTTGGCATGGCGGCGCTCTCATGCTGGCTTAAGGCGCCGTTTGCATAAGCGCCCGACCGTCATGCCGTCCATGGCCCCGCACACCCGCCGTCGCCACAACGTTATCAAAAGCTAAATCGTTGGCGCCCTCCAGATGGGCCAAGGCCTTCCAAGTGATGGTGCCGCCCGAGCCACCCAGTTTATTGCGCGCGACATGCGCCTCCAGTTCGAGACCGTCAAACAAAATAGGCGCCTTAGGATGGGAGCGGCTGAAACCCGCGCGATTACATCGCACCATCAGGCTGAGGGCGGCGAACGTGCCGCACATCCGCCGCGCCGCTATTACCAGTACGGCCGTGCCACTTCGTTCCGCCGCCCGTGCCAACCTGAGTGCGACCGCCTGTGGTAAAGCCGGCACTTCTTTGAAATCGAGCACAATCAGGCCAAAGCCGCCAGCCACGAGCAGCCATTCCGCAGCTTTGACAAGCGCTGCCGAAGGAGAACGGTAAGGCCGCTTGAGAGCCGCTCTCCATTCACCTGGGCAATTAATGTAATCGTTTAAATAGTTATGATGAGTGGCGGCATTGCGAAAATTATTTGATATATCGGTTTTTTTATCGGGCGTCGCGACCCACAGCACGCGCGCCAAGGCCACTCCCGCTGCCGCGATACTGGCGGGGTCAAAGCTGCCGGAGGAATCTATCCAGGCGCAGGTTTCACCCCGGGCGGTCGCATGCGCCATAAAGGCGGCGGCGAGTGAAGTTTTGCCGGTGCCGGGCACGCCGATAATTTCGCTGATGCGACCGTGAACGATACCACCGTTAAGGAGACGGTCGAGGGGGAGTAAACCCGAATTCAGCCGCCGCTGCTTAGGGGTCAATTCGCGGCCGCGAAATTCGCCGGAAAAGGCGAGAAGATGACGAAATCCCGGGATAGACGCGTATTTATCCGCGAAGGCCGTTTGAAGGAGATTGAATCCAGCCGCCATCCATGAATAATTTCGCTTTTATTTCGTCTTGTCAACCACGCAATCGTATTTTTATGTTGTCGATTTTTTTTGGGATCGAATCCGCACCTTTAGCCACAAACAGGTATCGATGAGCTTCCTTGATGTTCGAATGAATTTTTCGTATTGACAACCATCACTTATTCAGACGATAAGTGCTTCTGATACTGAGCCGTCTTTACTACTCGCAAGTGGCGGTAGGGACCCCGCCACTTGCAAACGGATCACCACACATAATTTCGAAGGAGGCCGTCGATGAAAGCTGTGGCTCGCATTCTCGCAATCGGGCTGCTGTTCGTCTTGCCCGCCTCGTTGTCGTGGGCACAGACGGACTACAGCGCAATGGGTCAGTGGCTGCAGATGAGC
>JBOHWL010000015.1:0-15350 GCA_050736615.1 Binataceae bacterium (SeqCode) | reverse complement strand
CCCGCTCGGTTTTGCGGCCAGCCGGAGTAGAAATTCATCCCGACATTTACGCCGGACATCGTGCCTGCGTTGTCTTCTCCCCAAACCCCCACGTCTGAATCCAAGTTGGCACCAATGAGCGTGTTGCCGCTCACTTGGGCATTTTTGACCGTGGCGGATGTGTTATTGACCTGGAACCAGACTCCGGATATGGCAGCGCTTGTCATCGTCGATCCACTCACGTCGCATGTGTTTCCCGCGATGGAGATGCCTTGGCTGGTAGTAGGTGCACTGGTAGTCACTGTGAAACACGCGACACTCTGGCTGCCGGTCCCTGTGTAAGACGCCGAGGCGTAGTTCCCCGACACAACGGCACCCTCGATGTTCAGGCCTGAGCCGATCTGGAACGCAAAGTAGTTGCTCGATAGCGTACCCAGCCGAACGCTGTTACCAGTTTCAATTATTCCCGTGCCGGAAGTTTCAATTCCGGTGTTTGTTATCGAGAACCCGTTCGCGTCAAAGCTGTTTCCAGAGATGGTGCACTGGGTGACGCCCACGCAGGAGATTCCGCCATCGCCTCCGCTAGCGCTGGCATAAATGTGATTGCTCGAGATGTTTACATCCGAGACGGACGAACCGCCAAAGAGTCCTGCCTCCACGCCAAATTCCGCATTTGAATTTTGCGCCGTGTAGATGTCATTCGAGGAAATCACGACGTGGGAGATGGACGAACTGGAGGCGGTAGCGTGCACGATAACTCCGTTACCAACCTCGTTGTTCGCGATGCGCCAATCGGCCATCGTGGTACCAGTGCCGTTGTTCGCATTGATAAAAATTCCAACGTCTCCGTTGCCGCTGACGTTGTTCGCCAAAACGAGGCCGTGGCTTCCCGCAATCGCCTCTATCGTGCCGTTACCGGAAGTGGAGCCGAATCCACTGACTACGTTGTTTTGAAAAACAAAGTTGTTACCACCGGCAACAATGGGAGCACTAGTTGCTGTGCCTGCACCGGGTCCTACGAGGCTGCATCCGTCAAAAGACACATCAGTTCCGCTTATCGTGATTTGGACATGAGCGGAAAACGTGATGGGAGCGAGTTTCAAACAGTCTATATGCGTATCGGCACGAGAGATTGTGAGCGAGGATGTTTGGGAAATCCCCTCGGGAGAAAGCGATATGTTGCATTGCCCGCTTGTCGGGCACGCGCTGACTGCGCCGGCGATCGTGAGCTTTGCAGAGCCCCAGGATAACCCGTCGTTGGAATTGCTGCCGTTCGGAGAAACGAACTGAATCCCGTCCAAGGACGTTGGCTTAATTGCGTAATTTTGCGCGAAGGCTGTGCCTGTGAGACAGAGGACGGACAGGAACAGCGACAGAAGTGACCGCACGACTAGCGCTCCTTCCCTCTCCACCCCGGCCGCTTCCCGCCTCTTTGGGAGGAGGCCCACATGATCATGCCAAATGATGGAACGTACTGCTTCATGGGTCAATAGATACAAAAAAGACGTACCGGTATACTGAAGGGCCTCGGCCCGCTAAGTGCCGAGGCGCGAGCGTTTGGTCCGATTACTGCGACGAACGCTGGGACACCGCAGTGAGTTCTGAGCATTGTTGCTTACATTTTTGAAGCGCAGCAGATGAGGCGAGGCTCTCGGGCATTGCAACCTCGCTGGAAGCTTCAGACCAAATGTGCGCGCCTTGCTGCGGATCATCCAGAGATAGCAATAAGCGATTTCGTCATCCCCAGAAATCTCTCTCTGACAATTCGTGCCTCGGGGAATAACTTCCGCATCTCCCTGGCTCTCAAAAGCCGCAGGGATTGCATCTCGCGTTGGAATTGCTGTCGCGATGGCACAAGCCAGCCCGCTGGGGTGAGCCACGCGGCGACCCAAGGCCGAACACGCCCAGGGACGAATTGCACCAGCGGCGCCAGACAGTGGGGCTCAATGGGAAACCAACGGTTCGGGGTCTGAATGAAATAGCGCCCCGCGAGTCGCCGAACCTCTGCAGCAAATTGCCGTTGCTCTTCCCACGTGCCAACGTGCTCGATCAGCGAGTTGCTGAACACCACTTCAAACGCCCCAGCCCGAAACGGGCAGCGCAGGGCATTGGCACACACGAAATCGATCCCACGATTCCCTTGGCTTTGGTCAAGATTCACGAGGGTAACGTCGAAGCTGCGAGCCCAGCCCCAGTTGCGCGGCGTACCGCCGAGGTCAACGACGCGCCGTGATCGGGCGAACATCGCGGCAAAGGTCTCCATCCGCTTCTTGCGCCAACGGGTCCCGAGCAGTGCATAAACAGATTCGGCATTCATCGCGCGAAATTATAGCCCGCATACATGTCGTGAGAAAGATATTAGGCAATTCGGGAGTCAAGCCTTCGCGCCCTGTGGCGCCTTGATGAATTCGAGCGACTGCTCCCCAGAATCGTGAGTTCCCTGACGTGGCCCCGATCTTCGTATAAGCCGCACCGGGTTCCTTTGGGGGGCGTTTCAGCTGGCTAATCTCAGCGGCTGTAACCCATCGCTTCAAGGAATTCGTCGAGATTGGCAAAACGCATGTACATATTGCGGCGTTTCTCGTGCCCAATTGTCGTACTTGATTCGACCGCGTATGCGTGGCCGGGGTAGACCACGGTTGAATCGTCGAGGTTCTTCAAGGTGCGGTTGAGGCTGTAATACATCGCCTCGGGATCGGAGCCGGGTAAATCGACCCGCCCGCATGAACCCACGAACAGGGTGTCACCCGAAATCAGATTGCCATCGATGAGAAAACATTGCGAGCCGGGCGTATGACCGGGGGTATGCAAAAATTTAATCGTCAACTGCCCGACCGTGGTGGTATCGCCCGCCTCGACTTTCACGATATCCGAATCGCTCAGTCCGGCGACGCGCTTGGCGCCATCGGCTTCGTCTTTATTGAGGTAAACTTTGACCTTGATCCGCTCGAGCATCTGCGCGGCGCCGGGCACGCTATGACCCATCATGCCGCCGACGAGATGGTCCGGATGGTAATGAGTCACCAGCAACTTGTCGATTTCGTACCCTTCACTCTGGGCGAACTGCAAAATCGCGTTCACATCCCAGGCCGGATCAACCACGGCGAGCTTGCGCGTGGCGGGGTCGCCGATAAAGTAGACAAAATTGGCCATCGGGCCGATCTGCGCCTGATGCAAAAAGATTTTCGCCGGTCCACTAGCCATAACCAATGCCTCAGAGCTCATGACTGGCCGCCGTTCGTTCGATCAGCGGCTTTCTTCTGACGCGCCGCACGGCGGATTTCGTCGATGCGCAGTCCCCGGTCCCACAGGAATTCAGGTTCGTTGAGCCGCTTGGACACCCATCGCGATTGCACGAATAAATGATCGCTCAGGCGGTTGACGTAGATGATGAGTTGGGGATTGACGGACTCCTCGCGCGCCAACCGCCAGCATATCCGTTCCGCTCGTCGGCATACGGTGCGGCCCTGATGCAGAAACGCGTTGAGCACGCCGCCACCTGGCAATGTGAACGATTTGAGCGTCTGGAGCTCCTCCTCCATGCGGTCCATTTCCTCTTCAAGCAGCTTGGTCTCGCCGTCGCCCATCCGATGCATGCCGTCGTATTCAGCCCCGGCCGGAGTCGCCAGTTCGCTGCCAACGTCGAATAGTTCGTTCTGAATACGCCGCAGCGACTCGGAGTACCATTCGAAATCCGCGCCAAACCCGTCCCGAAAATCCGGCAGGAAAGTCCGCACAATTCCCACGATCGAATTCAACTCATCGACCGTGCCGTAGGCTTCGAGCCGGGCGCTTTCTTTAGGCACGCGCGTGCCACCGACCAGCGCGGTGAGTCCTTGATCGCCGGTGCGAGTGTAAATGCGGTTGAGCCGAATCGCCATACGTGTTCTCCAAGCTCCGTCAGTGAAATCCGAGCGTCAGAATCCGGCCTTTTTGCGCAGCGCCTGATAGGAAGCCTCGCCTGTCTCCTGCGATACGGGTAAACCGGCCTCGCGCCAACCGGTGACGGTCACCGCGCCGGTCGCATCGCGTGCGCCCCCGAAACCGCCGCGCACGTTGCTGAGATCGCCGTACCCGGCTTCCTCAAGCATCTCGCAGGCGCGCTGTGAACGTCCGCCCGTCAGACATCCGACCACCAGCTTGCGAGCCTTGGGGAAGATTTTCGTCGCGACTTCCAGAAACTCCGGATTGGCCTGCATCTGGCCCGGCCCCTTCAGGAAAACCACCGGGATATTGAGGGCGCCGGCCGCATGCCCCTCGGCAAACTCGGCTTCGGTCCGAACGTCCAGATAGATCGCGGCGGGATCATTGCGCAAGACTTCATAGGCCTGCGGTGGTTCGAGCTGATTGATCGCCATCGTCGTGTCCTCGTCGTGAGTTCTGGTTGACGATTGACTAAGAGAGCGCAAGGCGCTGATCAAGCCGTCATCGTCCTTGAATTATATCATATTGGCGAACGCTTGATTACATGCGACCCGGCGAATCAACCCATATTCGCCGCAAGCACGAGGTCGCGTTGACTGCGCGCGGGGGCATTCGCCGCCAATTCTGAAGGTCCGCTCAGAGATGGTAAAAGTCGCGGGCGTTCTTACACAGAATTTTATCAATCGACTCCGCCGGCAGTGGTTTCAGATATTCGCGCGCTTTCGCCACCGGATGCACGAAGCCTTCGGCGTGCGGATAGTCCGAGCCGATGAAGAACTTGTCATCGCCAGCGAACTGCACTATGTATTTGAACATTTTTTCTTCGGGATCGCCGCTGATCCAGATATTACGCTGAAAGTATTCGCTCAGAGGCCGCTTCATGCCCGAGGTATGGCCCATGTATTTGTAACGATAGTCAATCCGTTCGAGCCATTCGCCCACCCATCCGACCATCGCTTCGATCGTGCCCACGCGCAATTTCGGAAAGCGCTCGAGTACGCCATCGATCACCATCGTGGTGAGAGCCTGGCGCGGGTCCTGGATGAGATTCATTGAAAAATACATCATCGGCGGCTTGGGGTCATGATACCAATCGCTGCCAGTATAATGACGATGCGAAACCAGATGGATCCCAACGGCGAGGTCAAGGTCCTGCGCCGCTGCCCACACCGGGTCGAACTCCGGATGGCCGAAGCTGCGCCCGCGAATCGGCGCGGCGGAGACAAACGCGGTGCGGCAGCCGAGCCGGGCCGCGCGTTGCAGTTCGCGCACCGCCAGCGCCGTATCGCGCAGGGAAATGTGCGCCGCGGGAAACAGCCGCGCCTTATGCCCGGACACCAGCTCGAACGCCCAGGTGTTGTAAGCGCGGCATAGCGCATCGGCCAAAGCGGGATCGTCGACCTCGCCTTCCCAGATAATACCGATGCTGGGATAGATTACCTGCGCGCCAATTTGCTCCTCGTCCATGAAGCGCACGCGCGCGTCCATATCCTGCCATTGCGCGTTGTAGGCCATGTAACGGTCAAAGTTGCTGATGTTGAGGCCGGCTTCCTTCTGCCCATAGGCGGATAGCAGGCCGAGCACCTCGTCGACATCGCGCAATTTCAAAGGCTTGTTGTCGGCCAGCATCGTGCGCTTGTGCGTAGCCGCGTCAACGCCAATTTTGACGGCGCGGTCGCGAAAAGCTGGATCGATATAGCGCTCGAACAGGTCAAGTGGCTCCATGAAATGGCTGTCACCGTCGATGACTCTCATCGATAATCCCTCCAGAACTAGCCCCAAGCTTGAGCTTTAGCAGAGTTCGCCGCGGTCTCCCAGATTGCTCTGCAAGCTGGTCAGCGATGGCCGTGGCGGCGTGGCGGTGGGCCGGGGCGATGCCCCTCGATGCTCCTTAGCGGTGGCCGTCCCTGATGGGGCTTGTGGTTGAGCAACCGCATCGCAACAAACGCGGCAATAATGTAGAAGGCGGCGAAACCCGCTTCCATCGCGGTGATGTGCGGATTCACGTGCCACCAGAAAATTCCCAGGAAAACCGAGCCCAAGACCAGCCATCCGGCTAGCCGCGGAATGAAGCTGCGCAAGGGGGTTTCCGGACCGGCCTCACGCGCCGCCAGCATCACCCAGACCATCGGCACCACGAAAGCGAAGCCGAGCAGTAAGAGCCCGAGCCCCGGCCGATGATCGTTGTAGAACCACAGCGCCAGGCCGAAGAGAATTATCGTGAGCGCGCCCAGAATCACGGCCCGCCATGGGATTGCCCCTTGGTTTTTATTGTCAGACACCGTCGTACATCCGCCCCAATCGGGAAGTGCATGCAAACGGCCGCGCGGTTTCCTGATTGTGACGGCTTTTGATTTCTTACGTTCCGCCAGTATCCGCGCGCGCGATGGAATAGACAAGTTTGCCCATAAACCTGCTAGTTTGGTCATCAAACGTACGCCTAGCAGGCCCGCTAAACGGGTTTCAGCGGATGTTATTGCCTGTCGGCGAGCCACTCAGCGACTCATCATTGGCGGGAGACACTAATGTATCAAACGTTTGAATTTTCCAGGAATGACGAGGGTATCGCGCTTGTGCGGCTCAACCGGCCCGACAAATTAAATTCCATCGACGCAACGATGGTGCGCGAATTGTCTGAAATAGTCGCGGCGGTGCGCGCCGACGATCAAGTGCGGGTATTGATCATCACCGGCAACGGCCGTGCTTTTTGCGCCGGCGCGGATATTTCGAACCTCAACAGCGTTGCCAATGGCGCCGAGTTCATGAATCTGATCGAATCGATTCAGACCACCTTCAGCGCGCTCGACGACTTGCGCAAACCGACTATTGCCGCGCTGAATGGACTGGCGTTCGGCGGCGGATGCGAGATGGCAATCGCGTGCGATTTCCGCGTGATGGCGGAAGACGCCAGAATCGGCGTGCCGGAAATTCTCATCGGCGTGCTGCCGGGCGCCGGTGGCACCCAGCGATTGCCCAAACTGTTGCCGCCGGCCATCGCCAAACAGATGATCTATTTGGGCGAACCGCTAAGCGCCGCTCAGGCGCTGCAATTTGGCCTGGTCAACGCGGTCGTTGCTAAAGACCAAGTGGTCGAGACCGCGACCGGCCTCGCGCGACGCTTGCTCAAGCTGCCACCCTTGGCGTTGCGCTCGGCGAAGATGCTGGTGCATATGTCGCTTAACGCCGACCTCAAAACCGGCATCGAAGCCGAACGGCAGGCGATGGGATTTCTGTTCAACACTGAAGACCGTCAGGAGGGCATGGGCGCCTTTCTGCAAAAACGCGAAGCGGCCTTCAAGGGACGCTGATTCGTTCCTTCAACGCCGCATGTTTGCGTTACCAACAAACACGTTGCTACAGCACGATCATAGCGTGAAGATTCCGGCGGTCCCGCGCGTATAAATGACGCCGGAGATGTGCGGGAGGATTCTCATGGCCGCTGACTCACCCAGACACCTGCTTGAAGGCTACAAGGCGCTCGATTTCACCCAATTCGTCGCGGGTCCGACCGTCACCAAACTGATGGCCGAGATGGGCGCCGAGATCGTCAAGGTGGAACTCGCGCCAAGGGGCGATCGTTCGCGCATCATTCCTTACGTCGAGCACGATCGCAGCGCCTACTTCGTCCAACAAAATCGCGGCAAGCTCAGCCTGTGCATTGATCTCAAGCGCCCCGCCGGCAAGGAGATCATCAGCGAGTTGATCCCGCACGTCGATGTGCTGGTCGAGAACTTCGCTCCGGGCGTGATCGCACGAATGGGTTTCGATTACGAAACCGTCAAGCGCCTTAATCCCGGCATCGTCATGTGCTCGGTCTCGACCTTCGGACAGACCGGCCCGCTGGCGCAGGACGCCGGCTATGATTTTGTTGGGCAGGCTTACGCGGGCGTGACTTCGCTCAGCGGCGAGGAGGGCGGACCGCCATATCCGCCGATGCTCGCGATTGGCGACGTTTCCACCGGCGTGCATGGTCTTGCCGCGGTGGCTTGCGCGCTGCTCCATCGCGGACGCACGGGCGAAGGCCAGTATATCGATGTGTCGCTGCTCGACTCTTATTTCCATTACCATGACCTCGGCGTGCAAATGATCAGCGCGAGCGGCGGAACCCAAAAGCCGGGTCGGACCGGAATGCATTATCCCGGACTGTCGCCCGCCGGAATGTTCAAGGGCCGCGAACGGTATATTTTCGTTTTCGCGTGGCTCGACCATCATTGGGCCAAACTGTGCGAGCTGATGGGACGGCCCGAGTTGACCACCGACCCGCGCTTTATCGACAACGCCGCGCGCGTGAAAAATCGCGCAGAGGTGACCGTGATAATCGACGCGTGGCTGGCGTCGATGCCCGATGACGAGAGGCCCGTCGCGCTCCTGCGCGAGGCGCGCATTCCGTCCGCGCCGGTGCTGACGCTCGAAGAGGCGATGAACCATCCGCATCTGCGCGAGCGTCATACCGTGCGCACCATACACGATCGGCTGCTCGGTGACTTTCAGGTTCCGGGCGTGCCGATGCGGTTTTCGGGATTTCCCGGGGAATTGGAACTTGAGGCGCCGTTTTTGGGCGAGCACAACGAGAGGGTTTTGACCGGCTATCTTGGCTATACGCCGGCGCGTGTGCGTGAACTGGTTGAGCAAGGCGTGCTGCTCAGCGCCAATCATTAGCAGGTGTTCAAAGGGACGCCGCTGCCTTGGTAGTGCGTGCCACGCTCAACGCCGCCCGTTAAAAGCCTCAGGCGGAACGCACTGAGCCGGGCAGTCGAGTGTGGCTCGGGCCAAGGCTCGGCGACTCGCCCGCCCACGTACGTGCTTGAGAGAAGGACGACCTCTTTTCTCGATTTTCTCCCCCGCTTTCTGTGGGAGAGAAAGAGAGAGGGTGCAGACTGCCCTTCTCTAACCAGCCTGCGGGCTAGGGCATACGGAGATCTTAGGAACTGCAGAAAAGTTGTAGCCGTTCATGCGCCGCGTTCATATGATGCCCGCGAGGGCTTTAGCGAAAACCCCATAAGTCGGCTGGGCCGATTTAGGAACTATTGGCGGATCCTCCAAGGCCTTTCGAACTACAGGGTTCACGTACATCGCGGCAATATGTGCCCTTCTCACCAAGTGTTGACCTCGCTAAACAAGCTAAACGTTTGATATGCTAGCTCGGTCAGGATGAGACAGCGGACAAGTTCGAGTTGAATTCGACGGATAAATCAGCAGCAAAAATCGCTAATTTTCGAGCGCGATAGCGGATCCTGCCGTTTACGACGGAAGATGATGTGGGCGATGCTGGGGGTACGCCGCAAAGCGCAGGAAGCTTTCCTGCTCGCCGTAAATCCGACCGACCGCGCGGCGCGGGAACTCAAACTTGGCCGATCCCAATGTTCTGTCGGTAGCGACGATTCGAACGACCTGATCGTCCGTGATAGCACCGTTTCGAAGCGTCATGCGCTAGTCAGACGGTGTCGCGGCAGATGGCAGGTTATCGATAACGGGTCGACCAATGGAACCTACGTTGGTGGGCAGAGCGCTATCGGCTGGATTACGCTGCGTGACGGAAAAGAGGTCCGCTTTGGCGGTGCCCGTTTTGTCTTCCGTTCGGGCCAGGCGCTCGGCGTAGGGGCCACAGGCGGCTTCCCGGCGCGTAAGCGAAGCTTCAGATTGCGAACGGTTGTGACGCTGGTCGCCGCAGGCTTGGTGATCGGTTCCGCCGCCACGCAGTATTTGCTCTACCGCTTCTATCAACGCGAGGTTGCGTCATCTCGCCCGGCGCGACTTGGGCGGCCGCCGGTGCAGCCAGGCTCTACAGCCGCTGCAGTATCAGAAGTTCCACGCCGCCCCGGTACGGTGCGGGAGCCTTCCTCCTCCTCTTGGCTCACACGCATCAATTACTGGCGTGCGCTTGCGAGACTTACCAGCTCCCAAATTGGTTGGCCGGGTGGTCGCGCCCGCCCCTTCCAGCATCGCCACTTCCGCGACGATTACCGCAAAGGAGCTCGCGGGCGGTATCGCGCTCGCTCGGCTGATCACCGGAAGCGGAGCGGAGGCGGGGCGTTCGGCGCCCGCTTTCGCATTGGTGGGGTTGAACGGAACAGATGTAGCCCTTGGCGCCATGCGCGGGAAGGTGGTTCTGCTCAATTTCTGGGCCACCTGGTGTGGTGCCTGTCGCAGCGAAATGCCCTCGCTTGAAAATCTGTACCGCGATTTTCGTTCCTATCGCGACTTTGCCTTGATCACGGTAAGTGTCAACCGGCGGGGCAAACTCGCGGTGTCGCAGTTTATGGCCGCCAGCGGATACGATTTTCCCGTGCTCCTCGACCCCAGCTACGCCACGAGCGCGGCTTACGGGGTGCGCAGTATTCCAAGCATCTTCGTAATCGGGCGCAACGGTCAGATTATCTGGAATTGCGTCGGCGCCCTGGACTGGTCCAATCCGACGATTCGCGACGCCTTGAAGAAACTTCTTTGAATATTCTGGAAACGAACTCATTCACTCCAGATGACGAATTTTTTCCTAAGCACCGCTGATAACGAAAACTTTCTGTGATTGTGGAATTTTCGAATTGGACGCCTCGGCTGAGAGTCGAACCCGGGCTCGACCGAGACGCAAACCGTAACCGGCCTGCATCGCAATCTCACGCCATTTATAAGTATAGTGCGCTCGGTCGTTTCGCCCTCTTGGGGGTGTTGTCTGGCTCCGTTTAGGCATCGTGAACCAGCTCGGTATCACGGCGTCGAGACTCGGACGCGGGCGCATATGGTTGCAGTCGTTGCGCCAGGCCTCAATGATCGCACGCGCTTCGGCCAAGGCCGGGAACACGTGCTCGTTCAAGCGCGCGTCGCGCAGCTTGCTGTTGAAGGACTCGATGAAGGCATTCCGCACAGGTTTGCCCGGTTCGATGTAATGCCACGCTACCATGCTGGTTGCGCAGCGCAGCGCCGCAACGCTAGACCTGCTCGACTGATTCCATCTCGCGCGCTTCCCTACTGTATGCCGGCCAATTTACCAAACTCGCGAATTCCTTCCTCGGTGTCGATCTGCGGTTTCCAACCGAGCAATTGCTTGGCCTGACTGATATCGGCGAGCGTGGCGCGCGGGTCGCCGAGCCGCCGCGGCAGCTTGATCACGGGACCGCCGATGAGCGCAGCAATTTGATTCACGCTCAGGCTTGCGCCGCGCCCGATGTTGATGGCGCGGCCGTCGGCGAGTGCGCATTCCATTGCGGCCAGATTGGCCCGCACCACGTCATGGACGTGAGTAAAATCGCGCGTCTGCGCGCCGTCGCCATGTATTGTCAGCGCCTGACCGGCGAGGCGTTGACGGATGAAAGCGCCGATCACCGTGACGTACGCGCCAACGCTGGCCATCCGCGGGCCGTAAACGTTGAAATAACGCAAGGTGAGTGTTTCCATCGCAAACAAACGATGGAACATGCGGGTGTATTGCTCACCTACCAGCTTTTGCAACGCGTAAGGGTTGAGCGGATTGGGGGTCATCGATTCGACCATCGGCAACACGCTCTGATCGCCGTAGACGGAGGATGAACCAGAGAAGATTACCCTGCGCACGCCCGCTTCGCGCGCCGCCACCAGCACCTTGAGCGTGCCGACTACGTTCACCAGATGAGTTTCGACGGGTCGCTCAATCGACAGCATTACCCGCGGCATCGCAGCCGTATGGAAGATACAATCGACGCCGTCGAAAACGTGGTTCAGGTTTTCGCGGATATCGCGTTCAACCAGCTCCGCCAAGGGGTTGAGCCATTCGCGGCGTCCGGTGGTGAGATTGTCAATCAGGCGCACACGGAACCCGCGCGCAACCAGCGCGTCCACCAGATGGGAACCAATGAAGCCGGCTCCTCCAGTTACCGCTATCAGCGGCGCGGGATTCTTCAGTGCCATCGCACAAGATGGTAGCCCGCGCCAAGCCTGCACGCGATGAGGCTAATCCCAAAAGTCACAAACTATCTGATGGCGGGACGCGCGCGAGGGATCGGTCCCGGAAATCTTGTCCGGCACAGTGTGGCGTCCCGTAAATGCCTTCAGACAGCGTCAATAAGTCATCCTGAGAATCGGTGATGTTTTTGATCGCGCGATCCGCTGGTAATCGGGACTTCACACCTTTTTGTCATTCCGAGCGAAGGCTGCCGGAGTCCAGGAATCGACGCGGAGCGATTTGTCTGGGGTAAAGCGGCGGGAAAATACCGGAAAATCGCTCCGCGTAGATCCTTCGACACGGCTCGCGCTGATTGCCGGCTCAGGATGACAGCGCTATTTGCGTAACTTATTTGCAAGACCGAGCACCTGGGACGTTCACGTTTCTGACGCGTGGACGCTTGACGAACAGGTCGAATGCTAAAAAACCAGTCCGATGCCGGGACCGCCGATACCGAAACCGCCGCCAAACCCGCCCAAGCCGAAGGGACCGCCGAAAGCGGGTCCCATTGGTCCGCCCATTTGCCGCATCTGCATCTGGGCTTCGGCGGCGCGCTGCTGTTGCTCGCTCATCTGATTTTGCAGCTTGATGTTCTCATAGCGCTGATAGGCCGCCTCGCCGCCTTCGAACAAACATCCGCAGGAACCCGGATCGGCGAGCCAATAGTGATTAATGCCGTTGCTGTCGGTGTAATAGTGGACTTCATAGGGCGGAAGTGATTTCAGGTCTTGCTTCTGCTGAGGAGTTGCCGCGGCAAGTTTTTGGAATCCAGCCGCCTGCAGCATCGGATCGATATTCTGCGCCTGTTCTTGCGGAGAGGTTCCGTTCATTTGGTTGACGGACGCACATCCGCCGACGACCGCCACAAGTGCGCCACAGATCATCGGCAAAGCCACGCGCCGGACCAACGCGGAGCAACCTCTGCCGGAGCGGCCCGCGAAGCCAACCGAGCTTTTCATGCGATGCCTCGTATCTTTAGCGCCTGCTCGCGGACTCGCGTTATAAACCGCGCGAATATCGCGATCGCGTCCCGCGAAACCAAACCGCCCCGGCTCTCATTCAATACGCGGTTAGCCTTGCACGCCAGACCTTTTCAGGCAACTTGCCGCGGGCGATAGTGATCAGCGGGCGGCTTCGAGCACGCCACGTTTACCGCTTGGCCCCGCAACCTTGCACGCGTAACGTTTCCTGGCGAACGCGCGACAGAGTCTATGCGCGGCCGCGTGAGTGAGGTCGACGACGGCAAGGCGATAGAAACGCGAGCGCCCCCGCCGATGGTGAATAATATCCGGCCTCAGTCCATGCAACTGACGAGAAAAATTGTGAACGATATTGGCGCGAACACGGCGGGCGGTGCGCGAACGACGATAGTGACCGCCGATTTCAGAGCGCCATCGATGGCTGCCGGCCGGCGCGGCTAGTTCATGAGCCGGCTGAGCGGCGGCTCGTGTTACCGCCGCATCGCTGTCTTCCATGTCGCTTTTCACTACGGTCGCGATTAATCCGCCCCCATTCCGGTTCGCCAGCGCCCGTGCAGGCGCCGCGATCGCGTCAGCTTCCTTTTCCGCCGTGGCCTGGACCATTGGATTCGTCACGATCGGAGTGGCGGATATGTGCGGAGAGATTGCCAGCGATGGTTCCGTGGAGTCGCGGCGCAGGCCGGCGCCGGCCAATTCGGCGTGCGCGAGTTCGTGCGCAAACCCCGTGTTGAGTAAGGCCATCATATGGACGTCGCGCGCGCGAAAAGTGGCGCCGCCAATCACCACACCAATCAGGCGGCGCCCGTGATGAACGGCGGAGGTAACCAGATTGTAGCCGGAAACATGCGTGTAGCCCGTCTTGAGCCCGTCGGTGCCGGGATATTCACCCAACAGATGATCATGGCCCTCCACGATATGACCGTGAAAAATGAAACTACGCGCCGAAAAGAAGTGGTAATACCCCGGATAATCCTGAATAAGCGCGCGCGCGAGCGTCGCCATGTCCCGCGCCGTCGTGTGTTGTTGCACGTCGGGCAAACCGGAGGCGTTGCGGAATACGGTTTGCGGCATGCCCAATTGGCGGGCCTTGTCCGTCATCATGAGGGCGAAATGCGCTTCGCTGCCGCCCAGCGCCTCGCTCAATACCACCGCCGCGTCATTGGCCGATTTAGTCACGATGGCCAGGATTGCCTGCTCGACCGTAATCTTTTCACCCGGATGCAAGCCCAGTCGCGTCGCCGGCTGCCCGGCCGCGTGCGCGGAAACGGGCAACGGCTGATTGAGCGTCAGCGCGCCCTTATGCAACGCGCCGAAGACCAGATACAACGTCATCAGCTTGGTCAATGAAGCTGGATAAGCGATAGCGGTGGCATTATCGGATTCAAGCACGTGCCCGCTTTGCGCATCGACAACAATCGATTCGCGTACGGTTGCTCGTGCCGCTAAAGGAAAGACCGCGACCGCTGCGATAGTCAGCAGCGCCGTAATCGTATGGCGGCTGTTGCCGGTCGGCGATTGCGCGATCCGGCGAAGGCCATGTTCGACTATCCGGGTTAGCGCTAAGCGCGCGAGTGCATGCGAGTATTGTCCGGCCGGACCCCTCAAACAACCCATTACCCCACCTCCGCACCGTAACCGGCAATCAGCCTAAAGAAAATTCACGCGTACTGCAAAGTTCATGGTGACAAATAGTAGTCTGCGGCCGCTATCGGTCACGCATCCGTGACGGTCTTTGGCTTTTGCTCGGCTGCGTCGGCGGGCTCTGAAAAGCATTTCGGCAAGCGGCTCCCTCATTCCTATTTCTCGCTAGCAAGGGGAGATGAAGGAGGAGAAGCCGCTTTAATGCCGGATGCTGAGTCCTGCCCGGTTCTCTTGCCGTGTTTTTCTCTGCTAGCGTGCGAGACGAACTCGCCATCAGGAGGACCGACACATGATTCCGGTGCTGCCGCTCGATGAGGCGCGGAAACTCGCCCAGCAAGCCAACATCAATGAGCGCATGTCCGAGCTCAATGCTTTTCGCACGTTGCTGCAAAGCCCCAAGGCGGCCGGCGCCGTCGCCAATCTGCTCAGTACGCTGATGTATCGCAATACGCTCGACGCACGCTTGCGCGAGTTGATTATCCTGCGCACGGGCTGGCGGACGGGTTCGGAGTACGAATTTTGCCAGCATTGGGGCGTAGCGCGGCAGCTCAAGATGACCGACGAGGAAATTCTCGGTGTGCGCGATCCGGCGAATTGTCCAGTTTACGATGAACTCGATCGCGCGGTGATTCGTGCCGCCGACGAATTGCTGGACAACGCCGAGGTTTCGCGTGAGACCTGGAGTACGCTCGAACGCTCGTTGTCACCAGCGGCAATGGTCGAACTGCTACTGTGCGCTGGTTTTTGGCGAGCGATGGCGGGGTATTTGAAGAGTGCGCGGGTGGCGCTCGATCCAATTGATCCGACGATCACGGGATGGCCGGAGGGTCGCGCACCCAAGTAATCGCAGGGGGACCCGCCACGTCGTCATCATGGGTCGGCGGCGCGCGCCCATGAATTCTGCCGCGCGC
>JBOHWL010000014.1:0-9355 GCA_050736615.1 Binataceae bacterium (SeqCode) | reverse complement strand
CCATCCTGATTGATAACGAAGCCATCAATCAGGCCTTGGAAATTGTCAAGCTCGACGACTTCTATCGCGAACCACATCGCGAGATTTTCCGCGCAATGACCGAGCTGACCGATCGCAGTCAGCCCGTCGACGCCATCACCTTGACCGACGCGCTGCGCTCCAAACGCACGCTCGAGCATGTCGGCGGCCCGGCTTATATCGCCGAACTCGCCGCGATTGTGCCAACCGCGTCAAACATCGCCCACTACGCCCGTATCGTGCGGGAGAAGTCGGTGTTGCGCAGCTTGGCCTCGGCCGCGACCGAAATCGCCAGCGGCGCCTACGACGGTCCGGAGAACGTCGACGAGTATCTGGATTTCTCCGAGCATAATATTTTCGAAATCGCCGAACGCCGCATCTCGCCATCGTTTACCACGATGCGCGACCTGAGCCGTCATTCGATTGCGTTGCTGGAGCAGCTTTACGAGCGCAAGGAACTGGTCACCGGCGTGCCCACCGGATTTACCGATCTGGATCGCATCACCTCGGGTTTGCAGAAGGGCGATCTGATCATCATCGCGGCGCGTCCAAGCATGGGAAAGACCGCGCTCGCGCTCAATATCGCCGCGTACGCCGCAATGGAAGCGGCGCCGCGCGTCGGCGTGGCGATGTTCTCGCTCGAGATGTCGAAGGAGCAACTCGCGTTGCGCCTGGTCTGTTCGGAGGCGCGGGTGGACAGTGCGCGGGCGCGCAACGGTTTTTTAGGGGAGCAGGATTTTCCGAAACTCGCTCAGGCCGCCGCGCGGCTTTCGGAAGCTCCGATCTTCATCGATGACAGCTCCGACACCTCCGCCCTGGTATTGAAAGCGAAATGCCGCCGGCTCGCGCGCGATCCGAGTAGCCAGTTGGGGCTTATCATAGTTGATTACCTGCAACTGATGAGGGCGGCAAAGCCGGGCGAATCGAGAGAGAAGGAAATCGCGGAAATCTCGCGCTCGCTCAAGGCACTGGCCAAGGAACTCAAGGTGCCGGTAATCGGGTTGTCGCAATTGAACCGCCAGGTGGAGACGCGGCCGGACCGCCGTCCACTACTGGCCGACTTGCGCGAATCGGGCGCTATCGAGCAGGACGCCGACGTGATCGCGTTTATCTATCGCGACGAGATGTACCATCGCGACAGCAAGGAGCCGGGGGTGGCTGAAGTGATCGTGGCCAAGCAGCGCAATGGTCCGACCGATACGGCGAAGCTCACCTATCTGACCCAGTACACGCGTTTTGAGAATTACGCACCCGAAGACAACTACCTTGGAGATGCGAACGGCTGATCCACGCGCACAGGCATCATCATAACCGGAATTTTTCCCCGGTGACTGATTCAGAAAAAATCTCCATTGAAAATGCGGAAATGGATTTAGGCCTATCGGCACCGTGCTTCCAATCCAATTGTTCGCTTTTTCCGAACCACGATTGCACTCCTCGCTCACCGCGAGGGCGCGGCCAAATTTGCGAACTACTGGATCTTTGCGACGAATAGCTACTTGACCGGTTTAAGAACAGGGGCCTACATTTGATAATCTTGTCTATTTTTCCCGGACAATCCAAGTGTCGACCTCGCATGGATGGTTCGTCGTCACATTGATTCTTTCCGCCGCGCTCGCCGGATGCGCATCGTCAAACCTGAATCGTGCCGGCCTCGAAACTTCGCCGCGCGCATCCCCGCCCGCCCAGGAAATTGCGGCAACCACCACACCGTCGCGCACAATTGACGTAAGCGGCGTATGGGAAGGCATCCGGATCGATAGTTGCGACCCGCTGCAGGTCGATCCGATGCGCTGCAACGCCACCATGCAACTGACCCTCACGGTGTTGCAGCGCGCGGACAAAATCAGCGGATTTTACCGCTGCGCGACCGGCACGGTGGATTGCTACAACATGGACGAAACCGGCGTTATCAAACAGGGTTCCATACGACCGGGTCTGCTTCAATTTCGGGTGATGCTCGAAGATGGCTCAAGCTGCCTGTTCAACTCGGTCCCGGCAAGTGAACGCATGACCGGCGGCTTCATGTGTTTGCAAGGCGCCGCCATCCTCGAACGCGGCCGTTGGCGTGTGCAGCGCAGCTATTAGGATTTGCCTCGGCCAACATCGTCGAGTGGCCGACTACCCGATGCTGGCGCGATAGTGGCAAGCGCGCAACGGAAATGGCGCCGTCCCCGGTGTTATTAATCAGTGACCGCGCCGAGACTGCTGGTGGATACCTGCGCCGCGTATTTCGCCAGTACACCGCGCGTATAACGTGGTGCGGGCGCGTGCCATGCCGCGCGTCGGCGCGCGATCTCATCCTCCGGGACGTTGAGCTGCAACAGACGCCGATTGGCATCGATGGTAATCGAATCACCTTCATGCACCAGCGCGATAAGTCCGCCAACCGCGGCTTCGGGGGCGACGTGGCCCACCACCAACCCGTAAGTCCCGCCGGAGAAGCGGCCGTCAGTGATCAATCCAACCGCGTCGCCCAGTCCCGCGCCGATAATTGCGGAAGTCGGCGACAGCATCTCGCGCATCCCCGGCCCACCCTTGGGCCCTTCATGGCGGATCACCAGCACATCACCTCGTTGAATTTTTCCGCCCAAAATTGCCTCAAGTGAGTCTTCCTCGCGCTCGAACACGCGGGCTGGTCCGGTGATTTCCATGTGCTTGATCCCGGTTATCTTGGCGACGCAGCCCTCGCTTGCGAGATTGCCCCTCAGAATCGCCAGATGGCCTTGCGCATAAACCGGCCGCTCCCACTGATGAATCACCTCCTGATCCTTGGCGGGAGCATCCGGTATTCCGGCCAGATTCTGAGCGATGGTTTTGCCCGTGATGGTCATTTCGTCGCCGTGCAATAGACCGTGATTCAAAAGCATCTTCATGACTTGAGGGATGCCGCCGGCATGGTGCAATTGAGTTGTCACGTAGGGGCCCGACGGTTTCATATCGCACAAAACCGGCACGCGCCGCCGGATAGTCTCGAAGTCCTCGATCACCAGGGGCACTTGCGCGGCGTGCGCGATGGCGAGCAAATGAAGCACCGCGTTGGTCGAGCCACCGACCGCCATCACCACCGCGATGGCATTCTCGAAGGCTTTGCGCGTCATGATTTGACGAGGCAGCAGTTGACGCTGAATTGCCGCGACCACCTCTTCTCCCGAACGGGCTGCGCTATCGGCTTTTTCCGCATCTTCCGCCGCCATAGTTGAGGAAAACGGCAGGCTCATGCCCATCGCCTCGATTGCCGACGACATGGTGTTGGCGGTGTACATGCCGCCGCATGAACCTGCGCCGGGGCATGCCCGCCGTTCAACCGCCAGCAATTGTTCCTCGTCAATTTTGTGCGCGCTGAATTCACCCACCGCCTCAAAGGCGCTCACGATAGTCAGGTCGCGGCCGTTCAAATGGCCGGGCTTGATGGTGCCGCCGTAAACAAAAATGGATGGGATATTCATGCGCGCCAACGCGATCATCGCACCAGGCATGTTCTTGTCGCATCCGCCGACCACGACCACGCCGTCCATCGACTGCGCGTTGCAGGCGGTTTCAATGGAATCGGCGATCACTTCGCGCGAGACCAGTGAATATTTCATGCCCTCGGTACCCATCGAGATGCCGTCGCTGACCGTGATCGTGCCAAACATCTGCGGCATCGCGCCGGCCGTTCTGATTGCGCTCTCGGCACGCTGGGCAAGCACGTTAAGGCCGATATTGCACGGCGTAATGGTGCTGTAACCGTTGGCAACGCCAATGATCGATTTGGTGAAATCGGCATCGGTAAAACCCACCGCGCGCAACATCGAACGGTTGGGCGAACGCTGCACCCCTTCGGTGATAAGCTTGCTTCTAAAATTCCCGGCCATCGCAACTCTCCCTTTTGCGCTAATCGCGCGGCCTTTCTGTCTCGTACGTGCCGCGACGCCGCTTGGTGACTGCAATTTGCGGATTGCACCACAAGCGCCCATCGCTTATCAAGCGCCCGTTGCCCCAAAGGTGCCAACCCCTTGATCGCCGCCCGTCGATGCGCGGACAGTTACACGCAAATCCGCGGGGCTTAAGCGATCCGCCTGAGGACGCGCGCCGGGCAACGAAAGGATGTTGGAGATGGAAGAGCCGAACCGCCCGATTCGCCACAGTGCAAATTGGGGAATTCCGTTCATGCGGGTTCTATTGCCGGTCCTTATGATCGTGGTCGCGGGTGCGCTGCAGCCTTCGATCAGCGCCGCTCAGAGTTCCACCCCAACGCGGATCAAGACAAAGCTGCCCGGCGGATTCTTTCTACCGCATGGGAACGCCACGAAAATTGTTACAGTTTCGCGCGGCGGCGCGGCGAAAAGCTCGATCACCGTGATGACGGAAGCGGTTGCGGTCAAAGAGGCCGGACCAGCGGCGACAGTCCGGAAGTTCGGCGAGGCTTACGCCTTCAGCCCGGCGTTCATCGCGATGCGCCGTGATGAGCCGACGGCGTTGGAGTTTTGGAATTTGCAGCCCGACGATGAACACGATCTCGCATTGCTCGGGTCGGACGGCAAGGTGTTGATGTACGTGATGCTCGCGCCACTGACGAAGACGACCTACGTTTTCGATTTTCACCAAACCGGCATCTTCACATTCAAATGTTTGCGCCATCAGCCGGAGATGAGCGGGCAATTCTTGATTATGAATCGGTAGAGTTGGCGCGAAAACACCAGCATTTCATCGTGGATTGATGCAACCGCATGATTCCATTAGTCATTTCATTCGATTGTCATTTCCAATGATACAGCCATGCTCAAAGCGAAGATCGCGAGATTAAATCACGAAACAGAACTATATGCGGCGTCATAGTACTAACGATGTGAAAATTATGTCCATTGTTTTGGTGGATAACGCCGGCTTGCGCGGCTGGAGAACATCCAAAACCAGAGGAAAAGTGGATTTCGCATTCCGCCGCGCGTAAAAGTGACGTCGCGCGCCGTCATTCGCAGTGCATTATGGTTTCCGTAATGCTAACGTTGAGCACGGTTCGGCGGGAAAAGTAAGTTTCGCGAATTCATGCGGCGGCAACCGATGTGTGATAGTGTGCATAATCCTTTTTCATGGTTGCCGTTCCGGCCGCCGATCTGAAGATGACGTAATCATCTGGTTGCTATGATCGGGGTCGCGCTGGTTTTTGCCGCCGGCATTTGGCTGTTCTAAAATCATGCTTCGCGCGTGATCGTTCAAGGGTGGGGGAAGGTGCTTTCGAGGGCGGAGGATGTGGTTGACGGCATTCGCTTGGCACCGCGTTCCTGAAACAAAAACTCCGACTACACGAGGATTCGAAACGCGCAACGGCTCGGCGAATGGTAAATTCTCGCGACACCCGTTGCACGGCGAATAACAGGAACATGAAGAGCTTAGAGCGCCTCCATTGGTGCGGCGTTATCTTGTTCGCGGCGTTGATAGCTCCGGGACTGGCCTATGCCGGCGGGAATCGGAGCAACGCGTCTCCACGAACGGCCGAATCGCGCCGCGATACTGACGGCGCGCCGCTGGCCGTGGCGCCGACACGGATCGCGCAGGAAAGTGAATTGACGTCGTCGGATTACGAGCCGGAAGCGGTCTTTCCTCCATCGCAAGCTCACACGCCAGACGCTCAGAACCTGTTGCCGTGCCCGTTGTCGGTGCCATGCCGAGTCGAGTCCGACGGTGACAAATCGGCGGCCAAATCGCCCGCCGATAATGTGCGGATGGCTGAAATACCGACGCCGTCCGGCATGCAAATGAAGGCGCTGCTACCGTGCCCGATGTCGGTGCCATGCATCGCGGAGCCGACGGCAGCGACCGCACCTCCGCCTGTCCCCTCATTTCGTCGAGCGCGACCGCAAACCCGACTGCGGCGAGCGGTCAGGGCCGCCGGCACGCGCGCCCATCACGACACCAGCCATCACGACACCAGCCATCGCGACGCCGCGCCCGTGCGTCCGGCTGCCAACGTAGCCAAACCCGTGATTTCGCCCGCACCTGAAGTCACCCTGCAGGGCTCATCGGTGCTCAAGTTGCGTGCGGAACATTTGCTCGAACAAACCGACGCGAAGCTAGCGATGATCAATCCCGCGGATTTGGCGGGCGAGCAGGCCGTCACCTATGAACAAGCCCAGCGGTTGCTGGCGGCCGGCCATAGCGCGCTTATCGGCCAGGATTACCTCACCGCGTTGGGGCTCGGCTCGAAGGCATCGCGGCTGATCTCGATGCTGCCGAGCTATCAGGCAAAACGCGAAGCACGGGCGCGTTAGCAGGCTGTTGAAAAATCACAGCCTGCACTCCCTCTCTTTCTCCCCCGCAAAAAGAGCGAGGGAGAAGATTGAGGGAGGCAGTCATTTTTTTTCTCCAGGGTGTTGAGGCCAGTCAGGCGTGCAATTGTGATGATCATGCCTTTTCAACACCCTGTTAGAGAACGGATTGCACAACTCTCAGTCGGGTGTTCCGAGCGAGGAATCGCGGAGTCTGTTTTTTTCCGTCGATTTATCCGGGATTCCTCACTCCGCAGACTACGTTCGGAATGACAACAGTGACTTTTGCAGCGGTTCCTTAGCGCACCTTTTTGGAAACTGTAATACCGCCTCAGCGGCTCAGCGAGTGAGGCGGCGCGCCGTCACCGCGTGCAAATCACGCAAATACGGGCGTATCCGTTTCGTCCAATCGGAATTGCGCGCCCGCTCCCAAGCGTCGCTCTTCGTCACGCCCGCTTCCTCAAGCTCGTAAACGGCAAGATATTTCGGATTCCCCTCGAGCGCGACGTAACGCCGTGCGCAATAGACCCCCGGCACCGCGACTAGCGCCGGCACATGGTCGACTTCGTACCACTCATTGAATTCCTTTGCATGTTCCGGCGGCGTGTTGAGCCGGACCGTCAGCATGAAATTGGCCTCGCTCGGCGGACGCTCGCCGTGCGCGAAGATTTCCCGATAAACGCATCGCGAGGTGTTGCGGAAATGCGGTGTGATGCGCCCGGTCCACTCCGAAGGTGACTTGGTGATTTTCAAGTAAGCGTCGCTCTTGAGCACGTTTTCGTCAGCCAAATCGTACAACGCCAGATACTTGGGCTGGCCTTCAACCGCGACATAACGCTTACCGCTGAGAAAACCCGGAAGCGCAACGCGTTCCGGTACATGTTCGGTGTCATACCAGCGGTTGAATTCAGCCTCAGCTTCCGCGTCAATATCGGTCCATACCGCGAGTAAACCCGTACCGTTAAATGACGTCATAGCGAATCCTCCTCGATACCAGTGATGATTAGAGAATCCTGCCGCTGATTGAACGCGGATCGCGCGACTCCCAGCGTCCCAGTTCAACTTGATGAAAAAACTCCTCGCAGAAACGATTGAAGTGGGCCGTTTCCTCCAGATTGAGCGCATGTCCCGTGCGCGGCAGAATCACGAGTCCGGCCGAGGCAATATTGCGCTTCATCAGGAGTGCGGCTTCGAGGCAAGGTTCGTCCTCATCGCCGGTCATAATCAACGCGGGCACGTTCAATCGCCGCATCTGATCGGTCAGATCGTAGAGCGACGGACGACGCTTCTGCACGCCGCGCAGGGTGGCGGCCGAACCAGCGGCGGAATGGTTTCCGAGATGGTCGCGAAATTCAGCCCATCCGCGCGGATCTTTGTTGAGCAATTGTATACGGGTCGGCCCCATGGCATAGCCGGTCGCGGTTTCCGCAAGCGGTTGGGTTTCGAAACGACGCGCCGCCGCTTCGGCTTCCTCTTCGAATTGCGCGCGCCGCTCGGGCGCGGCGCCGTAGCCGCATCCGCCGATCACCAGCGAGCGCGCGCGCTCGGAATGTCTCAGGCCGAAATGCAAGGTCGCGAATCCGCCCATCGAGATACCGACGATATGCGCCCGCTCGATCCCCAACGCGTCGAGCACGGCGCGGACGTCATCGCATGCGCGCTCCTGCGAATATTGCGAGGCTTCGGGCACGTCCGAGGGCGGATAGCCGCGCGCATTATAGGCGATACAGCGATACGCACGTCCAAAATGGCGCATCTGCGCCTCGTAGCTGCGATGGTCGCCGGCGAATTCGTGCACGAAGACGATTGGCACTCCGCTGCCCACTTCCTCGTAATAGAGCTTGACGTGATCGTCGGTTGAAAGGTGTGGCATCGCGAGGCTCCAGGAAAGATTTTATTGGCGAGCGTGATCACGGAGATTTTAGACCCGCCGAATGGCTGACGATCGTTTACATCAACGCGAATGAAATGTCTCGTTCGCGAAGCAACTTCGCGGAGCGGGCATATATGGAGGCTTAGCCGCGGCCGGGAGCGGCTCTGGCGGATTCGTCCAATAACGCGCGCAAACGCTTGATCCGCCGGAGAAGCGGCGGATGAGTGGAAAATAGATTACTCCAGAAATCTTCGCGCTCGTCTTCGGCGCTTTCGAGCGGATTAACCATGAACAGATGCGCGATCCCGCGTGAAGCGTGCTTGAGTGGCGACTCGATCGCGGCGATCCTTTCAAGCGCACGCAACAGCGCACGCGGATTGCGCGTGAACTCAACCGATGAAGCGTCGGCCAGATATTCGCGCTGACGCGATACCGCCATCGCGATGAGCTGGGAGAAGATGGGTGCGAGGATCGCCAGGATGAAGACCGCAATCCCGATCAGGATGCCGACGTCGCCCCCGCCACTGCCATCTTGGTTATCCTCGCGCTGTATGCCAAAGCCGCCAAACCACATCCAGCGGTAAACGAAGTCGGCCAACATCGCGACGCCGCCCACCAGCACCGCGATCATCATCATGGTGCGGATATCATAGTCGCGGATGTGGGCCATCTCGTGTCCCAGGACGCCCTGCAACTCCTCACGGTCCATTTCGTCGATCAGGCCTTGCGTCACACAAATAACGGAATGCGCGGGGTCGCGCCCGGTGGCGAAGGCGTTGGGCGCGGGATCGTCCATCATGTAGGCGGCCGGCACTGGCATCCGCGCCGCCAGCGCCATCTCATGCATCACATCGAGCACCATCTGATGTTTCGAAGTGTCGGCGGCAAGCTTGCGCGCGTGAACCGAGGCGAGCACCAACGAGGCCCCACCGTAATACGAGACCAGCGCTTGAATGACACCGATGATCAAGGCGGCGACAGTGAGTATCGGAGCGCCGGCCAGATGGCCGTTGATTATCCGCAGGTCGCCCAGCACGAAATCCAGACCGAAGCCGAGTGCCGTGAACAATACGATGAAGACGGCGACCAGCAGCGCGGTTTGGCGTCGATTGGTCCGTTCGAGCGCCCAGAAATCACTGTGGCCCTGACTCATTGGTCGGACGCGATTCTTATCGGGCTACGACAGGATTAACTGGCGCGCGGTGTCCCGAGCGAC
>JBOHWL010000013.1:0-21969 GCA_050736615.1 Binataceae bacterium (SeqCode) | reverse complement strand
GCGCCCAGATGATCGCCGACGAAGTTGCGGAACGCGCGACCGAAATCCGAGTGCGCGTACACGTTAATAATATCACCGCGCAGCGCCACGTCGAGCGCTTCTTTGATGTCGTTGGTGCGGAAATGTTCCGTCACCTCGCCGATATCGGAGACAAACACGAAACTGCGCACGCGTGAATAGAGATCCTGCAGCGAATAGACAAATTGCAACATGAAGCGCGAGGCGTTGCGCACCGAATCCGAGACGTCGCACATGATCAGGATGGAAGGTTTTTCCTTTTTGCGCTGCTCGAATTTGAGCTTGAACGGAACGCCGCCGTATTCCAGATTGCTGCGCAAAGTGCGCTTGATATCGAATCGGCCCTTTTTCATGCGCTTGCGGCGCATCGCGATAATGTTCTTGAGGCGTTGCGCCAGGCGCGTCACCGCCTCGCGCATTTTTTCCAGCTCCTCGTCGCTTAGATAATAGAAGCTCTTATCGGCGAGCTGGTTCATCCGCTGCTCTTCACGCGCTTTAAGGTCGCGCTTTTCGCGCTCCTGCCGCACATACTTGCGGATGATGTCGTCGAGCATCTTGAGCCGGCGGTCGAGATACTCCTCCATTTTGGCGCGCAGCGCCGAGCCCAAATCGAGTTTCTCGAGCTGTTCGCGGAGTTCCTTGATCTCCTGTTCGAGCTTGTCGAGACCGAGCGCGCGCGCCAAGGCGCGGGCGAAATAATTCTCCTCGATGGTGCGCTGAATACCTTGCATCCGCACCGCTCGCGCCGCCTCGCGCATCATGCGCTCGAGTTGGCCGTTATTGTTTTGCAGCAGTTGCTTGGCCAGCTCGGATAATTCCTGTGCGTGATCCTTCAGCATTTGCTCGACTTCATCGAGAAATTGCTGAAAGTCCTTGTCCGACATCGAGAGCGCATCCTGCACCGCCTTGCTCGCGCCCTTGATAATCTCGCCCAAGCCGGTGAAATAGACGTCGAACAGTTCCTCGAACACCGGCAACTCGCTGGCGCGCTTGATCATGGTGGCGCGCAGCGCGGCGCGGAAGGAATCGCGCTCGGCAAGCCCCGTCACCTCACTCGCCTGCACCGCGTCGAGCGTTTCGGCTAGCGATACGCGCACCCCGTTTTGGCGCAACAGATTGGCGAATTCGACCAGCTTGTCTTCCATCGCGTATACCACCCGCGCCGGCCGCATCGTGTACCGAAGCGGCCCACGCTGTTCATGACTGAAGCGCACGGACCCGGCGCGAAGGCCACGTAGGGTCGCGCTAATTCAGCATATCCTTGTCGCTTGAGCCCGCTGAGCCAGCCGCTTCGGTGCCGCCGCGGCGGGCGCGCACCCGCCGCAGATATTCTTTGAGCTCTTCCTGCGCCTTGCGCACATCACCCTCGTATTTGACGATAGTGTCGAGGGTTTCGTCGACCAGCGCGCTGTCAAGGCTTTGCACATTGAGCAAGGTCAGCGCCTTGACCCAGTCCAGCGTCTCGCTGATGCCTGGGGTCTTTTTGAGATCGAGCTTGCGCAACGACTGGACCACCGAGACCACTTCTTCTGAAAGCTTTTCGGCGGCTTCGGGCACCTTGATCTGAACAATTCGCAATTCCTGGTCGCGGCTGGGGAAATCGATATACAGATGCAGACAGCGTCGCTTGAGCGCGTCGGACATTTCGCGCGCGTTGTTCGAAGTCAGCACCACCAGCGGAATCTGTTTGGCCTTGAAGGTCCCGATTTCGGGCACCGTCACCTGGAAATCGGACAGCAGTTCGAGCAGGAAGGCTTCGAACTCAGCGTCGGCCTTGTCGATCTCGTCAATCAGCAACACCACTTGCTTGTCCGAGGTGATCGCCTTCATCAACGGCCGCGGCAGGACGAACCGTTCGGAAAAGAAGACTTCGTCCTCCGCCGCGATACGGTCGACCGCCTGCGCCAAACCGCGAGTGCCGACCAGCACCTCGCTGATTTTGTCCTTCAGAATCTGCGTGTACAGGAGCTGCTTGGCGTATTCCCATTCGTAGAGCGCCTTGCCCTCGTCCAGCCCCTCGTAACATTGCAGGCGGATCAGTTCACTGCCGACAGCGGCCGCCAGCACTTTGGCCAAATCGGTTTTGCCGACCCCGGCGGGACCTTCAACCAGTACTGGTTTCTTGAGTGCCGCCGCAAGGTATATAACAGTGGCGATTCGGCGGCTGGCGATGTAATTGTGCTTCGTGAATCGCTCGATAACGTCGTCGATCGATGAAAACATTCAGCCTCCTCGATGGCTGCGGCTGGCCCGGCCCTGCCGCGCAATTCCTTTTCCTTATCATGACGGATTATAGCTGGGAAACCCCGCCTCGGGCGGAAACGAGCGCACCAGCGTAAACCAAAGGTGAAGCAAGCGAGCCCGCCAGCCTTCATCTTGCCCCGGCTGATGCGTCTCGTCCTCGCAAGCGAGGCGTGGCGAGCCGCGTTTAGACGTAAAATCCGCCTATATGTGCAATTCCTCCCACACGAGGCGATTGGCGTCAAAACGCACGCGCGACAACGCGCTGGCATCGTACTCCCGATAAGCGCCGCCGCTGATCAATTCCGCCAACGCCTGCCCCGCCCCATAAGATTGCATCACGCCCCGCCCGCTGAACGAATGCGCTTCATAAATACGGGATGCCGCCCGTCCTACAATTGCGCTGCGGTCGGGACTGACCTCATACAATCCCGCCCATCCGCTGAGATGGCGCAGCCGCTCGCAACAGCTCATTCGCGCGTACATCCGGGGCCAGATCTGAGTGGTGAAAAACGCCTCGCCATCATAGTTGAAATGATGGCCCGGAGGCTCGTCCGGCGGCGAATAGCCGGCCAGAATATGCAGCCCCTCGTTATGGAAATACACGCCCGAGGTGTCCACGATCATTCCTTGGGTGGCGAAATTGGTGAGGCGGTTGCCGATCAGGCAAACCTGCCGGCGGACCGGCTGGCTATAATTTTTGAGCCCCGCCAATGCGAGCGCGTTATCCGACCAGGCGCCGGTCGTGACTGCGACCGCGTCCGCCCTCAATTCGAATAGATGCCCGGAGGCGGCCTCGCCGCGTCCGTCTTCGGTCATCAGGCGCACCAACCCCTCGTCCGAGAGCGCATCATCGCATTGCCAGCATTGCAGGCGCACCTCGTCGGATTGAACCGCGATCGCATGCACATATATCCGGTCAAGAAATTCCGCCCCGCACCCTTTTGAGCGGGCGCGATAATGCTCTTTGAGCAGATTGGGATTGATCAGGCCGTCTTCGGGCGCGTAGGTGGCCCCCGCCACGCCCTCGAGCTTGTCGATTTCGGGCACGCGCTGACGCACGTGCGCCGGAGTCAGCGCCGTAATCGGATGGCCCAGCGTGCGCTGCAGCGGCATATGCTCTTGCGCCTGGGTCCAAGTCGCGGCGTCATACAACCACAGGTAACCCCGTTGGCGAAAGCCGACCTCGTCGCGGATAGTCTCGTAATATTTAATTGATGCGCGACAGAGCGTGATATTGACTGACTGCCACCAGGTCGCGCGCACGCCACCGGCGTTCTTTTCACTTGAACTGAGCCTGCCGCTAAGGTCGATATCGACCACCGCGACCTTGAGGCCGCGCTCCGCAAGGCCCATTGCGACCGCGCTGCCGATAATGCCGCCGCCAATCAGAATTACGTCGTAGCGTTCGAGGCAGGCCACGTTCTTGACTATATCATCATTAACGCGGCTCGCGGACTCGCCTGCTCGGCTCCACTTCGTTCCGCCTAGTGTCAGAAGATTCGCCCTCGCCTCTTGTCTGACCCCAGTCCGATTTGCGAGTTTGGGCATGCAATGTGTACACTCGCCATTTATTACAAGGCGTTCGCGGACTATCCGGTGGTGATAGCCGCGAATCGCGACGAGTATCTCGGACGCCCGGCCATTCCGCCCACGGTTTTATCCGAACATCCGTACGTAGTCGGGGGCAAGGACCTGCGCGCCAGTGGCACCTGGCTCGGCATTAATGAGCATGGCGTGGTGGCCGCTCTGCTCAACCGCCGCGCCATTAACAATGGTGAAGGCAACCCGCGGCTGCGCTCGCGCGGACTGCTATGCCTGGACGCTTTGCGCTGCCGCTCGGCGACGGAGGCGGCGCGCTTTGTCGAAGACCAGCGCGGCACCGATTACAATCCCTTCAATTTGTTGATCGCGTCTCGTGAAGAGAGTTATGTCGCCTATAACCCCGCGGGCAAAATCAAGCTGACCAGGCTGGAGCCGGGGTTTCACCTGTTGACGAATCTCGATATCGACGATTTCGAGTGTCCGCGCATCAGCCACTCCTATGGGCGCTTTGGCGCGTTGGTGAAAAATCCTGACTTCGCGCGCGATCCGCTCGCGATGCGCGCCGCGTTGGGACGTTTACTGGCGGACCATTCGACGCAGCTCGATCCCCGTTCAGGGCGGCCGAATTCGCTCTGCCTTCATCTGGGCGCGTATGGAACGCGCTCTTCCAGCATGATTTTCATGGGGCGCGAGCCGCATTCGCTGGCGCATTTTTTCGCCCCCGGTCCGCCCTGCACCACCGACTACGAATCAGCGATCGTCCCCGGCCATCCCGACCGATAGAACTTCAAGACGGGTTGGCGAGATTCAGTCACGGGTACGATCGGTCTCGCTATTTCAGTCGGGGTGTGCGGGCGTAGAGCGTAGGATCAGGGACACCGGCCTGGGCGAAGCCGCCGACCCGTTCGGCGCATTTGGTACACGTTCCGCAATGAACATTGCCCTTCGGACGCGCGCAGGACACGGTCAATTCAAGCGGGAGGCCCTTGCCTCGTTTGACTACCTCGCCCTTGCTCAAGCCTCTATATGGCGTGAGGATCCGTAGCTTGAGACCGATTCCGAGCTCGACGGAACGGGCGAAGGCGCGAAAGAATTCCGGGCGCGCGTCGGGATAAGGATTGGCCTCCAGCGGCGCCATTGCAATCTCACCGATACGTTCGCGCGCGCAGAAAATCGCGGCTTTGGCGAGCAGGCTCAAATTGCGTCCGAGAATGTAGTTTGAAGCGGGTCCCGCATTGTAGCCGGGCACGCCTTTCCCTGTCATGCTCCAGTGATTGCCGCTCACGTCGCCCATCGGCAGCTTCAACACCGTCAATTTTTTGATATTGCTCAGCTTGAGCCCGCGCAGGAAGCGCCGCAGCGTTACGAGTTCGTCCGCCTCCCAGCTCATGCCCGCGCGTATATAGACTGGGTAGACCTGCTGGCCGCGACGAGCGATATTCGCCAGCATCACGGAACTATCCATCCCGCCGCTGGCCAGCACCGCGATGCGCTCTGGATCGGCGATAATCTGGTATTCGCCTGAAACTGCATGCGTCATTCAGAACATCCGTTGTCGCACAAGATCGATTTCAAGTTGCCGATGCTAAAAAATGAATGAAAGGGGTAGCGGCCCCGCCATTCTGTGAGAGCGTGGATCTCTCGGATTGTGCACTAATCAGTGCATTCTTGCCTGTCATCCTGAGCGCAGCGAAGGACCTCGCGCGGTCCTCCGCGCGTAATCGATCAGCGTTTTCTACTCGACGCGTGCAGGAACACGCGGGATTCTTCACTTCTTGAAACGCACCTCGCAGACTCGTTTGCTCGCGCCGTCTATGGCTACGCTAATGGCGGACTCCGTTCAGAATGACAAAAGGTCACACACTTAGTAATGGCAGCCAGCGGCTTTTCTTCACGCTCCGCGCGTAGCGAATCATGCCGGATTCTTTTGAATCATAGCAAAATACGTCCAGATAATTTATCCCGTTTTCAGTTCAGCAGGCGGCCGCCGTCGAGCAGCAGCGTCGAGCCGGTCGCAAAGTCGGTGCCTTCGCATAAAAACAGCACGGCGCGCGCGACGTCCTGGGGAGAACCGAGGCTCTTGGTCAAGGTTGCGTTGCGCAGCCGCTCGCGTTCTTCAATTTCGTAGTCGTCCGGCGGCATCACCGGACCCAACGCGACGCAATTGACCTGGACTTCGGGTGCCAGCGCCTTGGCCAACGCCCGTGTCAGACCGATAAGGCCGGCTTTCGACACGGTGTATGGCAAATAGTTCTTATATGGCCGGATTCCCGCCCAATCTCCAATGTTGATGATTTTTCCCGCGCCCTGCCGGCGCATCGCCGCGCCCGCGAACTTCGAGAGGAAAAATGGCGCCTTCAAATTGGTGTCGAGATTGAGATCCCAATCGCGCTCGGTCAATTCCTCGAGCGGCTTGCGATAAAACACCGAGGCGTTATTCACGAGGATGTCGAGCCGGCCGAATTCCGTCAGCACCGCCGCGACCATCGCTTCGATCTCCGCAAGCTGTTCAAGATTGGCGAGGAAGGCGCTCGCCCTGCCGCCGTTTTTTGCGATCGTCGCGACGGTTTGCTCCGCCTCCGCGCGCGAAGCGCGATAGTGAATCGCCGCGATCGCGCCGCGTGCGGCCAATTCAAGCGCGATTGTGTGGCCCACGCGCTTACCTGCGCCGGTCACGAGCGCAACTTTCCCTTTGAGTTCCATCAAGCCGCCGTGACGCCTTGTCTATTAGCCTACAACGAAGCGGCAATCGCCCGCAGCAACGCAAGATTGTCGGAATGGCCGGTCTTGCGCGCGATGACATGGCCAATAATCGGCCGTCCCAGCAGATACAGATCACCGATTAGGTCGAGTACCTTGTGGCGCGCGAATTCATCGGGAAATCGCAGCGTGGTATTCACGATTTTTTCATCATCGACCAGAATACAATTATCCAGCCGGCCGCCGCTTGCCAGTCCCATCTCGGACATTTTGCGGAATTCATGGACGAAACCAAAGGTGCGGGCCGGCGCGATTTCGCGCACGTAGGCCTCCGGCGAAACCAACTCGAATTGCATCCGCTGAACGCCGATCGGCGGCGGATATTCAAGGGTGTAGTCGATGCTCAGGCGAGAGGCGGGTTCGATGCGCAGGAATTCGCTCTCGCCGCCCACGCCGATGGGCTGGTTAATGCAAATCGGTTCGATCGCCGCGACCTGCTCCTGGATTCCGGCCGCACGTAGTTGTTGGCAAAATTCCAGCGCGGAGCCGTCGAGCGCGGGTACTTCGCCTTCCGTCTTTATGAGCAGATTCGTGATGCCGAGGGCGTGCAGCGCGGACATCAAGTGCTCGATGGTGCGCACCGTATGGCCACCGCCTGCCAGCGTCGTGTTATAACCCGTCTCGCTGACGTGTTCGAGACGCGCCGCGAGTGCTGACTGGTCGGCCAAAGACGAAAACACGATGCCGTGGCCGGGTGGTGCGGGATGTAGAATTACGCCGGTTTTGAAGCCGGAATGAAGCCCGTGCCCGGCAAGAACCAGCGAGCGCGCGACGGTGCGTTGCAAGCATGCGCCGGCGATGCCGGCTCTTTTATGCCGCCGTCCGCGTCGCGCCACGGTCTTGCCGTTATCAGCGCCTTCACCGCGTTCGCCCGCCAGCACCCGCTCGATTGTGGTCAGCAGACCGTCGACGGAGAATGGCTTCTCGATGAAATCCTCGGCGCCGAGCCGGGTTGCCGCCACCGCGTTTTGGATATTGGCATGGCCCGAGATCATGACCACGCGCGTCTCCGGCCGCGCGGATTTAATTAGCCGCAACAGCTCGATTCCGTCCATCTCCGGCATCCAGACGTCGAGCAGCACTATCGCCGGGTCTTCCCGCGCGATCATGTCCATCACAACGGGCGCATCGCCCGTGTCCAACACGCGAAACCCTTCGTCGGCGAGGATGCCGCGCAGCGAGGACCGGATCCGCTCGTCATCATCAACCACCAGCACGGTCGTCTTCACTGCACGTTTTGCGGCACTATACACTTATCGGAAAACCCCCCGCGTTTGGCGGCACCACCACTCCCCGCAACCTTTTCGGGCGCGCCGCGCAAGATCAGCCCGTCGCGCCGCGCTTCGCCGATGGCTACGCGCTAAGCGAACCTTTGATAAATTGTTGCTCTTTTACAGGAAATTCCAGCACAAATCTACTTCCACGCGGCTGATTGTCGCGCACCCGGACGAACCCGTGATGGTCGGCCACGATGGTGGCGACAATGGCGAGCCCGAGTCCGGTGCCGCCCTTTTTAGTGGAAAAATACGGCTCGAAAATACGCGTACGCAGCCGCGGCTCGATCCCTGTTCCATTGTCGTTTATCTCGAGTGTGACCACTCCAGTGCGGTGATCAACGCCACTGCGCACCACGATGCGCGGACGCTCACCGTCACGGTTGGCCGCCACGGCCGCCGCCACGCCGTTGTCCAGCAAGTTGACAATCGCACGCTTCAACGCTTCGCGGTCGATTGCGATGGGCGGCAGCTCAGGATTGAGATCAAGTGCAAAATCAGCCTCGGGATGAGCCGTGCGGAAATTGCTGACGGCCTCTTCGGCTAGTGGGTTCAGGTCGCCCGGCACTGGATTAAGCTGCGGCATTCGCGCGAAGGCCGAGAACTCGTTCACCAGGCGCTTTAAATCCTCGACCTCGCCGATAATCGTACGGGTGCATTCTTCGATTAGACGAGGATCGATGAAGTGCGTCAGATGCCGCTGGATACGTTCAGCGGAGAGCTGAATCGGCGTCAACGGATTTTTGATTTCATGCGCGATACGGCGCGCGACCTCCCGCCACGCCTCCATCCGTTCAACCTTGGCGATCTGACTAACATCTTCGAGAAACAGTACCGTGCCCACGTCGCCGCCATCGTCGTCGCCCAGTGGGCTCGCCGTCATCATCAATTCAGTCGGCGCTCCCGCAATTTCGAACTTGAACGATGAACGCGCCTCTTGCAGGCGCGGTCCGGCGAATAACTCGTCGAGGGTGGGCGCCAGTGCCATCAACCCTTCGGCATAACGGCGTCCCAGCACGTTGGCCGCGCGCAGGCCCAGCATCCGCTCGGCGCATGGATTGATCGCGGTGACCACGCCGTCGGCGTCAAGTCCCACCACTCCCGCCGATACGTTGCGCAACAAAGTTTCGGTGTAGCGGCGGCGCCGTTCCAGTTCCGCGCGCGAGGCCCGCAAGTCCCCCGTCATGTGATTGAAGGATTCCACGAGATGGCCGATTTCATCGTCACCCACCGGCGCGATTTCGTAGCTCAGGTTGCCGCCGGCGATCGCCTGCGTGCCGAGCGCAAGTTGTCTTATCGGGCCGGTGATGCCGCGCGCCAGGTACATGCCAAACCAACTGGCGAGCAACACCACCGCCAGTCCGACCAGTACCAGCGCGACGATATAGCTGTGCATGATCGGTTGGCGCAGGATGCGCAGTTGGAAATATTCCTCGAACGTGTGTGAAATACCGGCGGCGCTCGCGGCCAGGCTGCGCGGCAGATAGTAGTCAACCACGATCGCGCCCGCCACCTGGTCCGAGTTCGGCGACCTGTAGATCGGCGCCGAACCGCGGATTACATCCGACGCGCCAAAGCGATCGGTGCGGGTCGCCGCGTGACCGGACAACGTCTGGGCGAGCAGCGGCGAATCCGGCGCGACGCCGATTCCGGTGGGCGTGCGCGGACTCAATACGATCAGCAGGATGCTGCGATTTGACGAGAAGACCTCGATGGTGCCGAGGTTGTATTCCTGCTGCGCTTTAACCAGGTAGCGATGCAGATGGGCGCGATTGGCCGGTTCGAGCAGGTCTTTTTGCCCTACCCGCTCGGCCAGCACACGAGCGAAATGAGCCGCGTTGTTGGCCGAATTGAGATAGTATACTTTGGCGATTTCCAAGGAATCATCCAGCACCTGTTCGTACTCGGGATTGAACCAGCTATCGATGTCGGCATGCAGAAAGGTGCCGGCCACATATAGCAAAAAAGCGCTCGGCACCAGCGCCACCGCGACAAAGCCAAAGACCAGGCGCACCTGCAGCTTCGAGCCGATAAGGCCGCGGCGGCGTTCGAAAATGACTTTGGCCAGATTTCGCCCGACCAGCAGGAGCATCAGGCCGAGCAGTAAAAAACTCAAGTCGAAGAGCAGAATTACGACGAGGTTGGAAACCAGCGACGTGTGCGAGGTCAGCGGCGGCAACTCGGTCTGCGCCAGCACAAACGCGATCAGCGTGACCGAGGCAATTCCGACCGCGATCAACTCGCGCCGCCGCCGTTTGATTTCGCTGCCGCGAACCGTCAAATCACGGGCATCTTCGGCCACGCTCAACGCCTCAGCAGCGCGATCACCAGCGAAATCACAACGCTAACCACGATCGCGGTGGTTATCGGAAAATAGAAGCTGAAGTTGCCACGGCGAACATAGATGTCGCCCGGCAAGCGTCCGAGCCGGTCGATCACCAGAAACGAGCCCGCGCCCCATAACACGAAGCCCAGGACCACTATCACCAGCCCGAACGCAATCAGCACTTTACCCAATGATGCCATCGGCGCCATTCAGTCCGGCATTATATACGGAATGACGGGCTTCGGCGCGGGCTGCCCCAACTCTCCAGGTCGCGGCATATGGCTCAATTATTGTCCCGCGTTCGCGGCGCCCCCTGCGGGCCTAGGCCGGAGCATGCGCGTGGGTCTTGGCGGCTTCGCGAGCCTCTTTGACCTCCTTGATGATTTTTTCCGCAATCGGTGCCGGGACTTCGTCGTAATGGGAAAAGCGCGTCTCGAAGGAGCCCCGTCCAGAGGTGATCGAGCGCAGGTCGGGCGCATATTTCAGAATCTCACCCATCGGTACGAGCGCTTTGATAATCTGGCCGTGCCCCTTGGTCTCCATGCCCAGCACGCGCCCGCGACGTGAATTTAAATCGCCGATCACGTCACCCATGCATTCGTCGGGCGAGCTGACCTCGACGGCCATAATCGGTTCGAGCAAGATCGGCCGGGCTTTTTCGAGCGCATTCTTGAAGCCCATCGACGCGGCGATTTGAAACGCCATGTCCGAGGAATCAACTTCGTGGAAGCTGCCTTCATACACGCTGACCCTCACGTCCACCATCGGAAAACCGGCCTGGTAACCTTCAACCAACGTATTGCGCACGCCTTTTTCGACTGACGGAATAAATTGGCGCGGAATCGCGCCGCCAACAATTTCGTCAACGAACTCGAAGCCCCCCCCACGCGGCAGTGGTTCGACCTTTAGCCAACAATCCCCGTATTGGCCGCGGCCGCCCGATTGTCGTTTATATTTACCCTGTGCTTCCGCGCGGCCCTTGATAGTCTCCTTGTAGGGTACTTTGGGCGCCTGCAGCTCGACATCGACATTAAACTTACGCTTGAGCTTTTCGACGGTTATCTCGATATGCATCTGACCGGTGCCGGACAGGATGATCTCGTGGGTTTGCGCGTCGCGATGCATTTCGAGCGCCGGGTCTTCCTCGATCAAACGCTGCAAGCCGAGCGAGGAGCGCTCCTCGTCGCCACGTGTTTTCGGCCGAATCGCGAATGAAATAACCGGGGTGGGTTTTTCCGCCGCGGGATATATGATGGCGGCTTTGTCATCGCATAGCGTATCACCGGTGGTGGTATCCTTAAGCTTGGCGACCGCCGCGATTTCACCGGGGATCGCACTGGCGAGGGGCGCCTGCTTCTTGCCCTCAAGGCGCAGAAGTTGGCCGAAGCGTTCCTTGGTGCCGCGAGTGGAATTGAGCACGGCGCTATCGCTGCTGGCACGTCCCGATAGGACCCTGAAGATTGAAAGCTTGCCAGCGAACGGATCGATCACGGTCTTGAATACCATGGCGGAGAACGGCGCATTGGGATCGGGCTGACGCTCGGCCGGACCGGCGCCGTTGGCGGCCTTGATGCCTTTCGCAGCCGGTCTTTCATTGGGTGCCGGCAAGAGCGCGTTGACGGCGTCAAGCAAAGGGCCGATCCCGATATTTTTCGCACCAGAACCGCACAGAACCGGCGTCAGCTTGCAATCCAGCACCGCGTTGCGCAAAGCCGAGCGCAGTTCATCTTCACTCAGTTCGGCCTGCTCCAGGTATTTTTCGAGCAACGCGTCATCGGTTTCGGCCACGGCCTCGTATAGCTTGACACGCGCTTCGTCCGCCCGTTGCTTGAGTTCGCCGGAGAGCTCTTCCTCCTTCGGCTTGCCGCTCGTATCGGGATAGGTCAACGCTTTCATCGCGAGCAGTTCGATCACGCCGCTGAAACTCGTTTCTTCGCCAATTGGCAGGGTCAAAGCGACTGGTTTGGCATCCAATACTTTATTCAAATCCTCGAACGCCGCATCGAAGCTCATCCGTTCGCGATCAAGGCGTGAAACAAAGGCCAATCGCGGCAAACCGGATTGAATCACCCGCTCGAAAATCTTCTCGGATTCAACTTTCAAATCGTGGCCGGCGCTGGCAACAAAGACGACCGCGTCGATCGCACGCAGGGTCGCAAAACAGTCAGGTAAAAATGCGGCGTATCCCGGCGTGTCCGCGAACACGACTTCGGTCTTTTTCCAATTGAAATGATGGAACGATGAACAGATTGAGATGTGACGAGCCAATTCTTCCGGCTCGAAGTCCATTTGTGCGGTACCGTCGTCGGGACGGCCCAGCCGAGTTGTCGCGCCGGCGGTAAAGAGCATCGCCTCGGCCAACTGGGTCTTGCCGGTGCCACCCTGGCCCACCAATGCGATCGTCCTTAGCCGCCCGATTTCCTCCACAGCCATAGCGCTTCACCTCTAAAATTAGTGTGAGTACGTTCTATTGCTTCTCGCTCGACCGATTCCCGCGTCGGCCGCACGCTCCCACGGATAATTGCTCCTCCTCAGTTTGTTCGCTTGGGCGCTCTACCTGATCTTTATCGCACCTCTCGGACTCGCCTGCTCGCTTCGCCTTCGGCTGCGCTTGTGCGCTAGGCATGACAAGAAATACTCGTGCGGAGGCTCCCTAATGGTGCTCATAGGCTCCCTCGACACTCACGTCGCCGGTGATAATCCGTTTCATCACACCGCCGTTTTCGAGCAGCAAAGCACCGTCGCCATCGATTCCTTTCACCGCACCCTCGAACCGCGTGTCGCCGTCGACGATCACCACCCGTTTGCCGGTCAGCGCCGAATATCGCTCCCATATCGGACGAACGGCCGCGAAACCGCTCGCTTGCGTCTGGGCATAACGCGTATCAAGCCGCTCGAACAAAGTCGCGGCCAGCGCAATTCGGTCACATCGCCGCGCGGTCGCGATACGGACGGAAGTCGCGCGTTCGCGCAACTCAGGTGGAATATCCGCCAATGCGAGATTGACGTTGAGACCAATCCCAAGCAGGACACAAGCCAGGCGCTGACGCGCGTCAGTTACCGCCTCCGCGATAATACCGCCGCTCTTGCGTCCCTTGAGCCAGACATCATTGGGCCATTTTAATGCGACCAATCCGGGCGCGACGGTCTCGAGCGTTTCGGCCGCCGCCACTCCGGCAACCAGGCTCAGCCGCGGGACTTCAGCCAGCGGCATCGAGGGCCGCAGAATAGTCGTGGAATAAAGGTTAACGCCGGGTGGCGAATGCCAATTCCGGCCCATCCGCCCGCGCCCCGCATTCTGGCTCTCAGCAATTACGACCGTACCCTGTGCGGCGCCCTGCCCCGCCAACTCACCCGCGACCTGTTGGGTCGATCCCACCTCATCAAAATAGTGGATACGCCAGCCGATTCGGCCCGGCTCGCCCGTTTCAATTTCAGCGTATGGATTGCGCGCCATGCCCAGTGTCCCGACAGGGACTCTCTAAGCTTACGTCGGAAACCCCCGCAGCCGTCAACAGCGGGCGTCAAGGAATACGGCCCCTGAGCCGGGAGGCCTCACATATGAGGGCGCCGAGCTAAGCCGTTTCTATCCGCATGCTGAGGTCGGCGGCTTTAGGCGAATGGGTCAAGGCGCCGACCGAAATCAGGTCAACTCCCGCTTCAGCCACTTCGCGCACGCGCGCGAGCGTGATCCCGCCCGACGCTTCGAGCACCACCCCGATGGCCAACGCGCGCGCCTTGCGCATCTCGTCGGGGCTCATATTATCCAGCAGGATGACGTCCGCGCCGGCCTGTTTAGCCTCCTCGACCTGCGCCAGCGTTTCGCATTCGACTTCAATCCGCAGCGTATGTGGCGCGAGGGCGCGAGCGCCGTCGAGCGCCCTGCTAATCGAGCCGGCGGCGGCGATATGGTTTTCTTTGATCAAGACGCCGCTATCCAGACCGAAGCGATGGTTGGTGCCGCCGCCCACGCGCACGGCGTATTTTTCGAGCGCACGCAAACCGGGATGGGTCTTGCGCGTGTCAATGATACGCGCGCGGGTGCCGGCAATGGCGTCAACGTAACGGCGCGTCAGGGTCGCGATTCCCGACATCAGTTGCGCGAAGTTGAGCGCGGTGCGCTCGCCAATCAGAAGACCGGCGAGGCTGCCTTCGATTTCCGCGACCGTCTCGCCCGCCGCCAGCCGTTCGCCTTCATTGACAACTGCGAAGCGCGTCGGATTGACGTTCGCCAAGGCGAACACGGCTTCCATTAGCGGGCCCCCGCAGAACACGATACCGCCTGGCTCCTTGACCGTGACGCGGGCTTTGCCCGACCGGCCCGACGGCACCGTCGCCGCCGTGGTGATATCACCCTGACCGACGTCCTCGGCCAGCGCCCGCCGAATCAGATCGGAAAGATCAAGCTGCTCGAATAGTTCCATCGCGGTAAGTTTGTTAGGGAATCTCCGCGCACGCAACACGCGGCCATTCCGCGCGCATGAGGAATCCCGAAACTTTGCAGAAAGATTCCTTGGGGAAGCTCCGCACGAGGCTTAATCTGTCATTCCAAGCGCACTAGCGTAGCCGCTCTGTGCGGCAAAGCGAGCAGGCGAGTCGACGAGCTGCGTTTCAGGAAGCGAGGGCCTGCTCTTTCCCTTCGGGTTTATCCGGGATTCCTCACTTATTTTGAACGCACCTCGCAGACTCTGACTCAAAATGCGGCGCGCGGACTCGCCTGCTCGTTTCGCTTCGCTTCACTGGCGTGCTCGCTTCGCCTGCGGCTGCGGTAGGGAATCTCTTGCACAGGCTGTTGGTGTCATTCCGAACGGAGTCCGTGAAGTGAGGAATCCCGGCAAAAAGCCCGCAAAATCGAAAAGATCCGGGATTCTTCGCTGAACTCAGAATGAACTAGTAACACCATGTGCAGATCTTCCCTAGCGGCAGACTCCGTTCGGAATGACAACCCAGGCTTGTGTAGAGGTTTCATACCTTATCCGAGTTGCCGGATTTGCGTCAGAAGCAGCTTCTCCTGCGCTTCCAGCGCGGCGATCTTTTCCCCAATTTCCGCGATCGTCTCGGCACTTGCCTTGGCGCGAAAACCTTCGTTCGCGTAGCGGCCGCGATGGCGTCCGAGATGCGTTTTCACCTCGTCGAGCTTCTTGCGGAGCATCTCGCGGGCTTTGTCGAAATCGAAGTTCTCCGGCGCCGCGACGCCGATTTCGGCCCATCCCAGCGGTGAGAAGACGACCCGCCCCGAAGGCGCCGAGGAGCGCTCAACGACCTCGAGCTGTCCAACCTTTCCCAGAATCATCGCGTAGCTTTTCCAGCTATCGAGCACTCCCATGTCGCCGTCGGTCTGTCGTAAAACCGCCGTGACGCGTTGACCGGGGTGATGGCCAATCAAGGCCCGCAAGGAATTCACCGCCTGCGTCGCGTCGATGCAGCGGGTCATGGCGGCGGCTTCCTCGGGCGAAAGCAGGCTGGTATCAGTGGCGACCGGAAATTTCGCCACCGCCAAATGGGGCGCGAGGCCGGCCTGCTTTAGATATGGCCGCACCGATTGCCAGATTTCCTCGGAAATGAACGGCATGAACGGATGCAACAGGCGCAGCAGGCAATCGAAACAGTGTGTCAGGACGTAACGTGCCGCCCTCTGGCGCTCGCCGCCCGCCTTGAGCGGTTCCTTGGAAAGCTCGATATACCAGTCACAGAACTCGTGCCAGATGAACTGATACAGCACCATCGCGGCTGTGTTAAATTCATAAGCGCCGATCGCGGCGGTAACCTCGCGCACCGTATCGTCCATGCGGCTGAGAATCCAGCGTTCGGCCAAATCCAGCTTTGAGATTTCAACCGGCTCCAGCGGCTGAGGGGCGTCCGTCAGGTTCATCAATAGAAAACGCGCGGCGTTCCAGACCTTGTTCGCAAAGGCACGCGAAGCCGCCAGCCGCTCGTCCGACAAAATCAGATCGCGTCCCTGAATTGCCAATTGCGCTAAGGTAAAACGCACCGCGTCGGTGCCGTAGCGGTCCATGATTTCCAGCGGATCCACCACGTTGCCGCGCGACTTCGTCATCTTCTTGCCGAATTTGTCGCGCACCAGCGGCGTGATGTAAACGTTCTTGAAGGGCACGTCATCCATGAAGCGCAGCCCCATCATCATCATCCGCGCAACCCAGAAAAAAATGATGTCGAAGCCGGTGATCAGCAGGCTGGTCGGATAATATTTGGTCAAATCCGTCGTCCGCTCGGGCCAGCCAAGTGTCGAGAACGGCCACAGTGCGGAAGAAAACCAGGTATCGAGCACGTCATCATCCTGGCGTAAATCGCCACCGCCGCAGACCGGACAGGCAGCAGGCCGCGCTTCCGCGACGATCGGCGAACCGGCGCATCGTTCGCACCACCACGCGGGAATCCGATGGCCCCACCATAGTTGGCGGGAGATACACCAATCCTGCAGATTCCGCATCCAGGAGAAATAGGTGTTTTCCCAGAATTTCGGATGAAATTTAGTATGATCGTCTTCGACCGCCGCGATCGCCGCGCCGGCGAGCGATTTGCCGTTGTGACCGGGCTTATTAACCGCGACGAACCATTGCTCCGACAGCATCGGCTCGACCACGGTATCGCAGCGTGAGCATACGCCGACCGCATGCGCATGCGGTTCAACCCGCTCTAGCAGTCCTTGCATCGTCAAATCGTCGATCACGCGGCGGCGGCATTCCTCGCGCGTGAGACCCTGGTACGGTCCGGCTGCCGCCGTCATACGCGCATGCGTGTCCATCACGGAGATTTGTTGCAGACTATGACGGCGCCCGATTTCGAAATCGTTCTGGTCATGGGCCGGCGTGACCTTGACCGCGCCGGTGCCGAACCCGCGCTCGACCACGTCGTCGGCGATGATCAGAATCTCGCGGCCGATCAGCGGCAGCCGCACCATCCTGCCGATCAGCGGATGAAACCGTTCGTCCTCCGGATGCACGGCGACGGCGGTATCGCCCAGCATCGTTTCGGGACGCGTCGTCGCGACCGTGATCGCGCCGGTGCCATCACTGAATGGATATCGGATGTACCAGAGACTTCCCTGCCTATCCTTGTGATCGACTTCGAGGTCCGACAGTGCGGTTTCACATCGCGGGCACCAGTTGATTAGGCGCCGATCGCGATAAATCAGGCCTTCGTGGTAAAGTTCAACGAACACTTTAACCACGGCGCGTGACAATCCCGGATCGAGGGTAAAGCGCTCGCGGCTCCAATCGCAGGAGGCGCCCAAACGGCGCAATTGCTCCAGGATACGGCCGCCATAGGTCTTGCGCCATTCCCATACACGCTTAACGAACGCCTCGCGTCCAAGTTCGTGGCGGTTCCCGCCTTCCTTGGCCAGCTCCCGTTCGACCACGTTCTGGGTCGCGATTCCGGCGTGGTCGGTGCCCGGCAGCCACAGCGTATTGTAACCCTGCATCCGGCGTGTCCGAACGATTACGTCATGCAGGGTGACGTTGAGGGCATGGCCCAGATGCAACTGCCCGGTGACATTGGGCGGCGGAATGACGATCGAGAAGACCTCGCCGGATTTGGCCGGATCGGCTTTGAAATAGCCGCGGTCAATCCAGAGTTGGAACCAGTGCTCCTCGGCCGATTTGGGATCGAATGTCTTGCTCAGTTCCAAAGTGCGTCAGTGAGTCCCTATATACGATTTTGCGACTGCCGGGGAGCGCGGCGTTCGTTCGCTTCTCCGCTCTTTTTGTCATCCCGAGCGAGACTCCGGCAGCTCAGTTGGACGCAGCTCGCCGACTCGTTCGCTCGGCTCCGCTGATGTGCTCGGAATGACAAAATAGGCATACGCGTATGATATTGTCCGCGACCGGTTTTACCAACAGATCCTTGCGGCTTGAATTGTTTGGTGCGGACCGTCACACTCTTTCATTCATCAGCGAGAGTGGCGGAATGGCAGACGCGCAAGGCTCAGGACCTTGTGAGGGCAACCTCGTGGGGGTTCAAGTCCCCCCTCTCGCACCATCCGTTCCCATCCTGGTGGCATCAGGCGCGATCATCGGCGTGTTATGCCGGATGCGCGCTGCCACGCCTGTGATCGTCGCTTGAAATTATCGCTCATCATCGCGACTCATGCGCGGCCCGACTCGCTGGCGCGTCTTATTGACAGCCTGACGCCGCAACTGCGCCGAGGCGAGCACGAAGTTATCGTGGCCGAGAACGGAACCCCGGCACCAGCCATGGTATCCATCCCGGCTTTACCCATTATTCATTTGCACGAGCCGCGCCCCGGCAAATGCCGCATCCAGAACCGCGCGATCGCACAGGCGCAGAGTGACATCATCGTGTGTCTCGATGACGACCTGACTGTCGCGTCCGGCTACGTCGCGGCAGTCGAGGATTTTTTCGAGACGCATCGGAAGTTCGCCGCGATGAAGGGGCGCATCCTGGCGGCGGAAGACCCGGAAGATAAACTCGGGCGCCCGTTGGCGGCCTATCTGGACTTACCCATTGCCGATCATGGCGAAGAAGTGATCGAAGTGCGGGGAGTGCTCGGCGCGAACATGGCATTTCGCAGAACGGCGCTGGATCGCGTGGGGCTCTTCGACGAACGGCTGGGACCGGGCGCGGCTGGCCATGAAGAGGAAACCGAGATGTCCCAGCGTTTGAGACGCGCCGGCTTGCGCATCGGCTACGCGCCCGCAGCACTGGTCTATCATGACGTGGAGCCGGCGCGCGCCGACCGTGCGCGTTTCCTCAGGGTTGCCCGCGAGCGCGGCTACTGCCGCACCCTTCACGAGCGGCATTGGCGAGCCAAGGTGACGCTTGATTTGATTTTGGCGGCGATGCGCTACCTGAAAGCGCGCACCACCAAGGCTGGTCCGGAACGAATTGCACACGAGGAAAAGCGGCTCGAGATCATGCTCGGCATGCGCGACGGCTTGCGCGCAATGCGAGCGCATGCCATCAATTCGGACGACTAGCAGGGTGTTGAAAAAGGCGTTCTTATCGCCAGTCGCATCCCGATGCCCTCAACACCCTGCGCATAAAAGATGGCTGCTTTCCTCAATCCTCTCTCCCGCTCTTTTGCGGGGGAGAAAGAGAGGGGGTGCAGGCTGTGATTTATCAACCGCCTGCTAGGGCCATACACGCGTGGCGAGCTTCGAGTCTTGCGCTCAATCGGTTTGCGGGCATGCCCCGTGCCCGCGTATTGTCGGTCGGATCAAGGCCCCCCAAAAATGCGCGATTTCAATGGAGAGCTGCAGATGAATCCAGTCAAGTTCGGGCTCTTTCTACCCACGGGTGATTTTTCCGCTGCGCGTGCCGCCGCGCAATGGGCCGATACAACCGGCTTTTACTCGATTTCCATCAACGATCATTTCTTCTCGCCGATGGGAGCGCCCCAAACACCGCAACTCGAGTGTTTTTCGACACTAAGCGCACTGGCCACAATCACAAACAATGTCCGCTTGGTCCCGGCCGTGGCGGCGATGTCGTTCCGCACGCCGCCGATGCTAGCGAAGATGGCATCTACGCTCGACCATCTAAGCGGTGGGCGGTTGATCATGGGAATCGGCGCCGGCTGGCAACGCTCTGAATACGACGCGCACGGTTATCCATACCCCTCTAACCTTGAACGCATCGAGCAGCTCGGCGATGCAATCAGATTGATGAAGGCGATGTGGACCCAGAGCGCGCCGACTTACCACGGCCGTTTCTTTTCGGTTGACAACGCCTATAACAATCCGCGTCCTGTTCAGAAGCCTCATCCGCCAATCATGATTGGTGGATCTGGAAAGAGGATGCTCGAGCTGGTCGCCGCTGAAGCACAGCTCGTGAACATGATACCGCCGATCGTTAATGGCAAGGATTTTATTCAAGATCCCGCGGCCGCCGTGAAATTCGACAAAGCTGAACTCAAACGCCGCATCGGGATGCTGCGGGAGATGCTGATCAAAGTGCGAAGGCCGCGGGACGCGGTCGAGCTCAGCGTCATGTGCCTGGTTAATGTCGCGCGGAGCAAGAACGACGCGGATACGGCGCTGGCCGCGGTCGCCCGCACAATGGGATACCCGAACCCGGAAGCGGCACGCCTCTCGCCCGTGCTCTTGTATGGTACGCCGGAAGAAGTCCGGCGCGAATTGCGGGCGCGAATCGAAGAGCTTGGAACCACCTACTTCATCGTCTTTCCGTCCTCACCGGAATCCGGCGAGCTGCTGGTCAAGCAGGTCATGCCCGAATTTGTCTCGCGCTGAGCCGCGCTTACGAACCCACGGCTGGAGGTTGCACTGGAGGTGCGACGACTTGCGCGCGAAATGAGTTAAGCACCCGCCAATTCCAACAATTTAAACAACACTGGGATGGAAAAGTACCCTGAATAATCATGGGCGCGGATAGCCTCAAACCGCCGTCGCGAGCCGCCCCACCTCTGATAGAACCATATTCCGCTCGTCATTCGGCGCGCGAGCCCCGGTGAAATAAGCCGTTACGATGATTGGCGCGCGTCTGGGCGGCCACATGACAGCGATATCATTCGTTGTATGGTGCCCGCCGGAACCAGTCTTACCCCCGACGTGCCAGCCCTTCGGCACGCCGGACCGCAAGCGCTTGTCCCCGGTCTTGTTAGCAACGATCGTGGGGCGCAGCCCCCAAAATCAGCAGAGCTGGCATGATAAAAAGCGGACCGATGAGCAAATCCTGGCGTGAAATCACAAGCGCGAGCTTTGGACGCGGACTATCAGCGATGGGCGCGTTGTTCGAGCTTGCGGATACGCTGGTCCTGGTCTTTGGTCTGCACGGTAATGCGATCGTCGAAGCGTTCGAACTTGCGCAACAGGCTAGCCAGCGATTTATTGGTTTGCTTAAGGCCGGCGTCGATTTTCTTGAAAGAGTCACCGGGAGCCGCGGCGGCGCCATGCGCCTCTTTGCCTGGTAATTCGCCGATTCTCGCCAATTCGCCTCGTAGCCGGTCACTCGCGCTGTTAATCTCGTCCAGACGCGTCCGCAGTGCTGTCACCGTCCGCACCGTTTCGCTGGCTCGTTCGCCCGCCGCCACGGTTTGAGCCGCGATTTGATCACCCAGGTCCCGGCGCGCCGACGCGATACTCTCGCGAAACTCGACGCGCGCGGTTCCCAACGCCTCGCCCACGCGGATCATCTCCGCGCCGAGATCGGAACGAGTGTCTGTGATGGCGTCGCGGTTCTCCGCGATGCGATCCGAGAGAAAGCGAATCTGGCGGCCAACTTCAGCGAATTGGCCGACAATCTCTTCGCGCAAGGCTTGCAGCCGCCCGCCGAATCCTGTGACCGCTTCCAACACCAGGTCAAATCGCGCCCCGAGATGCTCGAGCATCGCGCCCACCTGGTTCACCGCCGCTTCAGCCGCTTCGTCAGCCACTTGCTCCTCCTCTCAGTGAAGCACTAATGGATCACCTTGAAGATACGGTCCCAGCGTACCTTGCCAACCAGCGAAGAGCTATCCGCGTTCCATGACCAGTAAATGAACATCGCGCGCCCTTCGACATGGTCAAAGGGCACAAAGCCCCAAAAGCGGCTGTCATAGCTGCGATCGCGATTGTCCCCCATCATGAAGTAGTCGCCCGGCGGCACCTTCACCGGGCCGAAGAAATCACGCGGCGTACCCGGCATCCGGTCGGCTTGTGGCACGATAAAATGAGCGTGCGAGTCCGGCACGCCCACGCCGTTGAGATAAAGCTTGCCGGCTTTGATCTGCACCGTGTCGCCTGGAATGCCAATCACACGCTTGATGAAGTCTTTGGTCGGATCGGGCGGAAACACGAACACCACCACGTCGCCGCGATGCACCGG
>JBOHWL010000012.1:0-2533 GCA_050736615.1 Binataceae bacterium (SeqCode) | reverse complement strand
ATGTTTCTACTAGCTGCGCATGTTTTTGTCAATTAGGCGCGCAAAAAAATTATGACGGGATTTTTTAGGCACTTCTAATTAACTTAGACGATATGATGACAGCCTTCATCGCTAGCAGGATTTTGATATTCATGATCACAAAGACGTTGCTGCTGTAACTTTGGATGTAATATTTTTGATCCTGACAGAATCATTGAGGCGCTGTTATGCCCACGTGGGCAATGTGCGGGTGCACGTGTTCCCCGTTCGGAGGGAAAAAAATCCGATCATAAGCTGTTAGAAGCTTCGGTAATCCCGCTGAAAACGGATAAAGCGCGATTAGCTAACCACTCGGCGCAGCATCACCGGCTTGTCGTCGTAAATATGCGTGAAGGCGGAGGGAGGCGAGGCTAGCGAAGCTCTGCACAAGTCTCAGTTGTCATTCCGAACCGAGCCCACGATTAGCATAGCCGTAAGCGGAGCGAGCCATAGGCGGAGCGGAGCCGAGCGCATTGGCGAACACGAAGGCTTCGCCAGCAGAGTCTGCGAGGTGCGTTTCGAGAAGTGAAGAATCCCGGAAAAACCCTTGAGGCAAAAAGCTCCGGGATTTCTCGCTTTTATACGTAGCTCGCGGATTCGTCACCCGGAACGCGGCTCGTGGACTCGTCCGCTCGTTCCGCTTCGCTCCACTGGTGTGCGCGCTTCGCCGCGCAGCGCGGCTCCGCTAGCCACGTTCGGAATGACAGATTGAGCTTCCTTAGCAGGGTTCGGAATGTTCAAGCATCACAAAACGAGGATCGTGCGCGAGCAGCGACGTCAGTCGCGATCGCGAGTGATTGCGACGAGACGCGCGCCCAGGCTTAACCGCTGGCGTTCGTGACAACTATCTGGAATGGCGAGCTGGCAGGGTTGGCCGGATTTTCGGTCGCAACTGACGGCGGCGTAAGCGGCGTGATGTCACCGGTGGTTGAGTTTATCACGCCCTGAAAAATCTTTCCTTCGCTCTGGTCCGTGATGTAGAGATACTTGCCGTTGGGATCGGTCGCGATACTGTTGGCCGTGGTAGTCCCAGGTATCAGAGTCGCCGGCGCGAGGCCGCCGGACTGCACCGTGAACTTCGATACGTTGTTGTTGGCGCCATTGGCGACGTATACGAATGGCACCGTCGGATTGACCGTCAACGCCAAAGGAAAGCCCGCAGTATTGCCGGTGCTGAACGTATTGACGAAAGTCAGCGTGTTGCCGGTGATTGTGAAATCTGACACCACGCCTCCCGCCATCCCCATCGCGTCCGCGTCGTAAAGGTTGGCGCCGGTCGAATCCGACGCCAGCCACAGCGGCTCACCCGCCACTGTGCCGAGGCTGCCGATAAATCCCGTGGCGGTCAGCGTGCCATTCTTCGCGATCGCATAGCCGCTGATGGTGCCGTCTATGCTATTGGCCACGAAGGCGGCGGTGATTTGCGGCGTCACCACCATCGAGACCGGTCCTTTGCCGGTCGGCACTGGCGCGCTCAACGATTTCAACGCGCCGCTCGAACTGATCGAATACGGCAGGATTTGGTTATTGGCGTAATCGAGGACGTAGAGAAAATTGTCGGGCGACGTCGCCATCGTCAGGGGCGCGGTGCCGGCGCCGGTACTGATGCTTTTTTGGGCGGTCGGACTGAGTTTGCCGTTGGAAGCATTAATCGCGAAGCCGAAAACTTCGGAACTATTATGGTTCGCGACGTACAAGAATTGACCCTTGTGCGAAACCGCCAGGCCCATCGCGCCGCCGGCCGATCCAACGGTGACAGAATCGGCAAAGGTCAGCGCGCCCGTCTTGCTATCCACCTTGAATGACGAGACGACGCTGTCGGCGGTATTCGAAACGAAAGCGTATTCGGGTGGTGGCGGCGGCGGCGGTCCCGGCGGCTGTGCGCCGCTGATGCTATGGCCACAACCGGCTACAATGGCCAATAGAGCAATAAAGAGGGCAGCGCACGATAACCGTGATTTAGATAGAGCCCGCATAGCCTCCCCCCGCCCCGACGCCGCTCACGATTTTTCGTCAACGGATACCAAAGCATCTAATCGAGCGAGATTTACGCAAGCTAGCAGAACAAAGATGCGTTTTGAACACATCCGGGCTCTTTCAAGGCGAGACGGGCTTAAATCGCCCGGCGCAAGCGGCGCCTCTAAGAAGCGATCCACGCGGCACTATTGGGTATTTGCGAGCAGCCGGGCCGCGTGAGCATCTTTACGCGCGCATCAGACAATCGCGCGGCGCATCCGTGCCTGCGGCGCGCGCGCTCTCTCTCTACCCGGAGGTAAGGAGCGGCGCCTTCACTAAGAGGTGTAGGCTTGCGTTTCAGGAAGTGAAGAATCCCGGTAAAAAGCTCGCAAAATCAAAATGATCCAGGATTCTTCGCTGCGCTCAAGAGCGTGTGAATTTTTGAATTGCCCGAGTTTATGGACAAGCGGAGTCTCTTTGTCTGTCATCCTGAGCCGCCCGCGCAGCGCGAGGGCGTGTCGCACCAGCGGAGCCACAGGCGGAGCGAGCAAACGAGTCC
>JBOHWL010000011.1:0-9994 GCA_050736615.1 Binataceae bacterium (SeqCode) | reverse complement strand
GCGTAACCACGCTCTTGCCCCAGCGGGTGCGCGATGAGCGCGAGCTTATCGAAAGCATCAAGGCCGGTGACGCATACGCTGGGCGCGGCTTGCTGAGCGGCGCCGTAACACGCTTCGAACTACCCGATTGAGTTCGCGTTGAAACGGCATCAGCCCGGGTCGCGCGCGCGTTGACCATCGTAGGGGCTAAATCCGCAACTCTGGCAGTGATGCGGATTCATCGACTAACCTGTCATGCGGGTGCAGGCACTTCGTGCAACTCGCAGATTTGCATAGCGCCCAGGCCGGGAAACCCCGCGAGGTGAACCGATGGAAGCGCTGCTAATCCACAATTGCACGTTGATTGATTGTACCGGACGCGATCCGGTAACGCGCGCATGGGTGCTGCTCGAAGCGGGCAATATCGCGCGGGTTGGAACCGGAGCGGCGCCGCGTGCGCGTGATGCGGTGGAAATTGACGCGGCGGGCCGTACCTTGATGCCCGGCCTGATCGATGCGCACGCGCATCTGAGTATTGTCGGCGACCATTCCGATCCGCGCCGGATACCCGCGCCGGTCTACGCGCTCGAAGTCGCGCGCGAGATCGAGCAAACGCTGGCGGACGGTTTCACCACGGTGCGCGACGCGGGCGGTCTGGACTGGGGTTACAAAGAAGCGCTGCGGCGCGGGCTCATTCGCGGTCCACGGCTGTTCATCAGCAACGGTCCGCTGTCACAGACCGGCGGGCACGGCGACCAGCGTCCGCGTACGCAACTAAACGCCGACGAGCAAGTGCCCGGCGTTTGGTGGATTGGGCTGGTGGTTGACGGTCCCGATCAGTTGCGCTGGGCCGCGCGAGAAATGCTGCGGCGCGGCGCCGACCAGGTGAAGGTGATGGCCAATGGCGGTTGCATGTCACCCACCGACGAATTGCGCTCGACTCAATACACCGTCGCCGAGTTGCGCGCGGCGGTCGAGGAAGCCGCCGCGCAAGGCAAATACGTGATGGCGCATACGTATACCGCCGCCAGCATGATGAATTGCCTTGACGCCGGCGTGCGCACGCTCGAACACGGCAATTTCGGCGATGCCGCCGTGGCGGAGCGGATGGCGAGCACCGGCACCTTCCTCGTCCCGACTATCACGACGTACGAGATGCTGGCCGCCGACGGCCGCAAGCTCCATTACGCCGATAGCATGATCGATAAAATCGAAGATGCACTGAAGGGCGCCTACCAGGCGCTCAAGACCGCTTACGAGGCGGGCGTGAAAATCGGCTCGGGCTCGGACGTGCTCGGCTTTCATCAGCGCAAAAAATCGATGGAGCCGCAATTCAAGGCCAGGGTGATGACGCCGATGGAGGCACTGATCGCGACCACGCGCACGAACGCCGCGATCGTCGGCGCGGAGGACCGGATTGGCACGGTCGAGGAAGGCAAGCTCGCCGATCTCTTGCTGATCGACGGCAATCCGCTCGACGATCTGGCGATACTTTCCGAGCGTGACCGCGTTCATCTGGTGATTCTTGGCGGCGAGATCGTCGCAGACCGCCGGCCACAGTAAGCCGCGGCGGACGTCGAGTCATTGCGCGTTAACTGCGATCGCGCCTGCTTTGGTACTCCAGGGTGATGGTGCGGCGGCGCCGCGGACCACACCGTCCGCGGCGCGGAACCACAACTAGCGCATTATCTGCATCAGTCCCGACGGGCTGCAGTACTTGACCCCGTTCAGATACGCTTTGGGCGCCTGCGTGTCGAGATACGCTCCGATTTCATGCGGATTGCCGTAAGAGGACCAGATGGTTTCATGCGTGCTCTGGAGGTCCATCGCCGATGATTCCGCGATATCCCGCCAGCGATATCCGCCGCCGGGAAGCGGAGCGATCTGATTGAGATAGTCGATGGCCTTCCACAGCTTCTGATTGGAATCGTACAGATCGACCCAATTGGCGGACCAGAAGGTCGTGTCCGCGTAGAGGATGCGGTGTGAATAGCAATAGCCGGCGGCTTCGCTCGGAATCCGGGTGACGTCGTCAATCGCGGTATCACGCAATTCCCATTTGCCCCACGACGGCTTGGGAAAGCCTAGCGGCGCGTAATAGTCCTTCGGAAAAGCGCCAGAGTCGGCGCCGTTGAACAGGGTGAGATTCAGCGTCTTGCGTTCGCCGAGAAAATGACCCGTGTAGGTGGCCGTGCTGCCGTTGAAGCCATTGAGCTTGGCGTCGTCGTTGGTCCAGTCGAAACCAAACACCGGCGAGCAGCGCGCGCTGGTCGAAAGCCGTAATGAGCGGCGCAACGCGGGCACAAACACATAGTTCTCAGGGTAGGGATGCGCCTGCTGGTCACTATAGTAGAGCGCAAGTGAAGCCGTATATTTGGCCTGTTCAGGCGACAATTGCATCAGCCATTCGGTGTACCAGGTGCCTGGCGCGAAGTTCAGTTTATGTGGGAAAGACTTATCGGTGATGTAATTGGTCCAGCGATATACCACTGCGAGCGCTGACGGCGCGATATCGCCGTATTTATCCACCGACCACACGGTGCCGTAGTTGGTCGGCGTTTTCACGTAAGCCGCGGGCACATAGGCGAAGAATACGTTGGCCAGGACCTTCCAGCCCTTATGCGGTTCTTGCGGATTGGGGAACGGCGTTCCGCCATTATAATTCAGCAGTTTGTAATGCCCGTTAGGCAAAACTTCGACGCGGGTCTGTGCGCCGTACTTTTCAGTGGCCGCGACCCAGCCCAGGGGCAGGCCGCCGTGATGAGTCGGTCCGACGTCCATCTCAATGTCGGACGGCATTTTCCAGCCGTAAACCCCCTGGAACAGCTTGATCATGCCCAAAGGCATGTAGGCCTGATACTGGCGCCAATTCGACATGGTAATTTTGGTGCCGACCGGTAGCGCGGGCGGTTTCTCGGACATCTTGAGCCACTGCGCCATCGCGCTGTAGTCAGTCTGCGCCCATCCCAGCGACGGTAAAAGAACGATCACGAGCCCGACAACCAACAGGCGGTACATCGCTTTCATGAGAACTCTCCTTCGCAAAATAGATTGCTTGAGGTGTCGCCGCCAAAAAAACGTGCGACCCGCTTGCCCGACGCTCGATCCCTAAGCTGTGGTCGTTACCAGCGAACCTGGGTTGTTTAATCCTCTTCCCATTTCACCTGTACGCGTGCAGGTGAGTTTCTGATCGATTGGCATTCACAATCGTCAGCGCGTGAATATCGTGCGCCGGTATACCCAATTCCGGTTTCCAGCCGCAGCCGATAGTTTTACGTGATGATCGCTACTATTGGTCATCGAACACGGCTTATCCGACGCATGCGACGGCTGATTGAACTTAAGAAATTGTTTCTGCGAGACATAATCAGGCCGCGTTCCAACTCGCCACGCTGAAGCCGATTGCCCGCCAGCCGGCCTTATCGACAGTCAGTCAGGCTTGCGACGCCCAAGCTCGTTAAGCGTCACGACTGCCGCCGTAAATTGATGCTGATGCCCCTTTAGACGCGCCACACCCAAGATTGATTCAAGCGTATTCTCGTCACTCTAGTAAATTCAAAACACCCGGCCCGGGTTCCCAGCGAACATCTCTGAAGGTCGAAGAATCTCAATTCCGGGATTTTTCGCAGCGTTCAGAATGAATGGTTTTTTGTCTTTCCGAGTGCGCGATCAAAAAAATCACCGACTCTCGGGATGACAAAAATGGTAGCGCTTCGCAAACTATCGGAATGGCAACGAGCGACTCGCGCGGAAATTCCCTCTAGGGAAGCCCTGCAAAAGGGGTGATTCTGTCGTTCTGAGCGCAGCGAAGAATTCCGGATCTTCTGGTTTTTGCGGGCTTTTTATCGGGATTCTTCACTTCTTGAAACGCACCTCGCAGACTCTGACTCAAAACGCAGCTCGCGGACTCGCCTGCTCGTTTCGCTTCGCTTCACTGGCGTGCTCGCTCCGCCTATGGACTACGCTAAGGGCAGACTCCGTTCAGAATGACAAATGGGCTTGTGCAGGGGTTCTCTAGCGGCGTTTCAAGTCGTGTATTCCGCATTGATCTTCACGTAGTCGTAAGTCAAATCACAGGTCGTGATTTCGGCGCGCGCTTTGCCCAGCTTGAGATCAAGTATCACGCTGAATTCCCGCTCGCGCATCTTGCTGGCCGCCGCCGCGAGCGCGTCAACCATGAGCGCCCCGCGTGACGCCAAGCGCACACCGCCGACGCGCAACTCAAGCCGATCGGGGTCAAATGCGACCCCGGCTTTACCCGCCGCCATCAGGATTCGACCGACGTTGGGATCGTTGCCGAAGAACGCGGTTTTCACCAGGGGTGAGTTCGCGATCGCGCGGGCGATGCGCTCGGCGTCCGCCGGCGAGCGGGCGCCGCGCACTGCAACGGTTACCAGCTTACCCGCACCCTCACCGTCGCTGACCAGTTCATGCGCCAGGGCGCGAGCAACCTCGGTGACCGCCTGATCAAGCCGCGCGGCTTCGCGTTCCTGTAATCTGCCATTACCCGCCGCGCCGCCCGCCAGCAACATCAAGGTATCGTTGGTCGACATGTCACCATCGACCGTGATCGCGTTGAAGCTCGACGGCAAGGCGCGGGCAAGCGTCTGGCGCAGGCGCGGCGCGGGAACGGCGGCGTCGGTGACGATGAACGCCAGCATCGTTGCCATGCGTGGTTCGAGCATGCCCGAGCCCTTGGCGGCGCCTGCCACCGTAATGGTGGTGCGGCCGGCCTTGAAAACGACCGATGCGACCTTGGGCCTGGTGTCCGTGGTCATGATCGCGCGGGCGAAATTGTCGAGCCTGTCAGCATCAAGCTCCCGCACCGCCGCGCGCATGCCCGCGCGATATTTTTCGAGGTCATAAAGATGGCCGATGACGCCGGTAGAACAGGGTGCGACGAGTTCCGGCGCGCAAGCTATTTCCGCTGCCAGCGCCTCACACGAATCCCGCGCGAGTTTGAGGCCCGCTTTGCCGCTGAAGCAATTGGCGGAGCCCGAGTTCACCACAATCGCGCGCAGTCGTCCCGCCTTGACGCGTTCGCTGGCGACGATCACCGGGGCCGCTTTGACGCGGTTGGTGGTGAAGACCGCGGCGGCGGTCGCGGGTTGGTCGGCGACGATAAGGCCGAGATCCAAACTTCCGGCTTCACTCTTGAGTCCGGCACTAACCCCGGCAAAGCGGAATCCCGCAACTGGCACCGCTTGCAGCCGTACGTTCATTCACCCACCTCCAAGCGGCGATTTATACGTGGAGGCTGTGCGGCTGTGCAAGCGTTAGGGGGATTTATCGATGTACAGGAGGCGCGAAAAACCAGCTTGTGAGGTGTGCCAGTTGATGTCTGTGAGGAATCCCGGAAAGACATTAGAAAGACCGGAGGCTTTCTCGCCGCGCCCGCAATGATCAATACGATTTGAGCGGATGTTTCCCGGCCGTCACTTGCCGTGGCAGCGTTTGTATTTCTTGCCCGAGCCACACGGGCACGGATCATTACGGCCGACCTTGTCACCGTCGCGCTTGACTGGCGCCGCGCCACCGCTGGCGCCGCCGCCGTTGTCGACCGTTTGGTCGCCGTGACTCATCACCATCTTCTGCGGAGGCTGCTGTTGTTGCTGCTCGATCTGCTCGACGTCCTGTTCGTGGCGCACCTGCACGGAGAAAACCTTGTCGACCACATCCTCCTGCATCACCCGCATCATCGCCTCGAACATCGTGAAGCCTTCCTTTTGATATTCGACCAGCGGATTGAGCTGGCCGTAGCCACGCAGTCCGATACCCTCCTTGAGATGGTCCATCGCTAGCAGATGGTCCTTCCAAAGCGAGTCGAGCGTCTGCAGCATCACGATCTTTTCAATCTGCCGCATGACCGGCTCGGTGAACTCCTTTTCGCGCTGGTCATAAAGCTGGCGAACGCGCTCGGTCGCGACTTCGGCCAGATCGTCGGGCACGCTAATCTCGGTCCCGTTCAGATTCTGTTGAAAGGCCGGCCGGAACTTGAATTGTTTGTAGAAGGCGTCCTCGATTTCCTTCCATTCCCATTCGGACGGATTGCGTTCATCGTCGGCATGCGCGGTGGCGATGCTGTCGATGAGTTCATCGCACATGTCGAAGATGTCTTCCTTGAGCGGCGCGCCGCGCAAAAGCTCCTTGCGGCGATGGTAGACGACTTCGCGCTGCTTGTTCATGACGTCGTCGTATTCGAGCAGATGCTTGCGGATATCGAAATTGTGCGCTTCGACTTTCTTCTGCGCATTTTCGATCGCCTTGGAAATCCAGCGATGCTCGATGGGGACGCCGTCGTCCATGCCGATGCGGCCCATCAAGCCTTTGAGCCGGTCGGCGCCGAAGATGCGCAGCAGGTCGTCTTCGAGTGAAAGGAAAAAGCGCGAGGAGCCGGCGTCGCCCTGGCGGCCGGCACGGCCGCGCAATTGATTGTCGATGCGGCGCGATTCATGCCGTTCGGTGCCGAGTATGTGCAGGCCGCCAGCCGCGAGCACGCGCTTGCGCTCTTCGGCGCATTCGGCGCGATGACGCGCGAGTGCTTCCTGGAATTTAGGCTGGTTGGGATCGCGCGTGCCGGCTTCGGCCGCCGCCAGCCCTTCAGGATTGCCGCCCAGGACAATATCGGTGCCGCGTCCGGCCATATTGGTCGAAATGGTGACGGCGCCCAAGCGTCCGGCTTGCGCGACGATTTCAGCCTCGCGCTCGTGGTTCTTGGCGTTGAGAACGTTGTATTTAACGCTGGTGCGCTTGAGCTGATTCGAGACCCGCTCGGACTTTTCGATTGACACCGTACCAACCAGCACCGGCTGGCCGCGCTCATGACAGTCCTTGATCTCCTCGATCACCGCGTCAAACTTCTCCTCCTCGGTTTTGTAGACGAGATCATGGTTGTCGAGGCGGACCATCGGCATGTTGGTCGGGATCATCACCACGTCGAGGTTGTAGATTTCCTTGAACTCCTCCGCTTCGGTATCCGCCGTGCCGGTCATGCCGGAGAGTTTTTTGTACATGCGGAAGTAATTCTGAAACGTGATGGTGGCCAGCGTCTGGTTCTCGGATTCGATCTTGACGCCTTCCTTGGCCTCGATCGCCTGGTGCAATCCGTCGCTCCAGCGGCGGCCGGGCATCAGGCGTCCGGTGAATTCATCAACGATGATGACCTCGCCGTCTTTAACCACGTAGTCGACGTCGCGCTTGAACAACGCGTGCGCCTTAAGGCCCTGGTTGACGTGATGGACCAGCAGGATGTTGCGCGGGTCATAAAGATTCTCCACCCCGAGCATCCGCTCGACGCGGGTGACGCCGTCCTCGGACAACGCCACCGTGCGCAGCTTTTCGTCCACCGTATAATGCGCTTCGATGGTGAGCCGCGGCATCACGCGATCGACCAGGTAATAAGTATCGGTGGATTCCTCCGAGGCGCCCGAAATAATCAGCGGCGTGCGCGCCTCATCAATCAGGATCGAATCGACTTCGTCCACAACGGCGAAATGATGTTCGCGCTGGACGTAATCCTCCAGGTTGAACTTCATATTGTCGCGCAAATAGTCGAAGCCGAATTCGTTATTCTGGCCGTAGGTGATATCGCAATTGTAGGCGAGCTTGCGTTCCTGATCGTTGAGCCCGTGCACAATGACGCCGACGGTCAGTCCGAGGAAGGTATAAACCCGCCCCATCCATTCGGAGTCGCGCCGGGCCAGGTAATCGTTGACTGTGACGACATGCACGCCGCGTCCGGCCAAGGCGTTGAGCACGGCCGGCAAGGTTGCCACCAGGGTCTTGCCCTCGCCGGTCTTCATTTCGGCGATCTTGCCCTGATGCAGCACGCGGCCGCCGATAAGCTGGACGTCGAAATGGCGCTGGCCGAGCGTGCGTTTGGCCGCTTCGCGCACCACGGCGAAGACTTCCGGCATCACGTCTTCGAGCGCGTCCTCGCGCTCGTCGTTATCCTCGATGGCGCTGATGCGGGCTTTCCATTCGGCGATGCGGGTGCGCAGGCGGTCGTCGCTTTCGCGCGAGATTTCCGGCTCAAGACGGTTGATTTCTTCCACGATCGGCCGCATGCGCTTGACCTCGCGATCATGCTTCGAGCCGAAAATCCTGCGCGCGGCCGTTGTCAGCGATGATGCCATATTTAAATTGCGTGAGATCCGTTCAGGCCCACGCCCGCGGATTGTGGACGCGGACATCCCTCGCCGATTCTAATCCTTTGTGCGGCATTTTTCAGCGTTTATCTTCAACGTTCGAGGCGCACCGCCGATTCGACCTGCGGACCAAGGAAACGGCGTCCCACTCGCACGAAGCGGTCAGGCGTTTCGGTCACGAAAAAACTGCGCGAACCGTCGCCCCCGCCACGCGCCAGCTTGAGTGCGCGCAAACGCCCGCGCACACAGATGGCCGTGGCGGTGGCGGAATCGACGATGCGCACACGCGGGCCGAGCACGCGTTCGAACAGCCCGTGCAGGAGTGGATAATGAGTGCATCCGAGCAGCAAAGTGTCGATCCCGCTCGCTTTGAGGCTCGAGAGGTAGTGCGCCACGGTGCGCTCGGCGATATCGTTATCAGTCCAACCTTCCTCCACCAGCGGCACCAACAGCGGACAGGCGCGCGTGTAGATTTCGACCCCCGGACGCATAGTTTGAATCGCACGGGTGTAGGCGCCCGACGCAATCGTCGCTTCGGTGCCGATCACGCCAATCCTCCCGCTGCGCGAGGCTTTGACCGCCGCTTGAGCCCCTGGCTCAATCACCCCGACCACCGGCACCACCGTCGCGCCGGCAATTTCAGACAATGCCACGGCGCTTGACGTGTTGCACGCCACCACCAGCATCTTGATACCCTTCGCCAGCAGAAATTCCGCATTCTCACGGGAATAACGCTGGATTACTTCGCTGGATTTCGTCCCGTAAGGGAGCCGCGCAGTGTCACCGAGATAGACGAAATCTTCACCAGGCATCCGCGCGATGAGTTCCTTGAGAACCGTCAGGCCGCCGATTCCGGAGTCGAACACGCCGATCGGGCGTGCGCGATTGTCCACCGCCGCAGAGGAGACGCGGCCGACGGAAGCGATACGACCGTTCACGGCCGCGCCCGCTTCATCACCGGAAACTCGCAGCGAACGTGTTAACGTGCGACCGCGCCTGGCCATGCTAATGTGCCAGACTCGTCCCGAGTTGCGCCGGCGGCATCGGCGCCGTGCCGAATACCCGCTCATGCACGCTCGCGTTCTCCATGCACAGATAACGCTGAAGCCCGGGCGCAGCCTGATGAATTTTCTCGCCGAGCATCGTATAGAGCCGCAATCGCATCGGAGTGAAGGTGCGATAGCGTCCGTCCGGGCTCAGCACATCTTCGCCGCACAACATCGCGTCGGCGGGGAAACGGCGCCGCGCGAGCGCGCGCAGTTTGGGCGTCATGCGCAGGCCGCCCAGGCTGATAAACGCAATTCGTGTCGGCGCGATCGTGGCGAACAGTTCGTCAAGCAGCGTCGCATAATCATGCGCGGCCCCGTCATAAGCGATTATCGGGTCGAGATGAAAGGCGATGCGATAGCCAGCCTCGAGCACGCGCGCGGCGGCGGCGATTCGCGCGGAGGGCGACGCGGTGCGATGTTCCGTCGCTTCATAGACGCGCGGCGGTGACAAGGTCCATGAAACCAGGGTGCGGCCCTTCGGGTCGGCTTCAAGTAGATGTTCGATTTCATCGGTCTTGGTCTTGAGCTCGAGTGTCAGGTTCGTGCGAGCGAAGTATTCAACCAGCTCGCGACTGACCGCGGTCATGCGATCGAAGGCGAGGGAGTCCGCCAGTTCGCCAGTACCGATTCTTAATTGACGGTTCGGTGAATCGTGCCGCAAGCGTTCCAATTCCTCGAAGGCGTCGGCGTAATTGGCATAGAGTTGCAAGCCCGGATTGTCGTTGACGTATTCCTGCAAGAAACAATAACCACAGTCCATCGGGCAGTTCGATGCCAGCACCAGCACCAGGTAGCCGCAACAGGCGAAGCCGCTGGAGG
>JBOHWL010000010.1:0-23986 GCA_050736615.1 Binataceae bacterium (SeqCode) | reverse complement strand
CGCCTGTGCTGGCCGATTGTCGCCAGCGGCAATGAGATATTGTGGATACCAGGCATCCTGCGCGCCGAAGTGGCGCTGGTCGGGCCACGAACGCGCAGCATGTTACAGGTGAGGGCCAAGCCGCTTGAACGGGCGCGGAATCTTTCGTTGCCTGGAATTTAACCGGCGTGCTATTTTCAGATTGGAATGAACCAGTTTTCTCGTAACCTGGCATTATGGCTCGTCGTAGCCCTGATGTTTCTGCTGCTGTTTAATTTCTTTAATCGGCCGCAAGAGCACAGCAATGAAGTCATTTTTTCCGACTTTCTTAACCAGGTTGAGCAAAAGAAAGTTTCTCAAGTAACGATTCAGGGCAACCAGATCAAGGGCGTCTTGGAGAACGGTGACCATTTCAAGACCTATGCGCCCAACGATCCGGGGTTGGTCAAGGAACTGCGCGGTGATGGGGTTAAAATTGCCGCGAAGCCACCCGACAACAACTCGCTCTGGATCGAAGTTTTGGTGCAGTGGTTCCCGATGCTGCTGCTGGTGGCGGTGTGGATTTTCTTCATGCGCCAGATGCAGATCGGCGGCGGCAAGGCGATGTCTTTCGGGAAAAGCCGCGCCAAGCTGTTGACCGAAAATACGCATAAGGTGACGTTTGCGGACGTCGCCGGAATTGATGAGGCCAAGGACGAACTTGAGGAGATTGTTCAGTTCCTCAAAGACCCTAAACGCTTCACCCGCCTGGGCGGACGGATTCCCAAAGGTGTTCTGCTGGTGGGGCCGCCCGGCACCGGCAAAACCCTCCTGTCGCGCGCGATCGCCGGTGAGGCGGGCGTGCCGTTCTTTTCGATTTCGGGTTCGGACTTCGTCGAGATGTTCGTTGGCGTCGGCGCCTCGCGCGTGCGCGATCTGTTCGTGCAGGGCAAGAAACACGCGCCGTGCATTATTTTCATTGATGAAATCGACGCTGTCGGACGTCATCGCGGCGCCGGTCTGGGCGGCGGGCATGATGAACGCGAGCAGACGCTGAATCAACTGCTGGTCGAGATGGATGGCTTTGAGGCCAACGAAGGCGTCATCCTGGTGGCCGCGACCAACCGTCCCGACGTGCTCGATCCCGCGCTGTTGCGCCCCGGCCGCTTCGATCGGCGGGTGGTGGTGCCGCGTCCCGACGTGAAGGGTCGCGAGGGAATCCTGCGCGTCCATACGCGGCGCGTGCCACTGTCCGAGGATGTCGACGTGATCAAGTTGGCGCGTCAGACGCCGGGCTTCGCGGGTGCGGACCTTGAAAACCTGGTGAATGAAGCGGCGTTGCTGGCCGCGCGGCGCAACAAGGAACGGGTCGAAATGACCGATTTCGAGCTCGCCAAGGACAAGGTCCTGATGGGGGCTGAGCGGCGCTCGATGGTAATGTCGCTGGCCGAGCGGCGCAATACCGCGTATCACGAAGGCGGGCACGCGCTGGTCGCGATGCTGTTGCCGGGCGCCGACCCGGTTCATAAGGTCACGATTATCCCGCGCGGGATGGCGCTGGGTATGACGCAACAGATGCCGCTCGATGATCGGTATACCTATTCGCGCGATTACCTGATGACACGTCTGTCGATGATGTTTGGCGGACGCGTGGCCGAGGAATTGGTGTTCGGTCATATGACCACCGGCGCTGGCGACGATATCGAGAAGGCGACTGAACTCTCGCGCAAGATGGTCTGCGAATGGGGTATGAGCAAGGAACTCGGCCCGATGACCTTTGGGCGGCACGAGGAACAGGTATTTTTGGGCCGCGATATCGCGCACCAAAAGAACTATTCCGAGCACACGGCGGTTGAAATTGACCGTGAAGTGCGCCGCATCGTGGATGAGGCTTATCAGAAGGCCCGCAGGCTGCTTAACGAAAATATGCCGGTGCTGCATGCAGTGGCGGAACGGCTGCTGGAAAAGGAAGTGCTGGAGGGTGCCGAAGTGGGCGCGATGGTCAAGGCGTATCAGGAGGGGCGTGAATTTCCCCCGAGCCACGTGCCCAAGGATGTCAATCCGCCGCCGAGCAACCCGGGAAATCGCGAGAAGAAGCAACCCGACGAGGCTGGTGTGCCAGGACTTCCTCCGAAACCGGTACTTGCCTGACGCCGGAACGCGGCGAAGTATGGTTCTGTTCCGGATTGAGCCGCTGAAGCGTCGTTCGCCGTCGCGCACGATTTGTCCGTCGTGAATGTGCCACCGACCGCGCCTCGCACGGTCCGGTTGTTACCTCTCGAGCTTAAGCCGCGTATTCTGTGCGTGGCCGATGGCGATTGTTAAAGCCCATGCACAGGCACTGCGGCTGCGAAATGGTGCCGCAGTGCGATTTCCCGCCGTGATGGGCGTGCTCAATGTCACGCCCGATTCATTTTCGGACGGCGGCAGCTTCCTCGAACCGTCGCGCGCGATCGCTCATGGACTCGAAATGGAAGCGGCGGGCGCCACCATTATTGATATCGGAGGTGAATCCAGCCGTCCGGGTGCGCACGCCGTTAGCGCCGAGATCGAGATGGCGCGGGTGCTGCCGGTTATCAAGGGCCTGGCGCGGCGCCTGACCTCGCCGATTTCAATCGACACCCGCAAGGCTGCGGTGGCACGCGCGGCGCTGGAAGAAGGTGCCGTAATCGTCAATGACATCAGTGGTTTGCAATTCGATCGGGCGATGTTGCCGACGGTGGTGGACACCAGGGCCGCGCTGGTACTGATGCACACGCGGGGAACTCCCGATGTGATGACACAGTTGGCGCATTATCGTGATGTGGTGGCTGAAGTATGCGCCTTCCTGCGCCGTCAGTCGCGATGTGCCATTGACGCCGGTGTGCCGCCCTCGCGCATTATCGTCGATCCTGGTTTGGGATTCGCCAAAAACGCACGGCACAACTTGCTTATAATCGGTGGTTTGCGCCGTATCAGCGGACTAGGCTATCCGGTATTGATAGGGGCGTCGCGCAAGAGCTTTATCAGGCGAATTGCCGGTTCGACGCCGGGCGAGTTGCTGTACGGCACCGTCGCGATTAACGCGTTTGCGGTCGCCGCGGGGGCGGCAATCGTGCGGGTGCATGATCCGGCTCCGGCGGCGGCCGTGATAAGGATGGCGGCGGCAATCGCGGCGGCAAGCCGTAGCTGACGCGGGGACGAAGATGCATTTCCTGGCAGTCATACCGCGACCACGATGGCAGGACTTTCTGGATATCCTGATCGTGGCGTATGTGATTTACCGGATCGCTCTGCTGATCCGCGGCACGCGCACGATGCAAATGGTGATCGGCTTGCTGATCGTGGCGGCCGCCTTCGTCGGCTCGCAGATGCTCGGGTTGTTCACGCTCAACTGGCTGCTGAATAATTTCCTCGGCTCCCTCATAGTTATACTAGTGGTAATTTTTCAGGCGGATATCCGGCGTGCGCTGACCGGAGTGGGGGCGCGTTCATTGTTTTCCGCCAGGCCCAATGTGGCAAATATTGCGCAGGAATTGTCGGCGGCGGCGGAATGGCTTGCGGCGCGCCGCATCGGCGCCTTGATTGTGCTTGAGCAGGACGTTGGTTTACACGAATTCGTGGAAACCGGACGCACGATTCAGGGACAGGTTTCACCCGAACTGCTCGAAACCATCTTCATGCGGGGATCGCCGCTTCACGACGGCGCGGTGATTATCAAAGGCGACCAGGTATTGGCGGCCGCCTGTCTGCTGCCGTTGTCGTCAAATCCGAACGTCAGTTTGACGCTGGGCACGCGCCATCGGGCTGCGATTGGCCTTACCGAAGATAACGACGCCGCCGTTATCGTGGTGTCAGAGGAAACCGGCGGAATTTCGCTGGCGCTGGCGGGCGACCTGCGGCGCGACCTTCGGCCGATGGAACTGATGGCGGCTTTGCAGAATTTGCCGGCCTGATGGGCGGCTTGGAGAAATCGGACCGCAGGCGGCGGGATTTACTTGGCGGATGCGTTTTGAGGAGATAACCAGGCGGCTGCGGCCGGCGGCGCTGATCAATCATTTTCGGCGCAATCTCGGCCTGCGCCTGCTCTCGCTTTTACTCGCTATTGGCCTTTGGATTTTCGTCAACGCAGGCCAGCATGGGGCGATGATTTCGCTGCAGGTGCCGGTGAGCTATCGCGAGTTGCCGGCCGGCTACGTGATCACGAATCCGCATCCCGATTTCGTCAAGATTCAGGCTTCCGGTCCGCGCACGCTGCTCTCGTTGATCGATCCCAGCCGCTTGACCGTCAGGCTCGATCTTACCAGCGTGGGTATCGGGCAAGCGTCGTTCAAGTTGAGTCCGGATAGCTTTAATGTCCCGCGGCAAACCAACGTCACCAGTATTTCGCCTTCGCAGATTGTGCTCGATATCGACCGGATCGTGACGCGCGACGTGCCCGTGCGCCTGTACGTAACTGGCAAGCCCGCCACCGGCTACAAGGTTTCCTCGATTTCGCTGGCGCCACCAACCGCAACGATAGTCGGACCGAGCCGTTACGTCGCGCGGCTTGAAGACATCGATACTGATCCTTGCAGCCTCAACGGCGCCAATGGAAATCTCACATGCGAAGTCGATCTGGTCGACCCGGGCGCGATGGTCAGTCTCGAAACGGAGACCGTGACCGCCAAGTTGAGCTTAAGCCCGGTGATCACCAGTCGCGAATTTCACGCGGTGCCGGTTGAAGTGCGCAACAGCGGCTACAAATTCAAGATCGAGCCGCGACAGGTTTCGGTGACCGTTCGAGGCCCCGAGCCGGAACTGGCAAAGCTGGACCTCAAGGGCTCCGTTTATGTCGAAGCCGAGGGTATTCCGCCGGGTTCTCATGACGTGCCGGTGCAGGTTGATTTGCCCGAAGGGGTGCGGCTCGTGCGTCAGGCGCCGCAGCGGGTTAGACTGCATATGTACCGGGAAAAACAGGCGGCAAACAGTTGAGTACGAATCATTCGAGGCTTTTCGGCACGGACGGTGTGCGGGGTGTGGCGAATTTCGAGCCAATCACGTCTGAAACCGCGCTCAAGCTCGGGCGCGCGCTGGCTCACGTGTTCAAAAACGCCAACGGGCGTCACCGCCGCATTCTGATCGGCAAGGATACGCGGTTGTCCGGCTATATGCTCGAAACCGCCCTGGCCTCGGGCATCTGCTCAATGGGCGTCGACGTATGGCTGGTCGGGCCGTTGCCGACGCCTGGTATTGCTTTCCTGACGCGCAGCATGCGTGCCGATGCCGGCGTGGTTATCTCCGCTTCGCACAATCCATTTCAGGACAACGGCATTAAATTTTTTTCGCGCGACGGTTTCAAACTCGACGACGACAGTGAGCGCCGGATCGAGGAATTGGTGTTCGAGGATGGCGCGCTCGGCCATTTTCGCGCGCGCGCCGGAGATATTGGCAAAGCCGCCCGGATCGACGACGCGATTGGACGCTACCTGGTGTTCCTCAAGACCTGCGTGCCGCGGCTGGTCAGCTTCGAGGGCCTCAAGGTGGTGATCGATTGCGCCAATGGAGCGGCTTACAAAGTAGGCCCCGACGTGCTCGAGGAGCTCGGCCTTGAGGTGGTGGCGATCGGCGTCGAACCTGACGGCACCAATATCAATCTTGGGTGCGGCGCCGTTCATCTGGAGAAATTGCGCGCCGCCGTGACGCGCGAGCATGCCGCGATCGGCATCGCGCTCGACGGCGACGCCGACCGCGCGATGTTGCTCGATGAACATGGCGAGGTGTTCGACGGCGACGACGTGATGGCCCTGATGGGACGGCGGATGGCCGCTGCTGGACAGCTCAATGCCAATACGGTGGTCGCCACCGTGATGAGTAACTTCGGACTGGAGCGCGCACTCGCCGACGACCACATCCGGCTGGTGCGCACCGAAGTGGGAGATCCCGCGGTAGCGCATGAAATGCGCGCTAACTCGTATAATCTGGGCGGTGAACAGTCCGGTCACGTCATTTTCATGGACCATTCGACCACCGGGGATGGTCTGATCACGGCATTGTTGGTGCTGTCGCGCATGGCGGAAACACAACGGCCGCTGAGTGAATTGCGCGCCATGCGCCGGGTGCCCCAAGTCCTTGAAAACGTACCCGTGCGTGAACGGCTGCCCTTGATCGAAATGCCCGAGGTGCGGCGCCTGATGGTTTCCGTCCAGGATCGGCTGGGCGGCAATGGCAGGTTACTGGTGCGTTATTCAGGCACCGAGATGCTCGCGCGAGTGATGATCGAGGGCGAGGATCATGGCGAGATTGCGGCGATGGCGCATGAGATCGGTGAGGTTATCCGCGCACGAGTCGGCACCGAGAATTAGCGCGCGCCGCCTGAGGGTCCGGTGAGACCGTTGCGCGATCCAGCCGTTGCAACCAGGTTTTGTTTTCCGAACATATGATCAAGCTCGGCGTCAATGTTGATCACGTCGCCACGCTCAGGCAGGCTCGCGGCGTTGACTATCCCGATCCGGCGGCGGCGGCGGCGGCGGCTGAGCGTGCCGGCGCCAACGCGATCACGGTTCATCTGCGCGAGGATCGGCGTCATATTCAGGACGCCGATCTGACTCGTATCCGTGACGCAATCCGTATCCATCTCAATCAGGAGATGGCGCCGGTGGCGGAGATGGTCGAAATCGCGATCGTGTTGCGGCCCGACGAAGTATGCCTGGTGCCGGAGCGGCGCCAGGAGGTCACGACCGAGGGTGGGCTCGACGCCGCCGGGCTGAAGGAACGACTACGCCCGATCATCGACCGCCTCCGGATGGCGGATATTGGCGTAAGCTTGTTCATTGATCCCGAGCCGCGGCAGATTGAGGCGGCCGCGATGTTGGGCGCCGATCGCGTTGAACTTCATACTGGCACGTATGCCGCGTTGGCCGATTCCAGCGCGCCAGCGTCAATGGTTGCGCGTGCGCGCGGCGTCGGGCGTACCGGTCCCCATGAGGCGAAGGCCGTCGCGTCTGTCGCGCGACTGGACGCGGCAGCCGCGCGCGAACTCGGCAAGCTGGCTCAGGCCATCGCCATTGCGCGCGAACTCAAACTCAAGCCGAATGCCGGTCACGGCCTCAATTACCGCAATGTTGCCCCGGTCGCCGCGCTGGAGGGCCTTGATTGGCTGCACATCGGCCACGCGATTGTCGCGCGCGCGCTGATGGTCGGGATGGGCCGTGCGGTCGGTGAGATGAGGGCGTTGATCGATGGTGCCGCGGCGCGCCGCAAGCCGCGAACTTCGCGGTCGCGCTGAAGGTGAGGATCGGGCCGGAGAACGATCGTGATACTGCTCAACGCGTCTGAAAGCCGCGAACTGGATCGGCTGAGTCGGCAAAAGTACGGAGTGGCGTCCTACGCACTGATGACCCGTGCGGGTGCCGCCGTCGCAAACGCCGTGGCGCTGCGATGGCCGGCCGCGTTCGGCCGTGGCGTGTTGGTGATCGCGGGCAAGGGCAACAACGGTGGCGACGGTTTCACCGCCGCGCGCCGACTACTCGATCTAGGTGGCGCGGTTCGCGTAATCCTGCTTGCGCGGATGAACGATCTCAAAGGTGACGCCGCGCGCGCGTGTGCCGATTTCGTCGCCAAGGGCGGCCTGGTGAACGAATGCGATCGCGCGGAGTGGGTCAATACATTGATTCATGGCGCGCCGCATGAGGTGATAATCGACGCCATTTTCGGGACCGGCCTCAACGCTTTGGTGCGCGATCCGGGCGCCGCCGCGATTGCGACGATCAATCAACTCGGCGCGCCGGTGGTGGCCGTCGATATCCCGTCGGGAATCAACTCGGATACGGGCGCGGTCATGGGCGCCGCCGTTCGTGCGACCCTGACCGTTACTTTCGGTCTGGCCAAATATGGTCATGCGTCTTATCCCGGTGCCGAGTATTGTGGCGAACTGGAAATCGCCAGAATTGGCTTTGCTCCTCGCGCGCTCGAGGAAATCGCGCCGCGCGGTCGGTTGATTGACGCCGCCGAAGGTTCCTCAATGCTCCGTCCGCGGGCTCGCAATACGCATAAGGGCACCTATGGACATGCGCTGATCATCGCGGGAGGGAGCGGTAAATCGGGCGCCGCGGTGCTGACTTCGCGCGGCGCTCTGCGGACCGGGGCGGGCCTGGTAACCGCCGCGATTCCGGAATCTGTCGCTGCAATTGTCGCGGCGGGGCCGCCGGAACTGATGACTGAGCCGTTGCCCGAGCGCGACGGGCATTTTGCCGCCGACGGCTCAATTCAACGCCTGACGCAACTGGTTGAGGGCAAGAGCGCGCTGGTGACCGGACCAGGAATGGGGGTCAGTAAGGACGTTCAGCGGTTGCTCACATGGCTGATCGAGCACGGCGCGGCATCCGAGCGCGCTTTGCTGATCGACGCCGACGGCCTCAATTCGCTGGCCTTGCTGGGCCCGGCGCAGCTTAGGGCCGCGCACGGCGCAGTGGTGCTGACACCACATCCGGGCGAAATGGCGCGACTGCTCGGCACTTCGGTCAAGCAGGTGAATCAGGATCGCATCAGTGCCGCGCGGCGCTTGGCGGATCTAACCGGGGCGGAAGTCCTGCTCAAGGGGGCGCGCACGGTGATCGCGGCCGGCAATGAGGTTCACATCAATGCCAGTGGCAATCCCGGCATGGCGACCGCCGGGATGGGCGATTCGCTTTCAGGAATTATCGGCGCCCTGCTGGCGCAGGGTTATCCGCCGCCCGAGGCGGTCAGACTCGGCGTCTTTTTGCACGGTTACGCGGCCGATCGGGTGGCCGAGCGAATTGGGGCGGTCGGCTTCCTCGCTGGCGACGTCATCGAGGAGATCCCGGCGGCGATCACAAGCTTGCTTGCCGTGCGCGCGGGACCGCGCCGCGATCCTTACGAAAGCGCGCTATAATCGAGGCGCCGCCGGGGCGATAATCGCCATTACGCGAGTAACGCTAGTGGAGCGAAGCGGAACGAGCGGGCGAGCCCGCGAGTTGCGTTATTGATGATGATGAACACCGTTACCTTCATTGTGCAGAGCCGGTCGGCGCGCGAGACCAAAGTGTGGGGTCGGCGGCTCGCCTCGATATTGCACGGGGGAGAATTACTCGGCCTTTCCGGTGAATTGGGCGCGGGCAAGACTTGCTTCATCAAGGGTCTCGCGCGTGGATTGAATCTTCCCGAGGAACAAATCCTCAGTCCCACCTTCACCATGATCCAGGAGCATCAGGGACGCGTGCCATTGTACCATATCGATCTTTACCGGCTTGAAACCGTCGCCCTTGACGATATGGGTTTGCGCGAATACCTGTTCTCGGACGCGGTTGCCGCGGTCGAATGGTTCGAGCGCCTGCGCGAGGCCGAAGAATTGGAACGGCTTGCGATCCGGATCAGCTATGCAGCCGCGCAAAGCCGTCAAATCGAGTTCTCCGCCACTGACGAACGTTACGGCTCGCTAATCGAGAAGCTGAAGGCGCGTTTCGCCTGAACCCCGTACTTTTCGGTAGTGTCCTAATTTCAAGCCGCTTTCCCTAATTGAGGCTCATCCGCCAATGCTGCATCGATCAGTTCCTCAACCGCCCAGAGGTGATCGGCAACATTGGCAGCCATTGCCGGTGAACAACGCAAGCTGCGATGCAGACCACAAAGTTGTAATGTGCGTAGTGAAGCGCCACTGAGGCTTTCAGGTTCGCAAGCTTTTTGCTGAAGGCATTTGTCAGACGCGTGAAACGCCGGTTTTCCATTCTGACGGTCAAATTCTGACGTTCAACGAAACTCGTTGAAATATGCTCCACGGATGGATCGCCTAAAAGAATATCTGTCTGCGCTTTTGTCATAACTGGTGGCGAGTAACGCCCGCGACCGGCATTCAACTCTGACGCGAACACTTTTATTTGCTGAGCGTAGTCCACGCGCGAATCGAACGCGCGACGAATCGCCTCCATAGTATGGACGAAAAGCATCGGTTGTGATCTGGGGACGATTCACAATTCGGCTGCGCAAGTCATCGATAAACATCTGTGTGTCGGTCCAGGTGCGCCGCCCAACATGGTAACAGGGCACTAGCTTCGTATCCGCATCAAGCGCCACGAACAGATTCAGGACACACTCGAAAGGTCTTCGCAAATTGAGATTAGGCCACTACCTACTTTTCCGTCCTTGTGGTCTAGGCTCGGCGTTCCGAGCATAATAAGAGTTTATGCTTGGAATGGAACTCGGCGGCCCGTGGCGATCATAGTTCAAAAGTACGGCGGCACCTCGGTCGGTTCTATCGAACGAATTAAAGCGGTGGCGGAGCGCGTCGCACGCGGACGTGCTGGGGGCGATCAGATGGTGGTGGTGGTATCCGCCATGGCGGGGGAAACCAACCGCTTGTTCAAACTTGCCGAGGAACTGAGCGCCGCGCCCCATCCGCGCGAGACCGATGTGCTGGTCGCGACCGGAGAACAGGTCTCGGCCGCGCTGCTGGCAATTCGCTTACAGGGGCTTGGCGAGCCCACCGTTTCCTTCCTCGCCCATCAGTTGCGTCTTGAAACCGATTCCAATCACGGCGCCGCGCGTATCACCTCGATTCGATGTGACCGGGTGACCGAAGCCCTGGAGCGCGGCAATATCGTGGTGGTCGCCGGTTATCAGGGGATTGATGCCAACGGCGACATCACCACGCTCGGGCGTGGCGCCTCGGACCTGACCGCAGTTGCGCTGGCGGCGGTTCTAAAGGCTTCCGTTTGCGAAATTTACACCGACGTCGATGGCGTCTATACGGCCGATCCGAATATCTGCCCGCGCGCGCGGCGACTGGACCGGATCTCTTACGACGAGATGCTGGAAATGGCGGCGCTGGGCGCCAAGGTGCTACAACTTCGGTCGGTCGAATTGGCGCGACTCTATAATGTCCCGCTGCTGGTGCGCAGCAGTTTTACGGAAGCTTCGCACGGCACCTGGGTCGGCCGGGAGGATAGGGCGATGGAGAATGTGCTGGTTTCGGGTGTGACGTTGGATCAGAACCAGAGCAAGATTACGATTGCCGGGGTCGAGGATAGTCCGGGATTGGCGGCGCGAATTTTCGGCCCGATCGCGGAGGCCGGCATCGTGGTTGATATGATCATTCAGAATGCCGCCGCCGATAAACGTACCGACATGACCTTTACGGTCGCGCGCTCCGACCTGCGCCGCGCCCTCGAACTGGTGCGGATGGTCGCAGGTGAAATCGGCGCCGCCGGCGTGCGTTTTGAGGAGCAGGTCGCCAAGGTCTCTATCGTCGGCGTCGGCATGCGGACGCATGCGGGTGTGGCCGCGACCATGTTTCGCGTGCTCGCCGCCGAACGCGTTAATATCGCGATGATCGCGACCTCCGAAATCAAGGTGTCGGTGGTCGTTAATGCGAAATATGGCGAGCTCGCGATGCGCGCGCTGCACGACGCCTTCCTGGGCGATGGTTCCCACTTGCCGGCGGAGACGGCATAGTTCAATGGCGGTTGTCAGAAAAATTCAGATCTACGACACCACTTTACGCGACGGATGCCAGTCCGAAGACGTGTCACTCACGGTTGAGGACAAGCTCGAAATTGCCGGCCGTCTTGACGACCTCGGCATCCACTATATCGAGGGTGGCTGGCCGGGTTCGAACGAACGCGACGCGGCGTTCTTCAAGGAAGTGAAGCGGCTCAAGCTCCAGCACGCGCGCGTGGCCGCTTTTGGCGCGACGCGGCGGGCCGATGTGCGGGCTTCGGCCGATCGCAATTTGCAATTGATTCTGCGCGCGGAGACGCCGGTCGCCACCGTGGTCGGCAAGACCTGGGACTTACACGTGCGCGAGGCCTTGCGGATTTCGTTGCAGGCTAACCTGGACATTCTCCATGACACGATCGTCTATCTGAAAAGACATGTCGATGAGGTGATTTTCGACGCCGAACACTTCTTCGACGGCTACGCCAATAATCCCGACTTCGCGCTCGCCTGTCTCAAGGCGGTGGCCGAGGCGGAGGTTGATCTAATCGCCCTTTGCGATACCAATGGCGGTCGCCTGCCGTTTGAAATCGAGCGGGGGGTGAAGGCGGCGCGCGCAGCGGTCGGCTGCGGTATCGGAATACATTGCCATAACGATTCCGAAGTCGCCGTGGCCAACACGATTGCGGCGGTGCAAAGCGGTGCCACGCACGTGCAGGGAACGATCAACGGGCTCGGCGAGCGTTGCGGCAACGCCAACCTGGTCTCGATTATTCCGGACCTGCAGCTCAAGCTCGGTTATCAATGCGTGCCGGCCGCGAAGCTCAAGAGCATAAATGAAATCTCGCGGCTGGTATATGAACTGGCCAATATTTCCCCCAACCCCCGCCAAGCCTACGTGGGCCGGAGCGCTTTCGCGCACAAGGCCGGCCTGCACGTCTCCGGGATCCAGCGCAACGTGCACACGTACGAGCACGTCGATCCGGCGGTGGTTGGCAATGATCGCCGGGTGTTGTTGTCGGAACTGTCCGGACGCGCCAATATTCTCTACAAGACGCGCGAATTCGGACTGGCATCCGAATTGAGCAATGAGCAAATCGCGCAGTTGCTGGAGGAGCTCAAGCGGCTCGAAAGCCTGGGCTTTACTTTTGATGGCGCCGACGCGTCATTCGAGTTGCTGATGCTGCGCACGCTCGGATTGGCGCATGATCACTTCAGCTTTGTCAGCTTCCGGGTGTTTGACGACAAATGGCACGAGGACCAGGCGCCGTTCAGTGAAGCGGTAGTGGTCATCGAGGGGCCGGACGGACAACGCACGCGCAACTCCGCCATCGGCAACGGCCCGGTGCACGCGCTCGACGCGGCTTTGCGCGCCGCCTTGGTGCCGTACTATCCCGCCTTGGACAGCATGCAACTGGCCGACTACAAGGTGCGCGTGCTCGACAACGGTGTCGGAACCGGAGCTCGCGTGCGCGTGCTGATAGAATCCACCGACGGTGAACGTCGATGGGGCACGGTTGGGCTTTCCGCCAATGTGGTCGAGGCCAGTTGGCAAGCACTGCTGGATTCAGTCGAATTCAAGCTGCATAAGGATAATGCAAAGCCCCGTGCGCGCCCGGTCAACGGCGACGGCGCGGTGCCCGGCAAGCGCGCTCGCCCTGGAGGAAGCGTAACGCTGCCGTCCAAGGTTTAATGGCAAGGTGAATCCCCACGGAGGAAGCGGCCATGGGTACTATTGACGCGATGCGCGAGGACATCCAAGCGGTGTTCGAGCGCGACCCGGCGGCGCGTACGACGCTCGAAGTCGTACTTGCCTATCCGGGCCTGCATGCAATCTGGTTACATCGCGCGGCCCATTGGCTCTGGCGTCATGACCTTAAGCTGATCGGACGCCTGGTGAGCGAGCTGTCACGCGGACTCACGGGAATTGAAATTCATCCCGGCGCGAAAATCGGCCGGCGTTTGTTTATCGATCACGGCATGGGCGTGGTAATCGGCGAGACCGCCGAAATTGGCGACGACGTCTTGATCTATCAGGGCGTGACACTCGGTGGGACCAGCCTGCGTAAGGAAAAACGGCATCCCACGATCGAAAACCATGTGATGATCAGTGCGGGAGCCGCCGTGATCGGCCCGGTGCGGATAGGACAGGGCAGCCGTATCGGCGCGGGCGCGGTGGTGGTCTCTTCGGCGCCGCCATACTCGACCATCGTGGGGATTCCCGGCAAGGTAATCGAAGGTGAAAGCACCAGCCAGGACGTGGCCGCACTCGATCACGCGCGCCTGCCCGACCCGGTCGCACGCGCGATGGGCAAGCTGGTTGACAAAATCAATCAACTCGGAAGCCGACTGGCAGAGCTCGAGGAACGCCAGGATTGCCTCGAAGACAAGATGCTTGCGCCTGAACATGCCAACGGCGCGGTCACCAAACAGCATTAGGATAGAGCACCGCCGGCGTCGCCTGTCTTCACTACCTGACGAGGGTCGGATGGTATTGCCGGTGCGCCGGATAGCGCTGGCCCTGCCTATCCGTCGTCGACGCTCGACGCTCGGGTAATCAGCGAGGCTCGCTGGCTATATGCTGCCCGTACCAGGCTGTCTTTCGTAATGAAGCGCATCAAGCTAGGTTATGAATTTCGAGACGGGCGATTTTGAGAATCATGAGCATCTATTTTGACCATAACGCCGGTTCGCCGCCGCGGCCCGCCGTACGCGCGGCGCTGTCCAGCTTGGACGAGCACGGCAATCCGGCCTCGGTTCATCACGCGGGCCAGCGTGCGTGCCGCGCACTCGAATCCGCGCGTGCCGCGATCGCGCGGCTGATTGGCGCGGAACCAAATCAAATCGTCTTTACCAGCGGCGGCACCGAAGCCAATAATCTGGCCTTATTTGGCACGATGAAGGCCGCAGCCGGACGCCGCCGTATTGTGAGTTCCGCCATCGAGCACTCTTCGGTGATGGCGCCTCTGGCGGAACTGGAAGCGCGCGGCTATGAAGTGGTCAGGATCGCCCCTGAATCCGATGGCCACGTATCGGCGCAGCGCGTGATTGCCGCGCTCGACCGCGACACGGCGCTGCTTACACTGGGAGTCGCCAATTCGGAAACCGGCGCGATTCAAGATCTCGGTGCGATTTCACGCGCGGCGGTTGATAATGGCGCCATGCTCCATCTCGATGCGGCGCAGGCGCTCGGTCGTATTCCCGTTGACGTTACCGATTCAGGCTGCGACTTGATGACGCTGAGTGCGCATAAGATCGGCGGTCCATCCGGAAGTGGTGCGCTATACGTCCGGCAATTTGCGAAAATCGCGCCGCTGATGCTGGGCGGACCGCAGGAAGGCGCGATGCGTGCCGGCACACCCAATCTGTCTGGCGCCGTGGGCTTCGGTGTTGCGGCTGACGAGGTCGCGGTCAATCTGGCGCAAGAGAGTGCGCTTACGGCGCGACTGGCCGACCTCCTGCTTCGACAATTGATGAACTCGATACCCGGGTTGATGCTCCACGCGGCGGCGGCGCGACGCCTGCCGAATACGCTCAATCTGGCCTTTCCTGGCGTGCTGGGTGAGAGCATGCTGATCGCGCTGGACCTCGAAGGCGTGGAAGTTTCGATGGGCTCGGCGTGTGCGGCCGGGGCGGTCGAGCCATCGCACGTGCTGCTCGCGATGGGGTGTGGCGCGGACGAGGCGCGCAGCTCCCTGCGTCTTAGTCTCGGATGGAGCACGACAGAGGAGGAAATTGAACGTGCGGGCGGAATCATTGCGCGCGTATGGCGTCGCGTCAGGGCCGCCGAACCGTCTGTTGCCTGCCTTAGCAGTGACAGTGTTGCTTGCGGGGAGTCCGCTTAGTGAACACGCGGGTGTTGGTCGCAATGTCCGGTGGCGTCGACAGTTCCGTTGCCGCCGCCATCCTGCGCGAGGACGGGTACGACGTGGTGGGCGTCGCGATGCGGCTCGCCGAAACGTCAGAGGGGCCGCGGCGGCGTGGCACCTGCTGCTCCCATGATGATTTCGAGGACGCGCGCCGCGTTGCCGAGCGCATGGATTTTCCCTTTTACGTCGTGGACTTGCGGGCGGAATTTGCCACACGGGTAATCGACAACTTCGTCTCCGAATATTTGCACGGCCGCACACCTAATCCCTGTGTGATGTGCAACCGGGAAATTAAGTTTGATCGTCTGTGGACGCGGGCGCGCGCGCTGGATGCTGATTTTGTCGCGACCGGACATTATGCGCGAATCGCGCGCGATGAGGACGGCCGCTTTCATTTGATGCGCGCGGCGGATAACGCCAAGGATCAGTCGTACTTTCTCTTCACGTTGGGCCAGGACGAATTAAGCCGCACACTTTTCCCGCTTGGCTCGATGTGCAAAAGCGAGGTGCGCAGACGTGCGCGCGAATTGGGACTGGCCAATGCGGATAAAGCCGAAAGCCAGGAAATCTGTTTCGTGAGCGATGGCAACTATGCCGGTTTCGTGACGGATAAGGCGGCATCCGCCGAGATTCGCCAGGGGCGCATTGTCGATTCACAGGGACGCGCGCTTGGCATTCATCAGGGGGTGCATCGCTTCACCATCGGTCAGCGGCGCGGATTGGGGGTGATCGCCGGTGAGCCGCTGTATGTGAACGCGATCCATGCGGAAACCGGCGAGGTCCGCGTGGGGCCGCGCGCGGCACTGGAGGCCGCTGGGCTTATCGCCGAGCGCGTCAGCCTGGTCGATCACGAAAGCGCAATGGGAAACAATCAGATCGAAGCGAAAATCCGCTACCGCCATCCACCCATACCTGCCTCAATCAAGCTGCTGACGGACGCACGCGCCGAAGTCCGCTTTACCCATAGCGGGCCCGCCGTGACGCCCGGACAGGCTTGCGTGTTCTATCGCGGCGACGAGGTGCTGGGGGGCGGCTTTATTCAGTGCGCAATTGAGAGGGCGGCCTGATGCGCTTTGCGCTTGCCACCCTTGGTTGCAAGGTCAACCAATACGATTCGGCGATCATTGAGACCCGGCTGGGCGCGCTTGGGATGGAGCGATGCGCGTTCGACCAGCCGGCCGATGTCTACATCGTCAACACCTGTACCGTCACCGATCGTGCGGATAGTGAAAGCTTGCGCCTTGCGCGACGTGCACGTCGGCTTAATCCGGCCGCGCGCGTTATCATGACCGGATGCCTCGCCCAGGCTAGTCCGGAGGTGCTCGCCGATGCGCACGAGGTCGATGCGGTGGTCGGCTTGGGTCGTCTGGGCGACTTGGAACGTGCCGTTGTTTCAATTCCGGAAGCGCGGGTGATGGTCACGAATTTGCGCAAGCAGCGCGCCGAGATTGAGCTGGACGCGGTCGCTTTGGAGGGCCATACGCGCGCGTTTCTCAAGGTGCAGGAGGGGTGCGACCAATTCTGCACATTCTGCATCGTGCCGTTTTCGCGTGGAAGCTCACGCAGCGTCGAGCCGCGGCGAATAATCGCGACGCTCGACCGCATGTGCGAGCGTGGCTTTAAAGAGGTGATCCTGACCGGCGTTCATTTGGGCGGCTACGGCAAAGACCTGGAGCCGCCAATCAATCTTGAGGCGTTACTTGAGATAATGGCGGAGCGTGCGCCGCTGACGCGAATTCGACTGAGCTCGCTCGATCCGGAAGAGCTCAGTGACCGGATTATTACGACAGTGGCGGGCAGCCCAAAATTCTGTCCGCACTTCCATCTGCCGTTGCAAGCTGGTGAGAATTGGCTGCTGGCTCGGATGCGCCGACGCTATACTGTCGAAGATTATCGCGCACGTGTCGAGCGCGTCTTGGCCGCAATGCCAGCGGCCGCAATCGGCACCGATTTGATCGCGGGCTTCCCCGGCGAGAGCGCGATCCAATTCGAGAATTACCTGAAATTTGTCGAGAATCTACCGCTGGCGTATTTTCACGTTTTTCCGTATTCGGTTCGCGCGGGCACCACAGCCGCCAAGCTGAAGGGACGCTTGGCGGCGCCGGAGGTCAAGCATCGCGCGCAAGTGTTGCGCGAGTTGGGCGAGGCCAAGAAACGTGCCTTTGCCGCGCGCTTCACCGGGCATAAGCTTAGAGTGTTAGTTGAAGAACGCGCCGTTGATGGTCGCCTGAGCGGTTATAGCCGCAATTATATCAGGGTGCGCCTTGACGGCCCTAACCAGTTGATCAACCAGGAAATTGAGGTGGAGGCATCGTTTGTACAGGGCGCTTCACTGGTGGGCCAGATTACGCGGGCGCACGCCACGGCCATCGCCGGCGAAACGCGTCCCGCCTGACAATACCGAGGCCGGCCTCGAACGAAAACTGAACTACAGTTTCCGCAAGCCGGAGTTGCTCATCACCGCATTGACCCATCCCAGTGCCGCGACTGGCGGCCAGGCCCATTATGAACGCCTGGAGTTCTTGGGTGATGCGGTGCTTGATCTCGCGATCGCGGATTTGCTTATGCGCCGCTTTCCCGACGCCAAGGAAGGTGCCTTATCCAAAGAGCGCGCTTCTATCGTGAACGGCCGCACGCTGGCGTTCAAAGCGGTGGAGGTCGGTTTGGGCACGAGATTGCGCTTAGGCAAGGGTGAGGAGAAGAGTGGCGGGCGTGACAAAACGTCGATTCTTGCCGCTTCGTTCGAGGCTGTGGTTGGCGCGATTTATATCGATGGCGGCCTGGCTCACGCACAAGCGGTGGTGGAGGCGCTATTTAGCGACGATATCGGCGGTCCCGCGGCTGAACGCGATTACAAAACCGAATTGCAGGAAATCGCGTATCGTCGTTTTCGCGCCCAACCGATCTACGAATTGGTGAGCGCGCGCGGTCCCGATCACGCCAAGCGCTTCACCACCATGATCCGGATTAGCGGACGCGAACTAGGCGTCGGCGAAGGCGGCAGCAAAAAACAGAGCGAACAAGCCGCCGCCCGAGCCGCGCTGCTCCAGATAGAAGAGGAACAACGCCAGCGGAGTTGAACGCCGGATTGTCGCTTACGCTTTCAAGGCGTGAGCTAGATCGAAGCTTGAAGCTGAGATCCGCCGTGTGCATTGGCTATTGATGAATGATTTGACAGTGGCTGCAGAGCCAATTTACCGCGCCGGCTTCGTCGCCCTTGCGGGCCGCACGAATGTGGGCAAATCCACGCTGCTCAATCGGTTGGTGGGGCAAAAGGTCGCGATTGTCACGCCCAAGCCCCAAACCACGCGGCGCCGCATCATTGGAATTCGCACGGACGCCGATGCGCAGATGATTTTGATTGATACGCCTGGCTTGCATCAGCCGCGCCGAGAACTTAATCGCCGTATGGTGGCGACGGCGCGGCGCTGTTTTATGGAAGGCGAAGTAATCCTCGCGCTGGCCGCGGCGGGCACCGCGATCGGCGTTCACGATTACGCGTTTCTGCGCGAATTGGCGCGTTTGGGCAAGCCGCTCGTGGTCGCTCTCAACAAAATTGACCTGGTTTCGCGCGAGCGCTTAATTCGATTGCTGGAGCGGCTGGGCGAGACCGCCCCGGCGGCGGAGATCGTGCCGATCAGCGCCCTTACAGGTGAAAATGTCGACGAGCTGGTCAGGGTGCTTAAACCGATGCTACCGGAGAGTCCGGCGCTGATGCCGGGTGATGAATACACCGATCAGAGCGCGCGCATGATCGCCGAGGAGGTTATTCGCGAAAAAATCTTCATCGCGATGCGTCAGGAAATTCCCTTTTCAACTGCCGTTCAGGTCGAACGGTTTATGGAAGAGCCCGAGCGCAATCTCGATTCGATTACGGCAGCCGTCGTGGTCGAACGCGACGCCCATAAGGGGATGGTGATCGGAGCGGGTGGAAGCCAACTCAAGCGCATCGGGAGCGCGGCGCGGCTTGAGCTGGAAGCGATTTTCGGCACGCGAGTGTTTCTGGAAATTCATGTAAAAGTTGAAAAAGGCTGGACCGGCGATCCGCGCAAGCTTAAGGAATTTGGCTTCTGATATGCGCCATATTCTCACTCCGGGAAGTTCCAGCGCGCTGAGCGCGGCCGCTTTCGGCCTGCCGGTCGCGGTCTTGGTTGGACGCGCCAACGCCGGCAAATCGACGCTGTTCAACCGGATCGCGACGGGTCGGCGCGCCATCGTCAGCGCCGTGGCCGGGACTACCCGCGATCTCAATCTTGCCCGCGCGACCCATAATGGCCGCGAATTCATGATCGTCGATAGTGGCGGGCTCGAGCTTTACGCGCGCGAACCGATGACCGAACGCGCGGTCGAGGAAGCTTTGACTGCCATCGCAGCCGCCGACCTAGTGGTGTTTGTGATCGACGGCCGCGCCGGCATTTCGAGTGGCGACGAGGAAGCGCTGGCACTGGTGCGGGAAACCGGCCGCCCGCTAATTGTGGCCGTTAACAAAATCGATCACCCTCAGTTGGAGGCGCGGGCCGGCGACGCTTATTCCTTGGGCGCATCGGAACTGGCCTTCGTCTCTGGTGCCCACGGCCATGGCATCGACACGCTGCTGGACCAAATCGTGGCGCATCTGCCGGACCGTGCGGGCGTCTCGATGGTAAGGCCGGATTTGCGGCTGGCCTTGATCGGGCGTCCCAACGTGGGCAAGTCGTCGCTGCTTAACCGGCTTGCCGGATTCGAGCGTGCGCTGGTTGACGACCGCCCCGGCACTACGCGCGATACGGTCGATATCCGCGTGAGCGCGGGCGGCCGTGAGGTGCTGCTGGTCGATACGGCGGGAATCAGGCGGCCGGCCAGGGTCGAGGGCGACCTCGAGCATCATGCGGTCGGGCGCGCGATCGAGGCGATTCGACGCGCCGAAGTGCTGGCATTGGTGGTTGATGCATCGGAGGGGATTACGGACCAAGACGCTCGCCTGGCGCGGCTGGTCGATAGTCACGATCGCGCGCTGATCGTCGTGTGCAACAAATGGGACCTCGCGGCGAGGCTTGGCCGCCGCGTGCCGGTGTTTGTCCGCGACGTGCATCGCCGCTATCCGTTTCTGGAATTCGCGCCGATACTGTTTACCTCGGCCGTGACGGGCGACGGGGTTGCGGAGATTGTCGCCGCCGGCGCGCGGGCAGGCAACGCATGGCATGCGACGTTTCAAACCGCGCATCTCAATCGCGTTTTGGCTGAAGCGACCGCCGCGATGGACCCGCCGCTGGTGGGAAAACGACGGCTCAAGCTGATGTACGTGACGCAGGTGGGCGAGGCGCCGCCGCGTTTCGCTTTTTTCACCAATATCGAACGCGACATTCCGGCTCATTACGTGCGTTTTCTCGAAGGCCGTTTCCGCACCGCGCTCATGCTGGCGGGGACGGGCACGCCGATGCGCCTGGAATTCCGCCGTACCGGCCGTTCGTGGGCCGAATCACGCGGTCCGAAAGGGGAGCACTCGAAGCGCCCTTCAATTCGGAAGATCGGCCAAACCCGGCCGTGAGATATATCCTTTACACACTGGCGTCGGCTTCGGCAGGCGCAAGCCGTCGGTTATATTAGTCGTCCAAGGCATTACCTTGATCCTGATTCTCGATTTCGGCAGCCAATATACGCAGCTAATCGCGCGTCGGGTGCGGGAGGCGCGGGTTTATTGCGAGATTCACCCTTACAATCTGGCGCCCGACGTGATCCGAGCGATGCGGCCGCGCGGGATAATTCTGTCCGGCGGGCCAGCCAGTCTTTACGCATCGGACGCGCCGAATATTTCGGCTGAACTAATCAGGTTGGGCACTCCGACACTCGGCATCTGCTACGGCATGTACGTGCTTGCGCAGCATCTGGGAGCGCGCAGCGTCGGCGCGCTTGCGCGCGAATACGGCCCGGCGACGCTGGTCATCGAACAAGACGACCCGCTGTTCGAAGGCCTGGAGGGTGGTGGCGGCCATCGCGTCTGGATGAGCCACGGTGATCGCGTCGAGGCGATTCCGGAGGCACTGTGCGCGATTGCCCACACCGCCAATTCGCCTTACGCCGCGGTGCGCACCCGTGACGGCGTAATTCGTGGCATTCAGTTCCATCCCGAAGTCGCGCATACCCCCGCCGGCGCGCGCATTCTGCGCAATTTCGTGTTGAACATATGCGGCGAGCCGGGCGACTGGACCATGGCGAATTTCGTCGAAGCGAAAGTGAACGAAATTCGCGCGCGCGTCGGCCGCGACGATCGTGTCCTGATGGCGCTCTCGGGCGGCGTCGATTCGTCGGTCGCCGCCGCGCTGCTTCATCGCGCGATCGGCGCGCGGCTGGTATGCGTTTTCGTCGATAATGGGCTGCTGCGCGCGGGCGAACGGGAACGGATGGAGCGCAAGTTCGCGCATCAACTTGGCCTCGAACTGCGCATTGCCGAAGCTGCGGAGATTTTCATCGAACGGCTGGCCGGCGTGCTCGACCCTGAGCGGAAACGGCGGATTATTGGACACACCTTCATCGAGGTTTTCGAAAGGGAGGCGGCCGCGTTGGGCGGATCGCGTTTTCTTGGCCAGGGCACGCTCTATCCCGACGTAATCGAATCGGTGTCGTTCAAAGGGCCGTCGGCCACCATCAAGAGCCATCATAATGTCGGCGGATTGCCGGAACGGATGCGGCTTGAACTGATCGAGCCATTGCGTGAATTGTTCAAAGACGAGGTGCGCGAACTGGGGCGCAAGCTGGGATTGAACGACGAGATTGTCGCGCGCGAGCCGTTTCCCGGCCCCGGGCTGGCCGTACGGATTGTGGGCGAGGTCACGCGCGAGCGGCTCGAGCTATTGCGCCGCGCCGACGCAATTGTGATGGAAGAAACTGCCGCCGCCGGTCTCGGCAACAAGTTATGGCAGGCCTTCGCCGTCTTGCTGCCGCTCAAGAGCGTGGGCGTGATGGGTGACGGACGCAGCTACGACAGCGTAATTGCGCTGCGCGCGGTTGAATCCCAGGACGGCATGACGGCGGATTGGGCGCGCCTTGAGCCTGATTTCCTGGCGGCGCTCTCGACCCGCATCACCAACGAAATCAAGGGCGTCAACCGCGTCGTTTACGACATCACCTCGAAGCCGCCCGCCACGATTGAATGGGAGTGAAGAAGTGACGGTTCGTACCCGCTATGCGCCGAGTCCGACCGGCGCGCTGCATATCGGCAACGTGCGTTCGGGGCTGTTCGCCTACCTCTTCGCGCGCCATCAAAAGGGCCGCTTCATTCTGCGGATCGATGACACCGACCGGGAACGCTCGACCAGGGAGTCATTGGAGGAAATTCTCGAAAGCCTGCGGTGGCTGGGGGTCGAATGGGACGAAGGGCCTCCGGACAGGGGCTATTTTCAATCCAATCGTTTCGACCGCTATCGCGAAGGGGCGCTGCGATTATTGCGCGTGGGCAAGGCCTATCCGTGTTATTGCACGACCGAGGAATTGGACGCGATGCGCAAGGCGGCCGCGCGCGAACATCGCAAACCCGGTTACGACGGCCGCTGCCGCGATCGTACGCCGCCGGATCAACTCGCGTCCATCGCGTTACCAGACAAATCCGCCGGACGTAATTACACCGTCCGCTTTCGCGCGCCCAGCGCGGGCGAGACCGTGGTCAATGATCTGATTAAGGGCCGGACGGTATTCAGCAATAGCGAGCTGGACGATCTGATAATTTTCCGTTCCGATGGCGTTCCGACCTACAATTTCGCGACAGTGCTCGACGACGCCGATTTTCGGATGACGCACGTCGTGCGCGGCGACGACCATCTACCCAATACGCCGCGCCAGATGCAGATTTTTTACGCGCTGGGACTGACACCGCCGGAATACGCTCATTTGCCCATGGTGATGGGTCCGGACGGGCAGAAGCTGTCGAAACGGCATGGCGCGGCCTCAGTCTTCGCCTACCGCGAACTCGGCTATTTCCCGGAAGCGCTGTTGAATTACCTGGTGCGGCTGGGATGGTCGCATGGGGACCAGGAGATTTTCTCCAAGGCGGAGATGATCGAATATTTCGACTTCGCCGATTGCGGCAAATCGGCGGGGATCTTCAACGCCGAGAAACTCTTGTGGTTGAATTTTCATTATTTGAAGCAGCGCACGCCCGCTCAGCTTGCCAGTGAAGTCAGGCCCTTTATTGAACGCCGTGGATGGACCGTTCCGGGTGATGAAAGATGGCTGGAAAAGATGGTGGCAACGCTGCGTGAGCGCGCCAAAACGCTGGTCGAACTTACCGACTTCGCGAGCTTTTATCTAAACGACGAGATCACGGTGGAACCGAAAGCGGCGGCGAAATTTCTGAAGCCGGAAATTGCCCAACCCCTGAAAACGTTGACCCGCGAACTCGATAGTCTCGGCGGCGATTTCAGCGAAACTTCGGTGGAAGGCGCATTTCAGCGAGTAATGGCACAATTCAATTTGAAGCTGGGCCAATTGGCGCAGCCGGTGCGGGTCGCCCTGACCGGCGGCACCGTCAGCCCCGGCATTTATGAAGTCATCGCGGTGCTGGGCCGCGACCGCACATTGAGACGGCTACAGTCGGCGCTTCGAACCATCGCGTCGTGACGGCTTGACCGAAGCTGCGGGCGCGCGGCCGTTCGGGCTGGTCTCGATTTAATGCTAAGCTAAGAGCATGCTTGGCGGCTGGCCGCCGGGATGGCACTGCCGGCCATACCCGTCGACGGCGGCGGCTAATTTTACAAGCGCGGCAGAGGAGGATGCCA
>JBOHWL010000009.1:0-24702 GCA_050736615.1 Binataceae bacterium (SeqCode) | reverse complement strand
GCCGGAGCGAGAAGTCCCGGATTAGAACCTTAGAAACCGTACAGATTTCCGGGACTCCTCGCTATGCTCGGAATGACAGATAAGACTTGCGCAGAGTTTCCCTAGGCGCACGCTCGATTTTCACGGCTACGTCTGAGCCATGACCGGTTTAGCTGATGATCGATTCCCGGGCATTGCGCAAAACGTTGAATACCATTTTAGGCGCGCGCAGGCGATCGTCCGAAGCGTAAACGGCGCGGACTTTGAGAAAATCGTCATCCCCGCCCATTGTGAGCGCGGCCACGCGGTCGAATACTTGCCGGTGCTCGTCGGTCAGGCTCGTATCGTTGCTTGGCATCAATCCCCATACGTCCCACGGCAATAATTCCATCCGATTGAGCGAGGCGAGATCGCGCACAATGTTTCCGGCGATGAACCATAAGCCTTGCAGATTCGCGTAGCTGAGGCCGAAGAGAGCCGGGTCGATGCCTTCGGTCCGGCACATCCGCCATGCGTCGCCCGCGACAATGAAGCGATCGCGCGGCACGTCAAGCGGATCGAAATCCGGCTTGAGTAGATTTCGTTGCACGGCATCGAGTTGCGCGTCCACCAGGATCCAGCGAGATCGCGCGGCGTTCCAATACTCGCATACCCAATGGTCCTCGAACTTCCCCGGATTGAAATAAGCTCCGAAACCACAGCGCGCCCGCGCCGGCACGCCCTGCTCGCGCAGCATCGCGCACAATCCCACCGTGAAATGACGGCAGACACATGCCATGCGGCGGTCGAGCTCACGCGCGACGGTCAGGGGACGTTGATCAAGCGCAAAAATCTCGCGCAACATCCCGGCGATCGGACGGATGTGCGCCTCATCGCGCCGCTCATCGGAAAGCGCCAGGCCGTAGGCAAAGCCCGCGAGGTCGCGATGAATCAGCACGCCCTGGAGAATTTTGCACAGCCCGGCGATGTCGCCGGGCAGCGCCGCGAAATCCTCGGTGCCCGGCGCCGTCATCGGGCCGTGGGCCTTATAATATTGCCGTGGATTATCCACAACGGTTTCCTTGATAGTGGTTGATCGAAGTTTTTCACTCACGCGCGCGCGCTTTGAGCCAGATGACGCGCGAGCCGAGTGAATGAACGCTTCCATGCGCCCGTCGTCAGAGCGTCAGTGGGCCGCACTCGCTGGCCGCGCCGCACCGCGACGGTAAGGAAGCCTGCGACCGAATCGTGAGCCTGTGATCGTGATTCTTCGATCAACGCGCGGGCTTCGCCGATCGCCTGCATTTCAGTCGTGGCGGCGCCAATCGTGCCGCCGTTGTGATCAATAACGGCCAGGCGCCAGAACCAGGTCGATCGGCCATTCCAAACCTTAAACATGGTACCGAGATGGCTATGGTTGCGCATGCGTTGCCCTCGTCAGCTTGTGACAGTTCCCGGCGATTCCGCAGGTTTCGCGTGATCAGCCCAGTGCGGGTGGCCGCGACGACGGATCACCGCGGCCACCCGGGTTATCGTGAAATATGACAAAGAGCCGACGCAGAGGATGAGCAGCGCCCATCTCAGGTATGTCGCGGTGGAGAGCGACAACCCGACTCCGGTGCCGAGCGCAATGTAGGCGGCGAGACATGCGGGGCATTTCGGCAAAATCACGAGCAGGGCGCCTGGAAGAATCCATCCGCCGATCGTCCGCCGCCGGGCTGATCGTGACGTCCGCACGGCCGTCATATCCGCCGAACTGCTGGTGGCGGGCCCGTGCGAATCTCCGCAGCAACGATATGCGCCCATGTTTTCCTCCGCCTGACTCCCCGAGGCCTTACTCGCGCGAGGGCGGCGCGCTGGCGATATGTCCGTCCTCGTACTTGTCGTGACGCTTCACCCAATCCGTCAAATTGTAATTGGGTCCGGTCTCGTTGCGCCCCTTCGGCGTGAGATCAAGGAACATGTACGCACCGAGTCCGCGTTCGTCACCGCGGGCATAGGAGGAATAGGTGTGGAAGATGGCTCCGGCATCGTCTTTGAAAAATACGCTCGTGCCGTGAAGGTCGGCCATCGTCGCCTCGGTCGTCGCGTAATTGTAATAGACCTTGCCACTGGCCATATCATCGGGGCGAAACGAGACGTGGAAGTCGTAATTGAAGTCGCTGCCGGCTGACGACAGCCACTTAAAGCGCCAGCCCATACGCTTTTTGTAAGCTTCGAGCTTGGCTATCGGCGCTCGTGAGATGGCCGCGAACATCACGTCGTGATGCTCGAAGTGAAGGCGTGCGCCGTCGATATGGTCGCCGAAAAACGAGCAGCCGACACACCCTTCCTCCCATTCGGGCGCGAACATGAAGTGATAGATGATCAACTGGCTGCGCCCTTCGAACAAGCCGGCCAGCGTCTCTTTGCCGCGTGGCCCGTCGAATGAATAATCTTTCTCGAGCTTGACCCACGGCAATTCCCGGCGCTGCCGATTCACGTCGTCTTGCATTGCGGTCAGCTCCTTTTCCTTACGGAGCAATTCCTGGCGCGAGCTGACCCATTCGTCACGTGACACGATTCGGTGTTCCATCTTCCAGCCTCCTGTTCAGATATTCGCGATATAATCGGCGAGGCACTCGAACGAGCTGGTCCAGCCGCCACGATGCGATTCGCGCGACGTAACCGACTCGAAGCCGGTTTGACGCAGGGTCAGCTTCGTTTTGCCGCCATGATCCTCGAAGGTGACCGTGAGCAACGTTTCGGGACCCTTTGGTTTGCCCTGCGCGTCGACCCACGCCCCCGCCATCACGAGCCGCTCGGGTTCGACCAATTCGCGGAAAAACCCCTTTGACCAATGGTCATCGCCTTCGGGCCCGCGCATATGGAAGAGGTAAGCGCCCCCCGGACGCGGATCGATTTCGCAGGAGGGCAGGGTGAAACCGCGTGGACCCCACCATTGGACCAGATGCTCGGGTGCGGTCCAGGCCTTGAAGACGAGGCTGCGCGGGGCGTCGAAGATGCGCGTGATGGTAAGCTCCAACTCCCCCGGCTGCGCGGCAAGATTACTTTCTGGTGCCATGTTTCTTCTTCTCCTCTGCTTTTTTTCCATTCGACGGCCGGCGGGTCCGGCTCGTTAGCGGACGGCCTCCGCTGACCTGCTGAAGTTCACGCAGATAATCATCCAGACGATTCAGGCTGTCCTCCCAAAAGCGCCGATAATGCTCCAGCCATGCGGCCGCGTCCTTGAGCGGGCTCGCTTCGAGCCGGCAGGGCCGCCACTGCGCCTCACGGCCGCGCGTGATCAAGCCTGCGCGCTCGAGCACCTTGAGATGCTTTGAAATCGCGGGGAGGCTCATTTCGAATGGCTCGGCGAGTTCGGTCACAGAAGTTTCGCCCGAGCTGAGGCGCGCGAGAATCGCGCGCCGGGTGGAATCGGCGAGAGCCGCGAAGGTGGTGGTGAGCTGATCGGTGGACATTTAGTGGTGAACCATTAGGTTAAATAACTGAATGGTTAATTACATCGCGAGCGCACCGCCTGTCAAGTGGCTCACGCCAACGGATGAAACAATCGCGAGAGCGCGCATTATGACCGGTGTTGCGACATGGGCTGAGACGGCGCGATTTCAAGGTGAAGTTCGGCCGTTGATTGACAGTGCCGCCGGTATTGGCTTTGAGCATTCATCGCCCGGATGGAGGGTCCGATTCCGGGACATCGCCGATGGCATGATAAGTGCGCTAATGCATCCGGGCAGATGGTCGAATCCGCACATTATCGACGGCCCGTTTCGCGCATGCGTTGTTTGATGGCGCTGATCGTCCGCCTATCTCGCGCGATGTGCCGGCGGCGTCAACAGGGTCAGGTGATGCTGCTCACGGTGCTCGGTCTGGGCGTGATGGTGGCGATGATGGCGGTGGCGACCGACGTCGGTTACATGTGGCACGTCAAGCGCCGCATGCAGACAGCGGCGGACGCCGCGGCTTTGGCCGGTGCGGCGATGATTCAGGGCGGTTCTTCGGCAGTGCTGGCGGCGGCCCGTCAGGACGCCAGTCTCAACGGCTTCACCAATGGCAGCGACGGGGTCGTGCTGACCGTCAACTATCCGCCGCAATCGGGTCCGGATTCAGGCAACAGTGATTACGTCGAGACGCTTCTTTCACAGCCGCAGGCGACGTTTCTTCTGAATGTTCTCGGTATCGCGCGGGTGAATGTGGGCGCCCGCGCGGTGGCTTACGCTGAAAGCGCCCCCGGTTGCATGTACGTGCTCGATCGCACGGCGCAGAAGGCGATGTCACTGAGTGGCGGCGTGGACGTTGCCGCGAGTTGCGGGACCATCGTCAATTCCAGCAACACGGATGCGTTGGACGTGACCGGCGGCTCGGTGTTGCAAACCAGTGCGGCCGGAGTGGCGGGGCAGGCGCAAACCAGTGGCGGCGGCGCAATCGTAAATCTCACCGGACAAACGCTCACGCCCAAGGATGGCATCGTGCCGGTGCCGGATCCGCTGGCCGCCGTGACGGCACCGGCCGTGGGCGGTTGCACCTACAGCGGCACGCAAAATCTCAACGCCTATCTGGCCAGCCAGCAGCCGCCCTATAGCGGCCACTACACGATCAATCCCGGCATCTATTGCGGCGGGATCAAGGCGAGCAACGGTACCGCGATCACCTTGAACCCGGGAACCTATATCCTCGCCGGCGGCGGCTTGTCGCTGCAGACCGGCAGCACGTTCACCGGATCCGGCGTGACGTTTTATGACACGATTGGAGCCGCGGCCGGCTATAGTGGCGCCAATAGTGGGTATGGTCCCGTCAGCTTTGCCGGCGGCACGAGCGCGACTTTGAGCGCGCCGACAGATGGACCGTTGGCCGGGATTCTATTTTTTCAGGACCGCGGCGTGACTTCCGGCGCGGCCAGCACCTTTGCCGGTGGCGCCGACATGACGCTGGCCGGCGCACTCTATTTCAGCACGACCCAGTTGAATTACAGCGGCGGTGCGAACGCCGCCTACACGATTATCGTGGCCGACACCCTGAATTTTACCGGTGGAGCGGCGCTCAACAGTGACTATTCATCGCTCGCCAGCGGCTCGCCGATTAAGGGCGCGGTGCTGTCGGAATAAGCGCGATGCCATCGTCAGTTGATTACGCCGCGCGGTCATCGAAATCGCGCCGCTATGCCGCGGCTCAATCGGCCACGGAGTTGGCGCTGATCGTGCCGGCGATGGTGTTCGCTTTGCTGGCCGCGGTGGAAATGGGCCGGCTGGGATACCTGGCGATGACGGTGGATGATGCGGCGCGGGCCGGCGCACAGTACGGCGCGGAAAACTACACCACTGACGCGGATTTCAGCGGAATGAGGCAAGCGGCGATCAACGACGCTTCCAATATCGATGGCGCCGACTGGTGGGGTTCCTCCGCCGGTTTCAGCGCGAGCGCAATTAATTTTTGCCAATGTGCGGATGGAACCAACGTGAGTTGCGCGAGTGGTTCTTGTTCGTCGGGCGTGCCCGCGATTTTCGTCCAGGTCAAGACGCAGGCGAACTACGTGCCGATGTTCGATTATCCGGGATTGCCGGCGCACTTTACGCTCAAAGGTTCCGCAACGATGCGCGTGCAATAAACTCCGTATGGATCGAGCTTATCGAGCGACGAAACTCCGCCAAGCGCACGCGCAGGGCGGCGCGGGTGCGCTTGCGCGGGCTCAGAGCAGTGCCGAATTCGCGCTGGTCGCGGTGGTTTTCCTGATCTTGGTGTTCGGAACGATCGACTTGTCGCGCGCGCTCTATGCGTATGATTTTGTTTGTTACGCCGCGCGCAACGCGATTCGGTTCGCCTCGCTCAACGGCTCCGGCAGTCCGAACCCCGCTGTTACTTCCGATATACAAAACCTCGTGATGGGTCTGGCCAATGGCCTGAGTGCAACTGCACAGTGTCCGGCAACGGCGGTGAGCGATCTTTGTGCCACCACGACGTGGACCCCCGATAACAATCCGGGAAGTACGGTCACAATCCGGGTGGACTACGTCTTTGGGCCGCTGGCGCCGTTTTTGCCCGCGGGCGCGTTGACGCTTTCAAGCACGGCCCAGCTCGTGGTCATGCGCTGACGGCCCACCCACGCGTCCGGTGCGCGGCGCGGCCGCGCCGTGATGACCGCGCGCTCACCACCTTGGCCAAGCCGGTCGCTTAACGCGCCACCCAGGCACCGTCGACCGCCATCGGATGGCCGGTTACAAACGACGCCGCATCGGAACTCAACCACACCACCGCTTCGGCGATTTCCTCAGGCCTGCCCATGCGGCCGATCGGTTCGCCTTCGTTCAAGGCCTGTTCCGTGTAAGGGCTGGTGTCGATCAGCCGCGCCACCATCGGCGTGTTGATAACGCCGGGGCATACGCAGTTGACGCGGATATTCTTTTTGGCGAATTCAAGTGCGGCCGTGCGCGTGAGTTGGACCACGCCGCCCTTGGAGGCATTGTAGGCGGGCAGCCCTTCGAAGCCAACCAATCCGGCCACCGAAGCGGTGTTAACGATAGCGCCGCCCCCCTGCTTGAGCATCTGCGGGATCTCATACTTCATGCAAAGCCAGACGCCTTTGAGATTGATCGCGATGGTGCGGTCAAAGACCTCTTCGGTGCATTCGGCCGTGTCGGCGGTTTTACCTTCAATTCCGGCATTGTTAAAGGCGCAATCGATCCGGCCGTAGGTCTCGACGGTTTTGGCCACCATCGCCTCGACCTGCCGGGCGACCGACACATCGATATTAAGACAGGCCGCCTTGCCGCCCGCATCCTTGATCATTTTGACCGTGCGTTCGGCACCTTCGGGATTGTAATCGGCAATCATCACGGTCGCCCCTTCACGGGCAAAAAGCAGCGAGGTGGCACGGCCGATACCCGAGCCGCCGCCCGTGACCAAAGCGATTTTTCCTTCGACGCGTCCTGGCATTGTCATACCCCTTCGATAGAATTCGCGGCACGTGTTGATGGATCAGGTCTTTAGACCCACGCAGTGGGCACGTGCAACCAGAAGCGGCCGATTCAGAGTTTCGCTACAGATCGTCCTCCCCCGGTTCGCCGCCATCGAGGTCGCCTTCCTGCTCGGCCGCGGCGACCGCCTCGTCGAATTCCGGACCGGCGAATTCGTCGCCCATTTCCTTGCCCATCCGGCGCATCACGCGCGCGACGCTCTTGGGGTCATTTTCATCCAGATCGCCGAATTTGGCGGGATCGGCCAGCGCGTCCATGCGCGCCTCTTCACTGCGCGGCGTCGCAAACCGCGACATCAGGCGGCGCATCGCGCTGGCGCCGCAATGCTGGCAGACAGCGTTGGCTGCTTGGCTGACGCGCAAAGTCAGCACACTGGTGCGGCGATGGCATTGCTCGCATTCGTACTCGTAAATCGGCATGGCGCGTGTACCTCGATCGCTCTAGGATAACGGCGGCATATATTGTTGCGCGACACTGCCATGTCCATCAACCAGATCCGCGCGAGCCTCGTCGGGAGGGCGGCTTGATCCACCGATCGGCGATGGCATATTCGTCAGCGAGATAAGATGAACGACGCTTACGCATTGCCGGCCGCACCGACCGCGACCATCGATCCGCCGCGGCCGCTCGAACGCGTCCCCGCGCACGAGTTGCTCCTGATGTGGCGCAATACGCGCATGGTGGTGCTGTGCGCCATCTCGGCGGCGCTCTATGGCGCCGTCCTGGTGCCCTTCAAGGTTGTGCCGCTGATTCCCGGGGTGACGGAAGTGCGTCCGGCCAACGCCATCCCGGTGGTCTGTTCATTCCTGTTCGGCCCGGCCGCGGCGTGGGGCTCGGCGATTGGCAATATGATCGGCGATTTCTTTGGCGGCGTGGGCCCGGGCGATATTTTCGGCTTCGTTGCCAATCTGGCCTACGGCTATATCCCATACAAGGCGTGGAAAATTCTCGCCGATGGCCGCAGTCCGGTAAGCCGCTCGCCGCTTATCATTATCAAATATGTGACGGTGTGCCTGATGGCGAGCATGCTATGCGCCGACGTGGTCGGATGGGGTGACAATCTGCTGGCGCTGCGGCCGTTCACGCTGCTCGGCAATGTTATTATTTTCAACAATATGATGGCGGCATTGATCCTCTCGCCAATTATCCTGATTGGCGTCTATCCGCGCGTGGCGGCGGGCCGCATGCTCTATGCGGACGTGATGCCGGAGTTCAAGGAACGCTTGTTGAGCGTGCGCGTGCTTGGTCTGGCGATGTTGGTGATCGGTGAAGTCGGCGCGTGGATTTTCGGCAACCTCATCGCCAGTGGTTACTGGGTGCCGCGCTTTCTGCCCGCGACCATGGTGGCGGCGCCTTATGATAAATCGATTGCGCTCATCGTAAGCCCTTTCATTGTGCTGGCGTTGGTCGGAATGGGCCTGATGTGAAGCCGATTTCGGAGCAGTCGGCGTTTGATCGCGTCACGGCCGCGCCCGCCGCATCACTGATCGACGGCCCGGCCGGTGCTTCACCCGACGTTGCCGTTGAAGCCGCCGCCGTTGAACAAGTCACTTTTCGTTATGCCGACGGCGAAGCCCCGGCGCTTGACCGAATCAACCTAACCCTGCGGCCGGGCGAAATGATCGGCGTCATGGGCGCGTCGGGCGCCGGCAAATCAACGCTGGCCAAGTGTCTCAACCGCATCGTGCCGGGGTTTGAAGGCGGCGATTTCATAGGCGTGGTGCGCATCGGCGGCGTGGCGCTGGCCGATGCGCGCGTATCTGATTTGGCCTCGCGGGTCGGAATGGTCTTTCAGGATTTCGAGTCGCAATTGTTCTCCACCAACGCCGCCCATGAGGTGGCGTTCGCGATGGAGCAGCTCGCGATGCCGCGCGAGCAAATCGCCGCGCGGATTGCGCCGGCGTTGGCCTCCGTGGGCCTGGCCGGTTTTGAGGAACGCGATCCCACTTCGCTTTCCGGCGGCGAAAAACAGCGCCTGGCGATTGCCGCGGTGCTCGCACTGAGTCCGTTGATTATGGTTCTGGATGAGCCCACGACCGATCTTGATCCTGAGGGCCGGGCCGAGGTTTTCGCGCTGGTTCGCTCAATGCGTGCGCAAGGCGTCAGTCTGCTCGTGATCGAGCACGAAGCGGAGGAGTTGCGCCGTTGCGATCGGATTGTCGTCATGCGCGCGGGAGCGATTGTTGCGCAAGGCGCGCCGGCGCAAATCCTGACCCGTCTCGAGCTGCTCGATCAATGCGGCATTCATGCGCCGGACTTGAACCGGGTGCTGGCCGCGTTGGGAATTGCCGCTCATGCCGATTCGGTTGATCAGGCCGAAAAGCTGATCCGCCAAAGCTTCCCATCGTTGTCGCGGGCGGAAGTTTCGAGGCCAAACCTGGCGGCCATGGCAGCCGCGGAAGTGCCCGGCGATGAAACCGCTCCCCTGGTCGTAGTGCGCGACGTGAGCTTCGCTTATCCGCATCGGCCACCGACCTTGAAATCCGTCAATCTTACGGTGAAGCGTGGGGACTTTCTTGCGATTGTCGGCCAGAATGGTTCCGGCAAGACCACTTTGGCCAAGCAAATTGTGGGTTTGCTGACGCCCACCGAGGGAAAAATCCTACTGTCCGGACGCGATCGCTCGACGCTGCATGCGGCCGAGACCGCGCGGGAGGCTGGCTACGTTTTTCAGAATCCCGACCATCAAATCTTTGCGGCCACGGTCGAAGACGAGGTGGCGTTTGGCCCACGCAATTTCGGTCTGGACAAGGCAGAGATCGAGCGGCGATGCGAGGACGTGCTGCGTGCGGTCAATCTGACCGGCTTGAGTAAACGCGATCCGTTTTTGCTGGGCAAAGGCGAGCGCCAACGGCTGGCGGTGGCGAGCGTGATGGCCTTGCGGCCACGCCTGCTGATTCTCGACGAGCCGACCACCGGCCTCGATTATCGGGAACAGCGGCGCATGATGGAGCTGGTGGCGCGGCTCAATCGCGACGGTATCGCGATCGTCATGATCACGCATACGCCGTGGCTGGTCGCCGAATATGCGCGGCGGGTGGTATTGATGCGGCGTGGCCGCGTGCTTTTCGACGGCCCCGTGCGCGATTTCATGGAGCGCGACGAGTTGCTCGCGGGCTCATCGTTTCGTCCGCCTGAAGCGACCATGCTCGGCCGGCGCTTCGGCGTCACGGCGCTGAGTCCCGAGGAATTGGCCGCATGGGTCAAGGCGCGTGCCTAGATGCCGATCTACTTGTACATAGAGCGCGGCAGCTTCATTCATCGCTTGCATCCGACGGTCAAGGTCTTCGCCCTGTTCATCATGTTCTGGTCGGTCTATTGGGTTGACACTCCGCTCGCGTTATTGCCGCTTGGGTTGCTGATAATGGTGCTGGCGCAAATTGGCGGCGCGTGGCCGAACTTTTATGCGCTGCGATGGCTCTTCATCCCGCTGGTTTTCTTCACGACGCTGGTCTGGATGCTCACCTATCGGGAGGGCGTGCCGCTAGTCCATACCCGCGTGATCTTCATCAGCCGGGCCTCGTTGCTGTTCGGCTTTGGCCGCGGGATAAAATTAGCTGAGCTGTTGGCCGCCTCCGTGCTCTTTCTCTCAACCACGAAGGTCGAGGAATTCACCGCCGGATTGGCGCGTTTGGGCGTACCCTATCGTGTGGGCTTTGCCATCACGCTCGCCTTCCGCCTGGTGCCGCTATTTATGGATTCGGCATTCTCGGTGGTGCAGGCGCAAACGCTGCGCGGTTACGATTTCAATCGCGGTGGACCGCTCGAACGCATCCGGCGCTATGTACCAGTGGTCATTCCAGTATTCATGGGTGCGCTGCGCAAGGCCAACAATATGGCGATGGCCCTCGAGTCGCGTGGCTTCGGGACCAATGCGCAACCGACCAGCTACGTTCAATACCAGGCCGGGCCGGGCGACCTCGCCGCCTTTGTCGTGCTCGCCCTAATCGGCGTGGCTCATTTCATGTGCTACTACACTGGCTATGGCGCGGTGGTCCCGCGCTAAGCGTCGCCTCCCGCTCATGTAGGCTGGAGCGTTGGCGCGAACGCATGCTAGCCTCTAAACAGCGTCCTTTTTCGAGATAGACGCCGGGAGAACGGCCGCTCCTGAAATTGTGGGCGCGCGGCCAACTGCAGGGTTAGACCATGCTGTTCGTAATAATCGGTCATGACGGACCAAACGGTGCCAGCTTGCGGCCCACAGTGCGGCCAGCCCATCTCGCGAATCTCAAGCCGTGGGTCGAGCGCGGTCGGGTGCTATTGGGTGGGCCGTTCACGGACGGCAGCGGCAGCTTGATCGTGATGGATATGGAAAACGAAGCGGCGGCACTCGAATTCGCGCGCAACGATCCCTATACGAGGGAGGGTGTGTTCGAAAGGGTCGAGGTGAAACCGTTTCGCAAAGTTGTGCCTGAGTAAACTCCATGGCGGGGTATCCGAATGGCTGCGGCGCTATCCAATCTGAAAATTATCGAAATTGGCGAACTGGTGAGCGCGCCCTACGCGGCCAAGCTGATGGCCGACATGGGTGCCGAAGTAATCAAGGTCGAAAGGCCTGGAGCGGGGGACCGCGCGCGCATGCGAGGTCCATTCCCGGGCGGCGCCGCGCATCCCGAGAAGAGCGGTTTGTTTCTTTATCTCAATACCAACAAACTCGGCGTTACGCTGGATATTGCGCGACCCGAAGGCTTCGAACTGCTCGAAAAATTGGCGGCGCAAGCCGACGTGCTGGTTCATAATGTGCGTCCCGCCGATATGCGCCGTATCGGGCTCACCTTCGAGCGCTTGAGCGAAGTCAATCCCCGGCTCGTGATGACCTCGGTGTTGCCTTTTGGCCTCACCGGACCGCGGCGCGACTGGCGCATGGAAGAACTCACCACCTGGAGTGCCGGCGGCGTGTGCGTGCTTAACGGAGCGGGCGCCGATTACCCCGAATTGCCGCCGCTGCGCACCTTCGGCAGCCAGGCCGGTTTTCAGGGCGGCGTGCATGCGGCGGTCGCCACCATGGGGGCGGTGTTCGCGCAATTACGCGACGGCCGGGGCCAGCAAATTGATGTCTCGATTCAGGAGGCGCTCGCTTCGGAACTGGAGATGACCTTCGAGTATTGGCCGTATATGAAGGTCATTGCGACGCGGCTCGGACGCAAACCGATTCAGCCGGTCGAATCGATGCAATGCAAGGACGGCTGGATTTACGTCTGCTGCGTCGAGGAGCATCAGTGGCGCGCTTTTGTCGAGGTTATGGGCAATCCCGAATGGGCCAGTGAAGAAATCTTCTCGGATCGTGTGAAGCGGGCGGAAAATTGGGAGGCGCTTAAAATCTTTCTCGAAGAATACGTGAGCCAACAGACTGTGCTCGATCTTTACCAGAAGGTGCAGGAGCGGCGCGTGCCATTCGCGCCGGTCTCGACCATGGGCGATCTGCTCAACTCGATTCATCTGAAAGCGCGGGGATTTTTCGTGGAAATCGCGCAGCCGCTCGCGGGGGCGCACAAGTATCCCGGCGCGCCGCTGAAATACAGCGCGACACCTTGGGAAATCCGCCGGCCGGCGCCCACTCTGGGGCAGCACAATGAGGAAGTTTTCGGCCGCCTCAAGCTTTCGGCCGCGCGTATCGCCGAACTCAAGCGTATGGATGTGATCTGATGGCCAAACCACCGCTGGATGGAATTCGTATCGCTGATTTTACCTGGGTCTGGGCGGGACCATTTTGCACGCTCCAACTCGCCCATCTCGGCGCCGATGTGATCCGGATAGAAACCAGCTCCCGTCCGTGTATCACGCGTGTGCTGGCGCCCTGGCCCGACGCGGTGCCCGGCGGCCTTAACCGCTCCGGTTATTTCAACCAGTACAATCAAGGCAAGCGCTCGATTACGCTGAATTTCAAAGAGGCGGCCGCGCGCGAAGTTGGGCGCCGCCTGATCGCGAAAAGCGATGTGGTGATCAACAATTTCGCATACGGCGTGATGGAGAAGCTGGGCTTCGGCTATGCCGCGGTAAAACACATCAAGCCGGACATCATCATGGCGTCGCTGTCGGGCTATGGCGACACTGGTCCTTACAAGGAATATGTCGCCTACGGTCCGGCGCAGGTGCCGTTGTCCGGACTATCGGCACTGACCGGCTATCAAGGGTGGCCTCCGATGCACTCCGGTTTCAGCTACGCCGATCCGAATGCGGGCGCGCATGGCGCTTTCGCCGTGCTCACCGCGCTTTACCATCGTGCGCGCACCGGCGAAGGCCAGTACATCGACATGAGCCAGTGGGAATGCGCGATGGATATGCTCGCGGAAGGCATCCTTGAGTACACGATGAACGGCGTCGAGACCGAGCGGATGGGCAATCGGGACAAGCTGATGGCGCCGCATGGCATCTTCAAATGTCTCGACCGTCCCGAAAAGGTTCTGGATCAAACGGTCGATCAATGGATCGCCATCGTGGCGGCGGATGACGACGAATGGCGGCGGCTGGCCAAAGTAATCGACCCGGCGCTCGCCACTGATGCGCGCTTTGCGACGCTCGAAATGCGCAAGCGCAACGAGAACGAACTCGAAGCGCTGATCGCGCAATGGACCGCGTCGCGCAAGGCCGATGAGGTTGCGCGGATGATACAGGAGGCCGGCGTGGCCGCCGCCGTGGTGGCCGACAATCGCTACCTGTCCGAGGAGGACCCGCATCTCAAGGAGCGTGACTACTTTGTCTACTTGAAACATCCGGAAGTGGGCGCGATGCAGCATTGCGGGATTCCATACAAAATGAGCCGCACGCATTGTGCCGTGAAGGCGCCCGCGCCATTGATGGGACAACATACCGACGAGGTGCTGACCGGTTTGCTCGGCTACAGCGCGAGCGAGGTTGCCGCTATGCGGCAAGCCGGCGCGCTTACATGAAGCCGGCCATTCAGATTGAGGCGATTTTATGAGTGAGACGAAACTGTTGCTCGACGGGTTGGCGTTTCCCGAAGGACCACGCTGGCATGAGGGCCGGCTGTGGTTTTCCGATATGCATGCGCATCGCGTAATGGCCGTCGGGCTCGACGGCAAAGCGGACATAGTGGCGGAGGTGCCGGCTTGGCCCTCGGGTTTGGGATGGTTGCCCGATGGGCGTTTGCTGATCGTCTCGATGACCGACCGGCGCCTGTTGCGGCTAGATCCGGACGGGCTAAAAGTTGCGGCGGACCTCAGCGGTTTGGCCTCTTTTTATTGCAACGACATGGTAGTTGATGGGAGAGGGCGCGCCTACGTCGGCAATTTCGGCTACGACCTGATTTCCAACGCTCCGTTCAAGCCGGCCGAATTGGTGTTGGTTATGCCCGACGGCAACGCCCGCGTGGCCGCGCGCGATCTGGAGTTTCCCAACGGCAGCGTGATCACGCCCGATGGCGCAACCCTGATCGTCGGCGAGTCGATGGGCCATCGGCTCATCTCCTTTCATATTGACGATGACGGCTCACTGACCAATCGGCGGATATGGGCTGAGCTTGGCGAGGCGGTGCCCGACGGTATCGCGCTGGACGCCGAAAACGCTATCTGGGTGGCGTCACCGTTCACAAAAGAACTTCTGCGAGTGCGTGAAGGCGGCGCGATCGTCGAGCGGATGCGGTTCGAGCTGATGCCGATCGCATGCGCCCTCGGCGGTAATGATCGCCGGACACTGTTTATTCTGCTCGCGGAAAGTATCAATCCCGACGAATGCCGGGAGAAGCGCAGCGCCCGAATCGAAACGGCCGCCGTCGCGGTTGCGGGAGCCGGGTGGCCATAGTGAATGTGGCGGTGGGATTTTTAATCGTGAAATTTCCGGCAAGTATGCTCATCGTCTCGAACGGCTCGCTTAACGCCGCTTTGAGGCAGACGCGGTGAATGTCAACGGAAAGCTTGAAATCTTTGTTCAGCGGCGCCGCCGTTTCATGGAGGCGATCGGTGATGCCGTGGCCATTCTGCCGAGCGCCCCGATAGCCGTCCGCTCCAACGATGTCGAATTCATTTACCGCCAGGACAATGATTTCCATTATCTGACCGGTTTCGACGAACCCGAATCGATGGCGCTGTTCGCACCCGGGCAAAAAGACGAGTTCATTCTTTTTGTTCGTCCGCGCGACAAGGAGCGTGAGACCTGGACCGGCCGGCGCGCCGGAGTGGAGGGCGCGATCGCGGATTATGGCGCCAATCAGGCGTATATACCCGATCAATTCGAAAATGTGGTCGCCCGCTGTCTCGAAAAAGTTGATCGGGTCTATTATCCGCTGGGCCTCAACGAAAAAATCAACGCGCGCATGCTCGAGCTGCTGCGTTATTCGCAAGCGATGCGGCCGCGGCTGGGTTCCGGCGCCGGCGCACTGCTCGATCCACGCGAGATTATTCACGAAGAGCGTCTGCTGAAGCGGCCTGAAGAACTCGCTTTGATGCGCCGCGCAATCGCGATTTCCCACGAAGCGCATCGGCGCGCGATGGCCGAGGCGCGCGGCGGCATGATGGAATGGGAGATCGAGGCGCTGGTGGATTATGTGTTTCGTTCGCGTGGAGGCGCGGGTCCCAGCTATCCGTCGATTGTTGCCTCGGGACCGAATGCCGCGACGCTCCACTACACTCACAACGATCGCCAGATGGAGCGCGGTGATTTGCTGCTAATCGACGCCGGCTGCGAATATGATTTCTATGCCGCCGACGTCACCCGCACCTTTCCCGTCGCTGATAAATTCAATCCGCTTCAGCGTGACCTTTATGAAGTCGTGCTCGAGGCGCAGCGCCGCGGGATCGAAATCATCAAGCACGGCGCCAGGTTCGATGACGTTCACGACGCCGCGTTGCGCGTGCTGGTCGAAGGCATGTGCGCAGTCGGATTGCTCGAGGGAACCGCCGATGAGGCTTTAGCGGCCGGCTCTTTTCGCCGCTATTACATGCATCGCACCAGTCACTGGCTGGGCATGGACGTCCATGACGTCGGACTCTATCGGCGCGATGGCGCATCGCGCCAACTCGAGCCCGGCATGGTGTTGACGGTCGAACCCGGAATTTACATCTCAGCCGACGATGAACGCGCCCCCGAGGCTTTCCGTGGCATCGGCATCCGTATCGAGGATGACGTGCTGGTTACGGCCGAGGGGCGCGAAGTATTGACCGCCGCGGTGCCCAAATCAGTGGCGGAAATTGAAGCCCTCAGCGCGGCACACGCTTGATTGCCGATGACTTGGGGTCACGAACACTTGGTAACGGCGGCGGCCGAGAGCACTACGCGCAGGCCGGTCGCCTCCACCGTACTGAGCAGGATTGCGACCCGTTCAGTACCTGAGAGATAACGTTCAAATACCGCTTCGAAGCCGCGGAACGGACCATCGACTACGCGAAGGTGATCGCCGTTGCCGAAGGATTCCTCCGGAAGTTTGACCACGCCGTTTTCGCCGCGTTGCCTGATTTCGTCGATCACCACTGACGGAACCGCCAGCGGATCGCGGCCAGCCGAGACCAACCCCTGGACGCCAGGCATGTATTTCACATCGAAATAACGTTCTTGCAGGTCAAATCGCGCGAACATATAGCAGGGAAACAGCGGCGTCACCGCCCACGTCATCCGTCCCCAACGCGGCGTTCGTGCTTCCAGCATCGGCAGGAAGACCTCGGGCAAAATCACGCCCAATTGGTCGCGCACCCAGCGCTCCTTGCCAGGTTTGGTACGCACCAGATACCAGTTTGCATCGCACGCATCCGTCTGCTGCAACATCTCATTCACCATTGACGGGAGGAATATTCAAACGCGCCCGTGGCAATCGACGCCCCCTCATCATCGCTATGCCGTTAGGCACGCCCGAGCCCGCACGCACTCCTTTGGGAACGGTGCGCGCTGACCGAAGCTCACTTGTCTAAGTGCCGTCGAATCAGGTTGCATTCGGCGGCTGGCGAAGTCAAGAAAATCTTCAGAGAAGCAAAGACGTGGCCATTACAGCGCTTCTTCGCGGATTTTCCGCACGTTCACAGGGTCAACGCACATAGGGTGCTGAACTGCCATAAATTGGTGACGGTTGCGCCGCTAGACACATCGATACGTTTGCTCTCGCTTGTGCGATTGCAGTCAACTTCAAACTCAGATCGCGTAATGCGCGGTCAGAAAGCGGGCGTCTTCAGCCCATTCGGTGCACTCGCGCACCAATTCGGCATACGCTAACGAAAGCTCCATCAGAAATCCCGGCAGGCGTTAGTGTTTTTAGTCTTCGGCCAAATCCTGCGCGAGCGCGTCCGCCAAAGCTCCGGTTATCACCCCGGTCGCGGAGAGGCTAGGATGCGCGATTTCTATCGCCACTTTTTCCCGCTTCGCCATTTCAAGAAATTCGTCAGGCTCCAGACCGCCTAAAGGAAAGCGCGCGAACTGAACCGAGCTGACGCGCTCCGCCGACATTTGGCGCAGGTCGAACCGAGCCGGCTCGCGCCTTTGATCGAGCCGGATGAACACTTGCCGCTCGATACCGACCAGCGCGCGCAACGCTCGGTCACGCTCCTCAGGGGCGAATTCGATCATAACCGTGGCGCTCAGCTCGCCCGGGCGCGGCAGCAATTCGTTGTAGGTATCGATCTCGTGCCGGATTGCATCTTCGGAAGTCATGCGCTCGGTTCGCACCATTTCCTGGACCTGATACCAGACCGTACGCGCATTCTCGAACAGCAGCGTCACATGTTCCCCTACCGCGAGACGACGCCGATCCTTCTCGACCATGAATAAGGGACGCAAGCGCGGACGCAGCACGTCGTATTGTTGCAGCGGCAAAATCTCCTTGAGAGTGACAGGTTTCATGGTTTTTGCTCCGAAGCGGTCTCGGCTTTCGGTTCGACGCGATGGTCGAAGCCGTCAATTTCATATGCGCGCGCCAGAATCTCCACGGGATTAAGCGGACGGGTTCCGGTCGCCTGCTCGATCTGAATTGCGGCTAATGGACAATCGGTAGCCATTATCCGCGCACCCGCCTCGCGCATTCCGGTAAACGCCTTTTCACCCCATTTCATCGAAAGTTCGAAGAATTCCTTCTTCATGGACCAGGTGCCGTCATGCGCGGTACAGGCATCGACCGTCGTGATCTCGGCGCCGGGAATTTGGCGCATCAGATCACGCGAACGAAAGCCGATATGCTGGGCCTTGAGATGGCAGGGCACATGATAAGCGATGGTGCCGGGAGTCGACTGGAAGTCGCGATTGAATTTCCCCGCGCGCCGTAATTCATACAGCAGTTCATGCGGATCGCCGATTGCCGCGGCGACCTCGCGCGCCTCGGGCGTGCCGACCAGGATTGGGTATTCGCGCCGCATCGTCATCGAGCAGGTCGGATTGATTGCGGCAATCCGATAACCCTGGCGCGCCAGCGGCAAGAGCGAACTCACGTTGGCGCGCGCCTGCCGCTGCGCGAATTCGACATCGCCGCCGTCCAGCGCCGGCATCCCGCAGCAATTCTGCTTTGGGCAGGCGATCGCACATTGATTTTTCGCCAGTACTTTGACCAGCGCCTTGCCAGGTGCGGGATTGTAGTAATTGACGAAGCAGGTATGGAAAATCGCAATTTTCGCCGCGGGTGCGGCCGGTGCGGCTGGCAGCCCATTGCGCGCCACCCATTTTTCGAAAGTTTCATCCGTGAAATCCGGCAGCCGCTTGTCGCGATGGATACCGAGCAGCTTTTCCATCATGCGGCGCTGAAAAGGACTGCGGCAGGCCCAGTTGGCCAATCCTGGCATCCGGCTGCCGAGGCGACCGGTGCGGTCCGGGTCACCCAGCATTCGATCACGCCATGCCACTCCGTGCTCACGCGCGTCAATCGCGCGTGCCCGCAGCATCAGGGCCGGAAAATCAAGCTGAAATTCGTGTCCGTCGCGCGGCGTATAGGGGCAGCGTACTTCGCACAGCTTGCATTCGTAGCAAAGCTCGATAACGCGCTGTTTTTCCGCTCCGCCGAGGTCACGTACGTCTTCGGTGCCCTTGGCGTCGATTGCCTTGAATAAAGTCGGAAAAGCCGGACACAGGTTGAAACAAAGACGGCACCCCTGGCAGATATCGAAGACGCGTAGGATCTCGGTGTCGAGCTTGCCACGTTCCCAATACTTGGGTTGGTTGGGGTCATAGCAAAGCGCGTCGGTCGGTCGAGATTCGATTCGGCTCATCCGTTCACTTCCTTGCAACTGATCGATAACCGGCGGGCATTTTTAGTATGCGCGCCAGCCGCCAATCCCGCCTAAGCCCCATCGGAGCATAGAGGCGGTTGCGGCGGTGGATGGCGGCGGCTGCCCCTGCCCCTGACGGATCCTTGAGCTCATACGCTGCGTACGAAGAAGGTTGATAAAGCCTTCGGCTGCGTCATCCGACAAACACACCGGCCCGCGTGGCGGTCCCACGCAGGCCGGCATCGTCGAGGCAAATGGTGCCGCGCTTAGAGCATTTCGGTTGCCTTGGCAAAGCGGCCTGCGTGGGATTTCTCCGCCTTGGCCAGGGTCTCGAACCAATCGGCGATTTCGCTGTAGCCCTCTTCGCGCGCGGTCTTCGCCATCCCCGGGTACATGTCGGTGTATTCGTAAGTCTCGCCATGCACGGCGGACTTAAGGTTGAGCGAGCTATCCCCGATCGGCTGATCGGTAACCGGGTCACCCACCGATTTCAGATAATCCAGATGCCCGTGGGCATGGCCAGTCTCGCCCTCAGCGGTATCGCGGAACAATCCCGCGATTTCGGGCTGACCTTCGACGTCCGCCACCTTGGCGAAATACAGATAGCGCCGATTGGCCTGGCTTTCACCGGCAAAGGCGTCCTTGAGATTTTGGTGTGTCTTGCTTCCCTTGAGGTTCTTCATTGATCTCTCCGTCTCCTGTTGTGTTCGAAGGCGCGTTCGTCATTCTTCAGAGGACGCGCCGCTTTGGCCGTCTCTCCGAAGGCTCGCCCTCCAAACTCCTGGCATTGACCGGGGTCATAGTTCGGCAACGGTCACAGAGCGCACGGACTTCCAGCGCGCATCCAAGCGGCGTAAAGCCCGTGATCGGTCCGTTGCGGTCTAGCACGCGGTCAAGTCCTTCAATTTGAATGTCTCGAATTTGCCGGCAGTGCACGCAAATCACATGATGGTGCGGTTCGAGATTGCCGTCGTAACGCGCGCTGTCATGCAGCGGCGTGACTTTGCGCGCCTCGCCAATCCGGCACAAGGTTTCGAGGGTGCGATGCACGGTGGCCAGCGAAATATGCGGATGCCGCCATCGTACCTTGGCGCACACCGCCTCGGCGCTTGGATGATCATCGGCGGCGAGCAGCGCCTCGATAATGGCCAACCGCTGCGGTGTGACCGCCAACCCGCCGTCTTTGCAACGGGTGGCGAACTCGGCCAAGCGTTTCCGTGCATAGCTATTTAATTCGTCAAGCACTTAGTCTTCGAAACCAACTAGTAGTTATTATCATCTAGTAACTGAAACCGTCAAGCTCCCGGAATAATTGTTTTCGCCACACAACTTTGCGGTTCGATAAGGAAAACTCTGCCCCCCCCCGCGCGCTTGTCATATATGGACCCGCTCGCACGCGCAGGAGATGAAGTTGATTCGGGATTTTTGTCAAAATGTGGAAACTATGCCTGTGACAGCTTCTCTAGAGGGCCATCCATCCGATGAAGGCGTGTCCGCCTAAGTTCTTTTATGTTCTAACTGACTGTTAATTGAAATTAACTCAAAGTTAGCATTCTTGCAAGTTTAGACGCGGCTTGTCTTCCCAATTGTCTGTAATCACGCTAATTTTTTGTTCGGCTGAATCTGACCGAGCGCTCAGGCCGACCGGCCTACTCGCCGGCTGGAGATCGGATTGTATTTTGACGTACACGCATGACCATTTCGCGAGCGAGCGTCTTCGGCGTTCCAATCCATCATAAGCATCATGATATTGCTCTCGCGGAACAGCCCGGCGACCCCGCACCGAGACTCGTTTAGATGAGTGCGGCGGAATATCTCCCAGCCGCGATGGCGGTCCGCGAAGGATATGAGGCGGTATTGGCGGCCTTAAGCAAGGCGGCGGTAGCGAATGTCGAAGTGGAGGCAACCTTTGCGCTCGCGGCGCGGCTTATCGCCGAAACATTGGCGGTCGAGATCACCATGGTCTGCGAGCTCGCCGACACTCCCGGCAGGCTGGTGGTCAGGGCGGCCGAAGGCTGGCTGACGCGTAAGGATGAGGAGGTCACGATCGCGATTGAGCCCGATTCGCTCGCGGCGCGCGCGCTTATAGCCGATTCGGTGCTGGTTGAGGATTTTGCAGCGAGTGACGCGACCCTTGACGGCATCGTCAGTGGCGCCGCCGTTGGCCTGCGTGGCACGGCTGCGTCGTTAGGCCTTCTGTGCGTTTATTCGAAACGAACGCTCAAGCTCGAGGCCGGCGCATTCGCGTTTTTGCAAGTCACAGCGGGCCTGCTCGCGCTGACGCTCGAACGATCCAAGCTGGCCGGTGCGCGCGATCGCGCACGCGAAGCTTCGCGGCTAAAATCAGCTTTCATCGGCAACGCCAGTCATGAAATACGCACGCCGCTCAATATAATTCTTGGCTACAGCGAATTGATCGGCGACTATTTGAACGAGAATGGTGATGTGAGCCAATCCGCATATGTCGACGCGGTGCGCCGCGCCAGCCAGCGCCTGCTTGGCACCGTCGATGAGATTCTCGATTACTCGCGCATCGATATTGACGGTTTCCAGCCATGCCCCGCCGCAATCGAGATCGCCCCGTTGCTCGACGATGCGATCGCGGCGGCCGCGTCGCTGGCGGAAGCCAGGTATCTCGAATTTTCGCGCGACGCGGAAGCCGCCGTTTCCATTATCCATTTCGATTCACGATGCCTTACCGGAGCTTTGGGCCATCTGCTCAAGGCGGCCATCAGGATCGCCGGACGCGGCGGGCTCGCGATGCGGCTGTATCGCGAGCCCGATGGAGCACTGTGCCTGAGTATCGCGATTGACGGCGTTGGTACGAACACTGACTATCTTACGCATCCACTGCCGCCGCTCGCACATGATGCGGGGAAATCCGCGCGGCGCCTTGAGGGCGCCGCGCTAAGCCTGGCGTTGGCGCGCAGGTACCTGGAACTGGGCGGCGCTTCACTCCTGGTGACGGACGAGCAGGGCCGTCGAACGACCTTCACGATTCGGTTCGCGCATGAACGCCACGATCGCAATGCGGTGCCGCCGGACCTTTTCCCGCTTTCCTCCAATCCATGGGCGGCGCGGCGCGTACGTGTTCTGCTGGTCGAGGATGACGCCGAGACGCAAAGCTTTATGAACGCGGTACTGGGCGGCCTCTACGATATGATCGCCGCCGCCTCGGCCAATGCCGCGCGCCAGGCGCTTGCCAACGCCGCGGCGCGTCCGGATTTAATCCTGATGGACCTGGCACTGGAAGGCGGTGAGGACGGACTTAAACTGGTGCGTGCGTTGCGGGCGGATTCGCGCTGGCAAAGTACTCCCATCGTGGCGCTCACCGCTTACGCGGCGCCGGAAGACCGGGTGCGCGCGCTCGGCGCGGGTTGCGACGCCCATTTGGCCAAGCCGGTCGCACGTCAGGTGTTGATCGCCACCATCGCGCGCTTGACGCGTGCGTCCGTATAGGCCGGGCCGCGCCGCCGCGATTGCGAAGACGCCAGCGCCGAGATTGCGAAGATTCCCTTGACAACGACCGCGCTCTCGTCCGTGGCCGTTGAGTACGCTCATCGTGCGGCCTCCGCTGACCGGGACCTCCGCCAACTCGCGGCCGATGTCAAGCGGCGACGTCGTCGAGGTCGAGGTACGCGAACTGGGCCGCCTGCGCAACCAAGCGGCGGATGCTCCCGCGCCCGCTAACGAGGCCGGTCATCAGCCGACGGACAGCGATGCGCTCCGGCGGGTGGCGCTGGGCTCGGATTTCGTCAAACGCGGCTGAACCTTGAACGTGTTTGCGTCGGATGCGGTGTACGGTGGTGGGCGACAGGCCCACCTGATCGCCGGAACGCCCCACCAGTCGAAAACCCGGGATTGACAGAGCGTGGCGCCATGCGGTTAGCTAACGGGCACTCCAAAGGGGAGTAGTTCGCGTCGGCTTCAGAGGGTCGGCGCAGGGAAGATCGACACGCCAGCCTTCGGGCTCGGTCTCCCACCTCATCGCGAGGCGAACGAGACCTTCGGACCAGGTGACTCTGGCCGAGGCTCGTTCAGCGAAATTCCCCGGCCGGAAAAAGGCCGGGAATGCTCAACCAGCTACTGCTACGTTTGCTGCTTTGCGGCGCGCTGCTACTCGCGGCGACCGCCACGGCGCATAGCTCGTGCGGAGCGGATGAGAGTCCCACCAGCGCGGATGAAATCGCGACTGACCCGCCCAATGTCACCAGCTCAAGCCTGGTGGCTCCGTTGGGAAGCGTTCGCCATGGGTCGAACGCACCGGATGATGTAACGAATAGCCTAGTCCGGTACGGCGTCGCTCAGTGCGCTGAGTTTCTGATCGATGATCCCAACTATCTCGGCGCCTTGAATGCGCCGCAACCCACGGGTTTTCTGACGTCGCCGCTTCCTTCAAACGGCAGCTTTCGGTTCCCTTCGGCTCCGATCTGTCGGCTGTCGCCGGTCTCGGCTTTCCCAGCGGCGCACGCGGCATTTCCGGCTGCGGCTATCAACCCTACATTCAGTTTCCGTGGTCGCACGAAATGGCCACTGGCTGGCAAGCCGCCGGCATGTTCACACTCATGTGGTTTCCAAGTGAGCCTCAAAGTAGTTCGACGTTTGAATCCATGCTTTCGTTCGAACGGGCATTCGGCCCGTCCGCCGACATGTTTGTGGAATACGTCGGCGATTATGACCACCAAAGACCGCGTCAGATCCTTCGGCACGGGTGGCGGCTGGCGCTTCACGAAAACGCAACGGCTCGATTTTCATCTCGGCCCTGGTCTCAGCAGTGGCTCGGTTGGCTATTTCGGCATCGGCTATTCGTTGCGCCGCGACGGGCTTTTTGGAGGATCGGTTGGGCATTCGTAACGTTAGCGTGCTGGCGAAAATCTTCGTCGTGGCCCTCGCCGTCGGGCTCGACGTGCTGGCCGTCTCGATTGGCGTCGGCGTCACGCGGTTCGGCTACGGCGCGCGCCTCCGTCTCGGTTTCGCTTTCGCGAGTGCGGAAATCCTCATGCAGGTCATCGGCTACGAACTTGGGAGCGGCGCCGGAGCCTTGCTGGGCGAGTTCGCCGCCTACGCCGGATTTATCCTGCTCGCTTTGATCGGAGCGGTGATGATTCGCAACTCGCTACGCCACGCTTCGGCGGTGGAATTCGATCCGACTCGCGGTGCGGGTCTGCTCGTAAGCTCGCTTTCCATCAGCCTCGATTCGCTCGGGGTTGGCATCGCGCTTCCGTCAGTGGGAATACCGCTTGCGCCACTGCTGATCGTGGTTTCCGTCACGACGACGGCTTTCACTTTTGTCGGATTTGCCTTCGGTGCCCGCCTTGGCCAACGATATGAGCGCAAATCGGAATGTGCCGCCGGGATTATTTTGCTCGCCTTGGCCGCCCTGTTTTCACTCGAGCACTTCCTATAAGAGCGACACCGCCATTGAGAGAAGCAAATCGCAGTAACAGTCGGGGCGAGAGTGCCTGTGTGTCATCCCGAGACGGCCGCAGCGAAGCAAGGCCGTGTCGAGGGATCTACGCGAAGCGATTTTCCTTGCTTCCTCGGACAAATCACATCGCTCCGCGTTGATCCCTCCACGCGCTTTCTTCGGCTGGCGCCTCGTTCGGTCGCGATGACAAGCAGCGGACAGTCCCTTCAAG
>JBOHWL010000008.1:0-15370 GCA_050736615.1 Binataceae bacterium (SeqCode) | reverse complement strand
CGTGATCAAAGCGGATGCGAACGCCTTCGATTGGAGTCATCAGTGGTGGTTCTCCGAGGCACTAAGTGGCAAACTTCTAGGCCTGAGGCTCACGAATTTGCAAATCGCCGAGCCTTTGAATTCAGCGACTGCTCAGCCGGCCAAGCGTGAAGCGCGCCAGGAGAGCCGACCAGTTCCTGAGGATCAGCGGCCAGCCGTTGGCGATTTTGCCGCCGTATACGCGTATTGACTGGCCGGCGCGCGAGGCTAGCGGCACGTCAAAGAAACTCCAGTTGAGTGTCGAGCCTGCTCCCGCGGCTGCGCACGATAATATAACCGCCGCCCTTGAAGGGGCCGGCATTGACAATCGTGGTGGGGCCAATCGCGTCGAGCGCCGCCGATTCATGGATATGGCCGGAAATGCAAACATCGGGCTGCACTTCTTCGATGAAGCGGCGCGCTCCAGTGCTGCCCACTGCCTTGCCTCCGGTGATGCGATCACATTTGGTCTCAAACGGCGGCGTGTGACAGACCATCAGCAGCGGCCGATGATCGCGGACTTCGGCGTAACCGCGCATCAGGGTGTCGTAAATTTCATCTTCGGTTAATTCGGTGGGCGTGTGAAACGGGGTGAGATTCGAACCGCCGCAGCCGAAAATCGCGATGTCATTGACGATTCTGCCCTTGCCGTGCAAAGCGATGCCTTCGGCTTCCAGAAAAGGCATCACTTCACGCTTGTCGAGATTGCCGGACAAGGCCAGTATCCGCGGACAGGCCCGGCGCACGTCGTCCAGCACCTTGCGCGCGTCATCGACGCCGCCAAAATTGGTCAGGTCGCCGGAGATAATGACGAGATCGGCATCGCGCAACACTTCCGTCATGCGATCAAGGTTGCGCGTCGCCATATGCACGTCGCCAAAGGATACGATTTTCATAGCCGCCGCTGTGCCATCCGCGTCGTTTTGCTCAAGGATAGCTTACCGCAAGTCGATGGCCTATTGCGCGGCGCGCGGATGTGCGCATTCAGGCGGCGGCGCGATCACCCAGGACCTGGCGTAAAAACTGTCCGGTGTAGGAGCTGGGGAGCATGGCGACTTCTTCGGGCGTACCCTTGGCCACCACCTGACCGCCGCGATCGCCGCCTTCAGGACCAAGATCGACGATGTAGTCGGCGGTCTTGATGACATCGAGATTGTGCTCGATCACGATAATCGTGTTGCCGCTGTCGGCGAGACGCCCCAGCACGGCGAGCAGCTTGCGAATATCGTCGAAGTGCAATCCGGTGGTCGGCTCGTCGAGAATGTAGAGCGTACGGCCGGTCGCCCGCCGCGACAGTTCCTTCGCAAGTTTGATGCGTTGCGCTTCGCCCCCCGACAGTGTGGTGGCCGACTGGCCCAGGTGAATGTAATCCAGGCCCACATCGCGAAGGGTTTCGAGCTTTTGCCGAATGGGCGGAATCGAGCTGAGAAAATCGATCGCGTCGAGCACGGTCATATTCAGCACTTCGGCGATGGTCTTGCCCTTGTATTGGATTTCGAGCGTGTCGCGGTTATAACGCTTGCCGCCGCAGACTTCGCAGGTCACGTACACGTCGGGCAGGAAATGCATTTCTATCCGGATAATGCCGTCGCCCTGGCAGGCTTCGCAGCGGCCGCCCTTAACGTTGAAGGAAAAACGCCCCGGTCCGTAACCACGCATCCGCGCCTCGGGTAATTGGGCGAAAAGCTCGCGAATATGCGTGAACAGTCCAGTATATGTGGCGGGATTGGAACGCGGCGTGCGCCCGATCGGACTTTGATCGACGTGAATCACCTTGTCGAGATGCTCGACGCCGTCGAGGCTTTTGTAGGCGCCCGCGCGTTCGCGACTACCGTTGAGCTTCTGCGCGAGAGCGCGATGGAGCGTATCGAGCACCAGCGTTGATTTGCCGGAACCGGAAACGCCGGTCACGCATACCACCACGCCGAGCGGCAGCGAGACCGTGATATCGCGCAAATTGTTTTCGTGCGCACCGCGAATCGTCAGCCATCGAGTGCTCGGCGGCCGGCGCCTTTGGGGCACCGGGATTTCAAGCTCGCCGGAGAGATACTTGCCCGTCAGCGAAGCGGGATTGCGCATGATTTCGGCCGGCGTCCCTTGCGCCACGATGTAGCCGCCATGAATGCCGGCGCCGGGTCCCATGTCGATGATGTGATCGGCCTCGAGCATAGTGTCGCGGTCGTGTTCGACCACCAGCACCGAATTACCCAACTCGCGCAAGCGCTTGAGCGTAACCAGCAGACGCTGATTGTCGCGCTGATGAAGCCCAATGGAGGGTTCGTCGAGAATATAGAGCACGCCGACCAGGCTCGAACCGATTTGGGTCGCGAGCCGGATGCGCTGCCCTTCGCCTCCGGAAAGGCTGCCCGAAGTGCGGTCCAGCGTCAGGTAATCCAAACCGACGCCGGCCAGAAATCCCAGGCGCTCACGCACCTCCTTGAGAATCAGCCGCGCGATTTCGGTTTCCTGCGGGCTCAATTTGGGTTCGTGGAAAAATGCCACCGCCTGCTTGATCGACATGGCGGTGACTTCACTTATCGACTTATCGTTGAAGCGGACAAACAGGCTTTCCTTCTTAAGCCGCGAGCCGCCGCATGAGGGACACGGCCGCATATTCATGTAGGCCTCGAGGACCTCGCGGATACTCTCGGATTCGGTTTCCTTGTAACGGCGGTCAAGCCAGCTCAGCACGCCTTCGAACGGGCGCGCGTAACCGTGGCGATGGCCGCCGCGCTCGTAGCTGAACTCGACTTCCTCGTCGCCGGAGCCGCTTAAAATCGCTTTGCGCGCCTTGGCCCCGATCGTCTTCCACGGCTGCTCCAGGCTGAATTTGTAATGGGCCGCGAGTGCCTCCAGCACCGGCTGCATGTAATTCATCGTGGCCCAGGGCGCGATCGCGCCGTCGGCAATACTGAGGTCTTCGTTCTGAATTACCAGCTCGGGATCGAAATACATGATCGAGCCGATGCCCGAGCATTCCGGGCAGGCCCCATGCGGGCTGTTGAAGGAAAACATGCGCGGCGTGATTTCGGGATAGGAAATTCCGCATTCAACGCAAGCGAAGCGCTGGCTGAAATAAATTGGCGTGCCGCCGTTTTTGCCTTCGAGCCGTTCGACCTTAAGCAGGTCCTCTCCATATTTGAAGGCGACTTCGAGCGAATCGGCCAGGCGTTTTTCAATTCCGGGGCGAATCGCCAGCCGATCGACCATCACTTCAATCGTATGACGCTGGTTTTTGCTCAAAGTGATGTCGTCGCCCAGCTCGACCAGGTTGCCGTCGATGCGGGCGCGCACGAAGCCGGCCCGTCTTAGGTCGCTCAGCTCCTTTTTGTATTCGCCCTTGCGATCCCGCACGATCGGCGCGAGCAGATAAAGCCGCGTGCCTTCGGGCCACGCGGTGATGCGATCGACGATCTGCTGGACACTTTGCTGGGTGATTTCCCGTCCGCAGTTGTAACAGAAGGCGTGTCCGACGCGCGCGAACAACAAGCGCAGGTAGTCATAAATCTCGGTGATTGTGGCCACGGTCGAACGCGGATTGCGCGAGGTGGTCTTCTGCTCGATCGATATCGCGGGTGACAAGCCCTCGATCGAATCGATGTCGGGCTTTTCCATTTGCTCGAGGAACTGCCTTGCGTAAGCCGACAGCGATTCGACATAGCGGCGCTGCCCTTCGGCATAAATCGTGTCAAACGCGAGCGAGGACTTGCCCGAACCTGAAAGGCCGGTGATTACCACCAATTCGCCGCGCGGAATCTCGATATCGATGTTCTTGAGGTTGTGCTCACGCGCGCCCTTGATAACTATGCGGTCCATCTGCGCCATCCCACCTCAGCCCGGTGATAATCGCCCGACGGTCAGCCCCAGCACACAGCGAACGTTCAGGCGGCGCGGCGGGCCTCAATCCGCCGGCGTGCGGCGCGCCAGGCGTATTCGAGCGCGGCCGTCATGCTGGAAGCATTCGCGACTCCGCGTCCGGCAATTTCATAGGCGGTGCCATGGTCGGGCGAGGTGCGGATGAAGGGCAGCCCGAGCGTGACGTTCACGGCGCGGTCGAATTCCAGCGTCTTCAGCGCGATCAAGCCCTGATCATGGTACATTGCCACCGCCGCGTCGAAGCCGAAGCGGCCCTGCGGCCGGATGAATGCGGTATCCGGCGCGACTGGTCCGGCCACTTCAATTCCATCGCGCCGCGCAAGTTCGACCGCGGGCGCGATAATCTCGATCTCCTCGCGACCGAATAATCCATTTTCTCCCGCATGTGGATTGAACCCGAGCACCACGATGCGCGGATGCTCCGATCCCAGTTGCTCACGCATGTGCGTGGCGAGCAGGCGCACGGTCCGCAGGATGCCTTCGCAGGTAAGCATCCGGGGCACTTTGGCCAATCCCATATGAACGGTAACCAGCGCAACGCGCAGTTGCTCCCCGGCGAACATCATGCGCCACAAACGCGTGTGCGACAGGCGCGCCAGCAACTCTGAATGACCTGGAAAATGATGGCCCGCACGATTGAGCCATTCCTTGTTGATCGGCGCGGTAACCAGCGCGTCGGCTTCACCCCTCATCGCCATGCGAGCGCCTTTGACAATATAACGATAGGAGGCTTGCGCACCGTCGAGCGACGGCTGTCCGGGTTCGGCCGCGGCGGCAGCAAGCGAGCCTTCGCTGATGACGGCGAGGCCGTCAGCGGGATGCATGGGCTTTTGCCCGGAATGCCATTCGTGCGGCTCCAGATCGGATTTGAGCCGCCGTGCCGTCGTCCGCATCGTGTCTAAATCGCCAATCACGACCAGCGCGGGCGTGTGTTGCCGCAGCGCCAATTCGGCGGCGGCTTTAATTATAACTTCCGCGCCAATTCCGGCGGGGTCACCCATACTGACCGCCAGCAGCGGCGTTTTTCTAACCGCTAGCATGTTCGCTTGAAGCTCAATTCATGGTCTCCACGTAATGGTTCTTGATCAGATCCTTGTCGACCCAGGTTTGGAATTGGGCTTTCGCCGCTTCGGTCATGAGCTTGTCGCGAATCTGGCTTTTAACTTCCGCCAGCGGCTTTTCACCGGGATGCTCATGTGCCTCGACCTTGATGATGTGGAAGCCATACTTGCTGCGAATCACCCGAGAAATTTGGCCCGCCTTCAAACCCGCAATCCCCCGGCTGATTGGGTCGAGCAGGTTGGCGGGAGCGAAATAGCCGAGTTCACCACCCTTGGTTTTCGAATCGTCGTCGGAGTATTGGCTGGCGAGAAAGGCGAAATCCCCGCCCTTGGCCAAGAGGCGATGCACCTCGTCGGCCTTCTTTTTGGCCGCCGCAACTTGATCCGGGCTTGCGCCTTGCGGCACGGCGATGAGAATTTGCGCGAGTTTGTAACGTTCCTGACTGACCCGAAACTCCCCGGGATGAGCTTTGTAGTACGCCTCAATCTGGGAGTCCGGGATAACGATCTTCTGGCGCACCTCCCGATCGATCATGGTCATGGCTTCGAGCTGCTTGCGAACATTATTGCGGAACTCCTGATAACTGACGTGCTGGGTCCGCAACTCGTCGCGCAACTGCGCGTCGGTAATATGGGCATGCTGTTCGAGATTGGAGATATAGCGGTCCATTTCGCTGTCATTCACGCGATCGGCGAATCTCTGCGCCTCGTCCTGAAGCATCTGCTGCGTGATCAACGCTTTCAGCACGGCGCGGCTGTCGTTCACATTGGGAAAACCAGGTGCCGCGGGTGCGCCCGCGGCGTGGTTCGTGCCGTTATTGAGATTGGAGCCGCTGGTCGCCTTGAACACGTGGATATCGTGGCTGGTGATCGGATGGCCGTCGACGCTGGCAACCACTCGGTCGATCGTTTGCTGAGCGGCCGCCGCGCAAGGGATTGTCAAAATGATGGCCATTACGCCGAAAAGCACGGCGGTCACGGTGCGCGCACAGAGCTGCTTATTCATCCGTTTAATTGGCGAGCGGCCCGGCGGCGCGCCCTGGTTCAATTTCCAATTTTTCACAGGCCGCCAGAGCCTGCAAGACGCCGTCAATTTGGGCGAAGATTTGTTCGTATTCGCCGTCGGTCTTGAGCCCCACCATTACCTGGTACGAAGGCGTAAGGCGCATATTGCCGCGATTGGCATTGGCCAACGCGGCAAGCATGGCGGCATCGAGCGGAGCATCAGGGTGAAACTTGATCTCGAGCTGGCCGCCCTTCACGATCGCGCTCAGGACCATCAGATCTTTCATCCGCCGCCGCAGATTCATCGCGGCTATCAGGTTCTCTATCAACGTAGGTATCGGACCGAAACGATCGCGCATCTCGTCGCGCATTTCGTCGAGGTCGTGGGGTTGGTTGGCGCGCGCCATGCGCCGGTAGAGCAACAGGCGTTCGTTCTCATCCGGAACGAAGCTGTCCGGTATATAGGCTGGAATTCCCAGGCGCAGCTCCGGTTCATAATCCGGACGCGCCGGCTCGCCGCGCAGCTCGCGAATCGCCTGTTCCATCATCTCGGTATAGAGCTCGAAGCCGACCGCCGCGATTTCCCCCGATTGTTCGCGTCCGAGCAGATTGCCGGCGCCGCGATGTTCGAGATCGCGCATCGACAATTTGAAGCCGCCGCCGCTTTCCGCTTCCACCAGTTCGCGCAAGGCGTCGATGCGCCGCTTGGCGTCGCGCGTGATGATGTGCTCGCCGGGAATCAGCAGATAGGCATAATCCCGGCGCCGCGAGCGCCCGACCCGGCCGCGCAATTGATAGAGCTGAGCCAGGCCGAAATGGTCCGCGCGGTTGATGATCATGGTGTTGGCGTTGGGGATATCCAGGCCCGACTCAATGATGGCCGAGCACACCAGCACGTTGATGCGGTTTTCGATGAACTCGCGCATCACCGCTTCGAGTTCACGTTCCTTCATTTGGCCGTGGGCGACTGCCAGTTTCGCCTCGGGTACGAGCGAGCGCAAATGGCGCGCGATATAGTTGATATTCTCCACGCGGTTGTGCACGAAGAATACCTGGCCGCCCCGGTTGAGCTCGCGCAGAATCACGTCGCGAATCAGGCCGTCGTCGAAATGGGCGACAAAGGTGCGTATGGCCTGGCGGTCAGGCGGCGCGGTCTGGATTACTGACAAATCGCGGATGCCTAGCATCGCCATATGCAGGGTGCGCGGAATCGGCGTGGCCGTCATGGTCAGCACTTCGACCAATTTGCGGAAGCGCTTGATACGTTCCTTATCAGCGACCCCGAAGCGATGCTCCTCGTCGATAATGAGCAGGCCCAAGCGCGGAAACTCGACGTCGCTCTGCAGCAGGCGATGGGTGCCGATGACGATATCCACCTTGCCGCGGCGCAGATCCTCGATCACCGCCTTGTTTTCTTTGGTGCTGCGAAAGCGCGAGACCATCTCGACGCGTACCGGGTAATCTTTGAAGCGGCTGGTGAAATTATTCCAATGCTGCTCGGCCAGCACCGTCGTTGGCACCAGCACCGCCACCTGGCGCCCGTCCATTACACACATGAAGGCCGCACGCAAAGCCACCTCGGTCTTGCCGAAGCCGGCATCGCCACAAATCAGGCGATCCATCGGCTTGGGCCGCGCCAGGTCGCGCACCACCTCATCGATTGCCGCCGCTTGGTCGGGCGTTTCCTCAAACTCGAAGCGGCTGACGAATTCCTCGTAATCGCGCCCAGGATGGGGAAAGGCGTGACCCTCGACGACCTCGCGCGCGGCATAAATGTCGAGCAGGTCGGAAGCCATCGCCAGCACCGCCTGTTTGGTGCGGTTCTTGATTCGATCCCAGGAGCCGCCGCCGAGCTTGTCGAGTTTGGCTTCAACGCTATCGCCGCCGACATAGCGCTGGACCAGGTTGATGCGCTCAACCGGCACGTACATGGTGTCGTTGCCGGCATATTCGAGATTAAGGAAATCGCCCTCCATATCGGAAACTTTGAGATGTTTGAGTCCGCGATATCTGGCGATGCCGTGATCGATGTGGACGACAAAATCATCGGGTCTGAGTTCGTCGAGGTTGAGCAACGCCCCCTTGGCGGTCGGACGCGAGCGGCGGCGCGGACGCGGTTCTCCAAACAGTTCTTCCTCGCTGTATATATATAGCCCGTCTTTCTGCAGCACGGCGCCCGCCGCGATTTCACCTTCCATTATGACCGGGCGGAAATCGGGCCATTGCAGCAACTCGGCGAAGCTCCGGCATTCGGTATTGAGTTCGAGGTCGTAGGCTTCCAGATGGCGCCGCAGCCGTGCGGCCTGATTCGCCCCTTCGACCACCATCAAAGCGCGGCCCTGGCCGCGCCGCACTTCGTTTAGCTCGACGGCTAGCGGTTCGAACGAGGGCGCGCCGCGGCCGCCGCTCAGCTCGGTCGCGCCCAGCTTGAGGCTCGCCTGGGATTTTATCTCGACCGGCGTCGCCCATCCTTCGCGTGGCGCGGTCACGGTGATTAGCGAGCCCACCTCGACCGCGATAAACGCGGAAATACGATGTTCGAACTCGTCGGGGCTGAGGAAAAGGCTTTCAGGAGTCGGATAGAAGACCGGCTTGGCCTGTGCGGCGGCGGCTTCATTCACGATCCGTTCGTTCCAACGCAACGCTTCGGCCAGCACGCGTCCGGGGTCGAGCATCCACAGCGCCGTGTTCTCGGGCAAGTAGTCGAAAACGGTCCCGAGCGCGCCGTCGTAGAGATACGGCATGAGCAACTCGGCGCCGGGAAAGAGCAGCCCGTTTTCGAGTGTCTCGGTCAACTCCGCCGTTTCTTTTCGCACCATTCCAATCTCGGCGCATCGCAGTGCCACCCGTTCGGGCAGGCGTCCGTCGCGCAATGCCTGGGCGGGCACATGGCGCGTGCGAATCACGGTCGCCTCTTCGATCTCGCCCTGTGAGCGCTGGGTGGCCGGGTCGAAATGCCGTACCGAGGTGGCCAAATCATCTTCAAGTTCGAAGCGCACAGGCCGATGGTACAGGGGTGAGAAAACGTCGATAATGCCGCCGCGGACGCTGAAATCGCCGGGCTCTTCCGTCTGCGGCACCCGTTGGTAACCCAATCCGCTCAAGGCCTCAATCAGTGCTTCGAGGTCCAGACTGTCAGCCATTGCGACTCTGACGATCGAAGCCTCGAATTCGCGGCGTGGTATCGTGCGCATCATCAGCGCCTCGACCGACGTCACGATCAGCGGCACCGACATGCGCAAAGATGCAAATAGCGCGGCGAGCTGCGCCGCCTGAACGTCCGGCGGCGGCGAGATATGGGCGAACGGACGCAGTTCCCATGACGGCAGCGGATGTAATCTGGCCTTGGCTGGATCACAGTCGCGCGCCTGATCAAGGAAAAACGCGAGTTCGCCGGCGAGGGCCTCGGCTTCATTGGCCGACGCGGTAATCGCCAACAGCGGTCGTTCGAAGGTGAGCGCCGCCTCACGCAACATCAATGCGTTGGCCGCACCTTTAAGGCCCATGATGGGAAAGCGCCGTTCATTGCCTGCTTCGATCCGCGCGCGCAGTTCGCTGGCCGCTTCCTTGAGACTCCGTTCCACCTGCCGCTTTCAAACCCCTCAAACACAAACATACACACGCGTGACCACCAAATAGGGGGTGATGCGCGCGGCGTGCGAGTGATCATAGCAGATCACGGCGGTGAGTGCTCGATTGAGCAAGTTGCGCGTGGAAAATGACCGTCAATCAGCGCGCTTGCTTATTCAGTCGGACCGCCACGGCTCGCCACGGTTCCATCGGGATTGCCGAGCGTCACCGGCAGCTTGAGCGTCTTGTAGGAGCCGTTGCGCATCGCGCGAATCACGGTGAAATACACCACGTCGCCCGGCTTAAGCCGAGCCAGGGCGTCGGACAGGGCTCCCTCGCCGTTGACCCGATGGTCGTCGATAGCGACGATCAGGTCGCCGGTTCGTCCAAGCTGGCCGGCCTTTTTCAACAGCGGCATCATTATGAGATCGAGCGGAGGCACCAAGGCGCCCGCCGTGGCTCCGCTCGCGCCAATCTTCGTCAGGGTACCGCGGCCGTGCAGGCCCGCGCGCTCGGCCGGGCTTCCCGGATCGACGCTCACCACTTCGAGCCCCTGAACAATTTGACCCAGCGACTTGTGCGTATAGATATATTGCACGCCGATGCCCAAATACGGCCGTTTATGTCGCGGCGGCGCATAAGCTGCTTGTGTATTTTCGACGCCGGACGGGTTGGCGTCGGCGTGGTTGGCTGGTGCTGGTGCCGGCGGCGTTTCGACTCGCGGCGCGATTTCGAGCGTATTGTCGCTGTTCAACTTGGGGGAGGAATTGTCCTGCCTCCGCTGGGCGAACGCGGACGAACCTATCAACAGCGTCGTGATCAGTGCGGCCGCGCCAATCGCGCTTGCCGTGCGCCTGACCACGCATCCAAGCGATCGCACACGCGCCTTCATCGGTGGGTTTGATTTTATCCGGCCGGCGGCGCGGGCGAAACATCAGGAATTTCAATTGAACGCCGACTCTATAATCCTAACGCGGCTCGCGGACTCGCCTGTTCGCTACGCCGCAACACGGCTCGCTGGTGTTGAAGACGGGCAAGTCTCCATGCCAAATTGGGCCATCCGTGAGGCTGCGCCTAATGAAGATAGTTGCAACTGTTAGTCTTACTCCCGAGCAGCGCGGAATTATCGAGACTGCGGCGGGCGATGTGGAACTAAGTGATCGCAATTGCCGGTCACAAGCCGAAATCGCTGATTTTGCCTCGGGATGCGACGTGCTCTTCACCTTTCGCGCCCCTGATGATCTGATGCGGAACTCGCCGCAACTAAAATGGATTCAACTGCTAAGCGCCGGCGCCGACCATCTGATGAGAGGGCAGGTGGCCGAGCGCAAGCAGGTCGCGGTGACCACGGCGAGCGGGATTCATGCGACTCCGATTGCCGAATACACGATCGGATCGATGCTGGCGTTTGCGCATGGCTTCCATATCACTTCGCGATCACAATTCCACCGCGAATGGAAGCGCGACAATTTCATGCGTACGCTCGATTCGATGCGCGGGAAAACCCTTGGCGTGGTCGGCTATGGTTCCATCGGGCGCGAAACCGCGCGCATCGCGCGCGCACTCGGGATGGACGTGCTGGCGCTCAAGCGTGACCCGGCCACGCGTGAGGACCCGGGCTGGAATCCTCCGGGCGTGGGCGATCCCGCGGGCGAACTGCCGCGGCGATTCTATGGACCTGAGGAATGCGCGCCGATGCTGGCTGAGAGCGATTACATCACGGTAACACTCCCGCTGACCGAGTCCACGCGCAAATTCGTTGGCCGGGCTGAAATCGCCGCGATGCGCCCGCAGGCGTACCTCGTGAATATCGGACGCGGCGAGGTCATCGATCAGGCAGCTTTGATTGACGCGCTGCGCGCCAATCGCATCGGCGGCGCCGGCCTCGATGTCTTTGAACATGAACCGCTGGAGGCTGAAAGCCCGTTGTGGGATATGGAAAACGTGATCCTGACGCCGCACATGTCAGGCGCGCACAAAAATTACAACACCGATGCCGCGCGCCTGTTTGCCGATAACCTCGGCCGCTTCCGCCGGGGCGAACCGCTGTTCAACCTGGTCGATCGCGCCCTCGGTTATTGAATCAAACGAGCGGCTTATTGGGCCTGGAACTTGGGCGGGCGCTTTGCCAAAAAGGCGCCGATACCCTCCTGGCCATCCTTGGTCGCGCCCATCTCGGCAATGACCGCGCTCTCCAGGTCCATCTGCTGCTCGAGCGTGTTGTTGCCCGTCATCGCCATCAGCCGTTTAACGCCGCCGTAGGCAAGGGTCGCGCCGCTGGCGAGGTCCCTGGCAATCTTGTCCGCCCCCGCGAGCAAGGTAGCATCCGGGACGGCGCGCGTAATCAAGCCGATGGCCTGCGCTTCCTGCGCGCTCAGCGTGCGGTTGGTCAACGCCAACTCCATCGTCCTGCGTAGACCGATAACGCGCGGCAGGAAATAACTCGACGAGCCGTCAAGCGTTAGCCCGACGCGAGTGTACGCGAGGGTAAAACGCGAAGATTCTCCCGCCAGAACGATATCGCCGGCGCAGGCGAGGCTCATGCCACCGCCGCCGGCGTTGCCGTTGACGGCGACAATCACTGGCGCGCGCATCCGTGCAAAGCGGGCAATCGCTCCGTGCAGGTAAATCGTCACCTCCTTCAGATAGGCGGGAAGTTCGCTGGGCGGCTGGGCGGCAAACGCTTTGAGATCGCCGCCGCCGCAAAACATTTTACCCGCACCGGTGAGCAGCACCGCCCGTATGTTGGAATCGGTCTCGCATTGCCGCGCCGCGTCGCTGATTTCGCGTACCATATTGGCGTTGAGCGCATTGGCGGCGTCCGGGCGATTGAGCGTGAGATAGGCGACATGGCCGCGCGTTTCGAAAATCAAGTCCGACATGTTTTCCTCCGTAACGATTAGGGAACCTACGTACAACCGTCTTGCCCGTCATTCTGAGCGTCTGTGACTTATCGTCATTTTGAACAGAGTCTGCGAAGTGAAGAATCTCGAAAAAACAGAGGAAAAGCAGAAAGATCCGGGATTCCTCGCTGGGCTCGGAATGACAGAAAACAAAATCTTCACAGACTCTGAGCTTAGCGAAGAATCCCGGATTTTTGTTCTTTACGGGCGGTTTCCCCGGGATTCTTCACTGATTTTAGTGCGCGCCTCGCAGACTCGTAATCGTGAACGCAGCTCGCGGACTGGCCTGCTCGTTCCGCTTCGCTCCACTGGCGTGCTCGCTTCGCCTTCGGCTCCGCTGATGGCAGGCTCCGTTCAGAATGACAATTGCACGTGGTGCAAGGGTCCTTCGAGGCTTGCCAGTCGTGATCCGGTTTAAATTGCACGATACCAATCCGCGAGCGCCGCGCCGATCTCATGCGGCGAATCTTCCTGGATGAAATGAATGCCCTTGACCGTGAGTTCGCGCTGATTCGGCCAGGTCCGGCAAAACTCACGCTGCGCGCCGGTCAGGATTGAGCCGGGCTCCGCATTGATGAATAGCTTCGGCGCTGTGGCGTGACTCAGCCATTCGCCGTAGGTCTTAACGATGGCGGTGACGTCGGCGGGCTCGCCCTCGATGGGAATTTGCCGTGGCCAGGTCAGGGTGGGGCGCCGCGATTCGCCCGGTTCAAGATAGGGCCTGCGATAAGCCGCCATTTCTTCGAGGTCAAGCTTTCTCATCACGCTGGCGGGCAGGATGCGTTCGACGAAGATATTTTTTTGCAGCACCATCTCCTCGCCGGCGGGCGATCGCATCGCTTGAAAAATTTCGCGCGCCCGCTCCGGCCACGATGACCATTGAAGCGGCGTCGCAATCGCTTCCATAAACGCGATTCCCTTGATCGCCGCCCGATGACGATAGGCCCAATGAAATCCCAGCGCCGAACCCCAGTCGTGCACCACGAGCGCGACGTTGTGGTCCAGCTCGAGACCGTCAAACCATGCGTCAAGATAACGCGCGTGATCCACGAAACGGTATAAACCGTCGGGCGCCTTGCCCGACTCCCCCATTCCGATCAGATCGGGCGCCAGACATCGCGCCGATTGCGACAGATGCGGGATGATGTTGCGCCATAAATAAGAGGAAGTCGGATTGCCGTGCAGAAAAACTATGGGATCGCCGCTGCCAGTATCGACGTAGGCCATCTCGGTGCCGCCCACGCTGAGGCGCTGGCGCACATGCGGGTCGGCGGACGAAATCGTTTCGCTGTTCGTATTGCTCATGGGCACAGCTCCATGTTTGGCAGAGATACGACCTCGCTTCGAGCGGGGCAAGCGCCACCACCCATCCGCTACATTGGCGGTGGTTGTCCGCTTTTCGGCGAGGATCTCATCAAGCTTAGGACTATCTATCGTCTGAGCGTAGGCGGTGGCGGAGTCTGCTCCAGCGCTCGAGGTCTAGCGATAGTGTCGGTCACGCGCTCCTCTCACCAGAATCAATCTTTACGCCAGAAAGCCGACTGGATGGTTCGAACCGCTCTGGGTTTCGCCGCGGGTGAGTGCGTACAACTCCGACAGCGTCGACGAAAGCTTTGGCTCCGCTGGGACGCCCGCGCGCGTCAGCCAAACTCTGGCCTCCTCGCGCGTCAGAGTGGCGAATTCAACGGCGGAAAGGCATCGGCCGGGCCTGGTCACGGCGGGATTCAATTTGCCCGATTCCTCGTTGGTCGTGATCAGAAACAGCACCCTCAGTCCCTGGCCGATTAGTCCCTCGGTGGTGTTCAGGAGGCGCGATAATGCCTGCCCGACGTTCTGTCGCGCGTCTATCGAAAGCAGCTCCCCGGTATCCTCCATCACCAGCAGCCGCCACCGATCGTCGTCGCCGCTCTCGTCCAGCAACATATGGAGCAGGTAGCCGGCGCGGCCAAGCAGTGCCTCAGGGTCGGTGATGTAGTGGATGTCGCACCACGACTTCCATTCGTAGGCGAGCGCCCGCAGCGCGTAGGTCTTACCGGTTCCCGGCCGACCGTGCCACAGCATCAGGCGCCCGCCCTTGAGCTCCGCGGCGTTCAGCGCCATCAGAGGGCCGAGTTTGGTGGCGGTCGCGACGCCATAGTTGGATGCAATGTCCGTCCATCGCACGGCGTCGAGAAAGCGCTCGTTGGAGTCAGGATCGGGGGCGCTGTCACGCCAAAACGAGACGCATACGCGCGGCGCGCCGGTTTCTTCCTGTTTACGTCCGAACCTGCTTACGAATTCCGCCGCCGTCGCGCGCGCGGCCTTCAATTCCCGTGCGGCAACTTCGATTTCGAGATGGCCGTTACCGGCGCGCTCCAGCCGAATCAGCGGTCCAGTCTGATCATTGCCGCGTTGGAGCAGGACTTCCTTGAAATTCGCGTTTTCCATCCAGTATAGCACGCGGTCGGCGAACGCTTCGGGCGTCAAATCCACGCTCATACCCAGATCCTGTTCCACGCGATAGATCATGCCGCCAAGTGCTGCGGCGGCCTCGAACCTGATGTGGAGTGGGCGGTGTTCCTGCAGGATGAGTCGCGTGAAGCGATTTTCATCACTGTCATCAGGACTGCGGATTTCCCGCGCCGCTTCAGCCATTCTCGTATTGGTCAGAGTTTCACCTCCTCGAAAACTTCTATTTTAGCAAACCTCGGGGTCAACGGCTGGCGTTGCGCCGAGCGTTCGAGAAGCACCCTTTTTAAGCGCTACGCTCGCGGACTCGCTTCGCTGTGCGCACGTCGCGGACTCCTTGCTCGCTACGCCCGCAGACGAGGCTCCGCTAGTCCATGTACGCTCGAATTCCTTCAGTGCCAAAACTTCGTAACGCCGGTCAACAGCTCCCGCTGAACGCGGGAAGCGCCGACGGTTGCCCGCCAACTGCGGACGGGAGCAGAATTGGCG
>JBOHWL010000007.1:0-28956 GCA_050736615.1 Binataceae bacterium (SeqCode) | reverse complement strand
GCCTCGCGTGCGGCCTCTAGCAGGGTGTTGAAAAAAGCGTTCTTAGCGCCAGTCGCATCCCAATGCCCTCAACACCCTGCGCAAAAGCTGGCTGCTTTCCTCAAGCTTCTCTCCCGCTCTTTTGCGGGGGAGAAAGAGAGGGGGAGCAGGTTGTGATTTATCAACAGCCTGCTAGGGCCTTGTGGGTGAAGGCCGTGCGGACAAACCGGTCGCGACCTTTGGCCGCCTTCCTCAGAGCATTTGGATGTCTAATAAGAACCCACTAATCGGGGCGATTAGATGGCGGCAATGCGGACTCCGTGAAACGGCGCAGGAGGTCGTCGAGACACCAATCCGAACGCGAGTCGAACCCTTCGAGGCGAAGCCGTTCGAGAATCTCGAGCGCACCATGGGTCATCGCACCGGATTGTCCGAGCTCATGAAGCCAATCAAGGACCTCACCGAGTTCCTGCGTTTTGCGTGCGACGTGAGCGGGATAGGTCGGCAATGACCGTTCGAGAAAACCCATAGTGCCTGGATAAAGTCGCCGCATCAGCTTGAGTGTGGACGCAAGTTGTCCTTCCGCCGCGGACGCGCAGACCATTTCCAGGAACAAGGCGCACAGCGCCTTTGTCATGATTCCAAGGGCCATCTTGAGTGCGGACGCGCGGCCCACAACGGTCCCTACCGGCCATACCTCAACAGTCGCATGTAACAGACGCGCGACTTTGTCCGCTCCCGGACCACTAAGCGCGAGTATGTTGTCCGGACCAATGCGATTCGCTGGTCCGAAGAAGGTGCCATCAAGGCATGGTATTCCAGCGCGCGAGAGGATTTTCTCGATCTGTAGCTTTGTCCGCGGCGACGTCGAATTGGCATCGACAAACGTCAGCTCGTGCATTTGGGAGCCGCCACGTCGCGCGGACTCAAAGGATTCGGCGAAATCGCGGGCCGTTTCCACGGCCCCGCGCGGCGGAACGAGCGAGATAACCAGTTCGCTTTGCCGTGCGACCTCCTCGAGCGAGGGCACGAGGACGAACGCGGCGGCTGCTGCTCGGCGGCACGTCACCTGGCTCCGGCCTGCGAGGCACGTGATGGCGCTCGCGCCGGCTTGTAGAATTTTCCGACCGAGCACGCTGCCCAAGGCGCCCGGATACAGGATAGCGATCCTGGTAGTCATCGCACTTGCACCTTTGGCCGCGCCCGCGACATCGCCGTGCGCAGCAACAATCGCAACGTTTGCCCTGCACGGCGGGTCAGGACCGAGAGCGCGGGCATTGGATCGCGCCAGTCGAAGAATGGAAATTTGTCCGCGCGCCACACCTGACGCAGCCACTGTGAGAAATGTAGCTCTCCTCGCTTGCGCAGTTCCCATGCGGCAAGGGCATCTTCTATCGGCCGGCACAGCACCAGCGGCTGTTTGTAATGCAGCACCGGTGGCTGGGGACGGCCGGTGATGCGGTTATATGCGATCAGGGCCAGATTGATGCCGCTCTTCGTGATAAGGCAGTCGGATCCGCTAAAACGCGGGTTGGCATCTATGATCTTCAGTTTCCCATCCCGTTCGTCCCATTTGAACTCGATATGCGCGAGACCTCTAAGCCGAAGATGGCGCAGGAACGCGAGCCCAAGTTTCGCCGCCTCGGGTACCCAGGTGATGACTGCGTAAGTCTGTGTACCAGAGTTTCGTGGATAGCGGCGCGGTTGGCGTTTGGTCAGATGCACGAGCGGGTTGAGCTGGTCGTCAAGATAAGTATGGTAGCTGCACAGGCGTTCGTCTCCGCCCGCGATGTACTCCATCAATATCACTCCGACATTATGACGATGGGCCGCATCGAATCGTCGCCTCAGCGCGTCCTTGCCAACGATCATCGTAGCTTTGGACTTGAGCAACTTGGAATTAGGTGAGTATAGTGGCTTCAATATTAGAGGAAACCGGAGTTCAGGTATGAGGGCATCCAGTTCTTCAGCCGAGCGCACCTGCCAATAATCCACCGTCGGTATCTCCGTTTCTCGAGCCAATCTATAGGTGCTGAATTTATCAAGAAGCAAGCCGCGTACCGCGAAATCACCCTCTTCGAGTTGGAATTTCGTCGACAGCGCCTGGTAATTACTCAAAATTGTCGCTATGGCTTCATCGCTGCAGGTGAGAAGTACAGAGCCGCGCAAATGATCGGATTGGGGCCCGCAGAGGAACTGCTTCCAGGCTTCGAGTGATCCGGAGTCATCGAGATGTATGTACTTAGCGTAACGTGAGAACCGGATTGGCTCATAAGGGTAGTTGAGGGCGAACACGGGAATTCCTTGCCGCGTGAGATTGCGTGCGACTGAAAGCGCATTCTCGTGGCCACCGACTATGATGGCCGGCACCGGCTCGGGTCTCGGGGAGCTCGTGATATAGGATGGTACCGCGGCTTGGGTCACAGTATGTACCCGAAGATCTCGCATGACCGAGGAGAAAATGAGCGAAAAGGAATTAGTGTGACCGCCGAGTGGGCCAAATGTCGCCTGAGCTCAACCGCCGATCGTCTTTCGTGCCAGAAATACATATTCTGCCCCGCACGCAGCCACCCCGGGAACGGCTCGGTATGCCATGGCCTGGAGGAAATCGTTCACCCGAATTCCCAATCGATTAGGCAGTAGCTGGCGGCGGAAGAAAGTGAAAGGCCCGAAACCAATCGTGATGCCGCCCAGCTTGTCGAAGCCTTTGTCCGCGAGGATCGAGTCAAAACGCACAATCGAGGTTCTGGATGGCCGAGGTGATGTGCGTAGAAGCTGAAAGCGCCGCAGAATTGTCTTGGTCGGCCCCTTAAGCGGAGCGAACAAGGGATTAGCCAACGGCTCCACAAGCTGCCGCAAGCCCCAGCGATTGTCGACGGTGGCGATCAGGTATCCTCTCGGTTGGAGAATTAGCGAGATGTCGTTCAGTGCCTCTTCAACCGATGTAAGCCAGGGCAGCACGCCCACGGCGACGACGAGATCGAAGGTCTTGTCCGGAAAAGGGAGGGCGTGAATGTCGCCGCGGCTGACCTTTACGTTTTGCCGCAGGTCTGCCTGCGCCGCAAGATGACGCGTGGACTCGGTCATGGCCTCCACCGCGTCGACTGCGTCAACGCGATAACCGCGTCTGGCTAGGGCAACCGTCGCATAGCCGGCACCGCAGCCTATATCCAGAGCGCGAGCGGCTTTGGGCAGGCCGGTTCGGTCCGCAAACTCGAGCACGATGCGTAAACGCTCCTGGTAGATCTGTGAATAGAGATCGTCGGAACGTCCGTATACCTGCATCCAGTAGGGGGCGACTTTTTCAAAATGTCGGTTTACCAGAGTTTGTTCTTGCGTGCTCATCGTGCGTGTCCGCCACTTCGGTCAACTGGAACCGGAATTCGGGGACGAAGCATCACCTGCGGCTGCATCAAAGAACTTATGCAAAACGTGATCGGCGACGGCGAAGGAGACGTCAGCTTTATGATAGTGATAGTAAAAACCTGGAGTGGTGTTAACCTCGAGAATCGCACCACCCGAACGCTCCAGTGGTACAGTAGGATCGTGGCAGATGATGTCGACTCCCACCAGGCGCGCATGCAATACGTCGGCTGCCTCACGCGCGGAGGCGAGAATGGCGGGGCAGAGCAGACCGACTGCCGAGGAATTGTCGCGTCCGCCATTGTCATTAATCACGCGCTTAACAATCACCATGCGGCCAAGTGTCGGACGGGAGCGCAGGTTAAGACCTTGGGCGGCCAGAGTGTTGCGAAGATCGGGGTCGTTTCGAATCAGCACTTGCGCGCGGGCAGTGCCCGCCTCAAGCCGCAGTGCGTTTTCACGGCTCAGCATTTGACGTATGGTCGAGGTCCCATCGGCAACTATCGTCGGCGGATGCCGAAGCACGATGTCGAGCACTTCACCATCCATCATCAGAACTCGATAGCAGTCGCCGTCGAGTTGCTCCTCGACGAGAACGCGGGGTCCGAATGCGCGGGCCCACGCCACTGCGATTCTAAGCTGATGCGGAGTCGTCACACTCGTCGAGACTCCGGCTCCAGAGCCGGTGTTGGCCGCCGGCTTGACCACCAGAGGAACTGGCGACGAGCTGAGCATGGACAGTGCTTCACGGAACTCGCCAAGCGTTATTTCAATGTGCCGGGGCACGGGAATCCCAGTTCGGGCGAGCAGGGAGCGAACTGCCGCCTTGTCTGAGGCCCGTTCAATTGTAGCTGCCGAATCAAGCGAGGTTGTACTGGCACTGACGCGTATTTCACGGGAGCCGCGCTTTATCTCTGTGATTCCGCCAGGGCTCGCGATGCAACGCGCTCCGAGTGCTTCCGCTGCGTTGAGCCAGGCTCGGGTGTAAAACTCGCGCCGCGATGACCGCATTCGCCGATTGGCGGGGCGTATTCGACCGAGCAGTGCGCGCCGGACGAAATACCACACGCAAGGGAGGCGAAGCAGCGCCTGCCCGGCCAACGAAGCACCGGGCGCCGTACGGTGCGCCGTCTTTGGTCTCATTGACTTGTAAGGAATTGGAGAGCCCGCGTTGCGCGGTCGGCTTTGAAAAATCTGGCTAGCTCAGGAGGTCGAGGCCGCCGAGTTCACAGAGCCTGCGGATTCGCGTCGCATGTGAAAGCAACTGATCCGCGGGAACGCCCAGCCCGAGCAGCACATCTCTGATGCTGCGCGGTCCACGAAGCGCGAAGAGAAACGTGAGATCGTCTTCCGACATCATGAATTCCGTGTTGTCGACATGGGCGCGCAGGACACTTGCCCAGCCGAGTCGGGTGTAGTGGCGGTCAATGCTCCTGAGTCGTGGTGAGGTTTCGACGAGGCTCTCCATCAACGCATCGTCGTCGCGGTTGCGCAGGATTTTTATGCTCTCGTCTCGTCGGTGGAGGGTTGACGGATCTTCAGCCAGATGATCCAGCCGCATAGCGTTAAACTTCAGGTATAAAACCGCGGAACGCGCCGCGTTGAACCGCTCATGATAAATCGACGAGCCGGCGAAAATCACGACATCTCCCGGCGGAACGTCGAGTTCGACCAGCCCCGAGGGCGGGCTGTGTCGCGGCTGAGCGCCTTCGCTCACACGAAAGTCCGGGCTCTGCCGCACTGCGTCAAGCGGGTCGTCAGGGTTGAATCCGTAGATTGCGTGATCGAACGGATTTACGTGTCTCTCACCGGATGGTAAGAGAACCAGACGCGAGCCGCTTGCGTTTTCGAGCGGTATTCCCACGGCAACCTGGGACGCGACACAGTCCTTGTGCAGTGGCGGCCGGGGAGCGGCGTTATCTTCATAAACCTTTATGTGACGCTCCGACACGGTCATCCGATCAATAGGTAGATCGGCGAGCACGGCGATGCTCTCGTTGAGTTCTCTCAGAAACTCATGGTCATTCGGCAGATCAAATAAACATTGCTTCTTCTTGTTCTTTATCTCGTTTGCCGAAAGTTCATTCCGACCGGAAAGACGAAATTCGGCTAAACGTTCCTTTGCATATCCCAGCAGCTCGTCACTCACGCCGCCTTTTATATGGACGTAGCCCGTTGTCTTGAAAGCAGCCGCGTACTTGAGCGGATCAAAGGTGAATGGTCTCATAATGTTCTCGTCACGCGCGGCGGTTGCGGCGCATCGCATATGGCCACGCGTCGAAATGGGCTGTCAGACGCGCGCGGCAGCGGAGGGACGGAGCCAAGCCCCTCACGATCGCGCAGAGGGCGCCCTAATCTTCAACGCGGCACCGTGCACCGTCCAGAAGCTGATCGACCCAGGCATTGGAGAATTGTCCCTTGCGGACATTCTCGAGATAACTCGACATCCGCTCCTTGTGGCCGAGGAGGCGTCCATGAAGGTCCGCTATGCAGGTTTGCGGCACCACTACTATCCCCGCGTGATCGGCGACCACGATGTCGCCGGGCGCTATCACGACCCCGCCACAGCAGATCGGATAATTGATTTCGCCGGGCCCGCGATGCAGTGGGCCGATCGGCATGTCGCCGCGGGCGTAAACGGGGTAGTTTATTGCCCTGATCGACGGCAGATCGCGGACGTAACCATCGATCACGAATCCGAGGATTCCGCGATGTTGCGCCTTCATACTGATGGTGTCGCCAAGAACCGCGTTTTCCGCTGAGCCTCCAGCGTCAACGATCACAACGTCGCCCGGCTTTGCAATATCCAGTGCCTTATGCACCATCAAATTGTCTCCCGGATACACCTTCACCGTACAAGCCGGACCCACCAGGCGGCGGTCGCCGCCGGACAGACACTTGATCGACCAATCGACCGCATACAGCCGGTTCAAATGATCGGAAATGTCGGCCACGTCGAATTGCTGGAACATCGCCGCGGCGTCACCGGAGGGCCTTGCAAAGTCGCGCTTGATTCGAAAGCCCACGCCCGGGTGAATTTCAGCGGAGCTGGGAGTGCGGGAGATAATCGCCGGGGCCGATGAATGTTTGACAGCGTTGACATCTCCTGAAGTGGATGTCTGAGGGAGAAACTCCGGATTTCCGTTTACCCTCGTTTTCTGCTGATCCTGGCTAAGCTCGCGTGAATTGATAACGCGAGAGTGCGTTGCTCCATCCTTATCCATGGCTCACCTCGACAGTTAAAACTGTTTGACCGATACCCTGACCAATACAGTGACGCATACTCAGGTGACGGAACGAGCACACGCTAGGAGCAATGCGCTCAATCCAATCGCGTATAACCAAGCTCATTCGCCATCGAGAACAGGATTGGCGCCGTCCCTCGCGAATGAAAGGCGCCGACTGATCATATGGAGAACTTCTCGGTCTTCCCCATCCAGCCGCAGGGCAATAAGACATCCGTAAAATGCCGCTACACTTATAAATCCGACAGCTAATAGCTTGATGGCCGGAATGTCGAATTGAAGAGGTCTAAGGAGATAGAGCAAGCCACCGGTCGCCGATGCGGCTATAGCGGGCTTAAGATAGCGTGCATCGAAGGGCCATATGCCTGCTGTATTGCGAACCGCGACGATGATTGTGGCACCCAGGATCACCGCGATAATGGCGGTTGCCGCCGCGGCTCCAACGAGGCCGAAGGAGGGCACCAACAGGAAATTCAGCAGTAAATCGAACGGAGCTAGCGCAAGCGGGATCATGACGTAGAGCTTCTGATGTCCGGTCATCAAAAGCATCGGGCCGCCCGCTTCCGCACCCGTCGTGAAGCCTTTACCTAGAGCAAGAACCAGTAACGGAATCGACGCCTCCGCATATGGGCTCCCATACACGACTTGGACGAGTTCGGACCGGGCAAATAGTATCACCAGCAAGATTGGTATAATCGAATAGAGTCGCCATTTTGTGCAGACGCGATACAATTCAGCGAGCCGCGCCTTCTGAGCGCGCGCGTGCAGATCGGCCACCATCGGCGCGAAAATGTTGTCGAAGCCTCCATGAGCTAAGGAGAACACTAGCGCTATTTGGCTTGCCGCCTGGTATACCCCGAGCTCGGCTGCACTGCAAAAGGATGCCACGAACAGCCGATCGGCGAATGCCAGCGTCGATCCGGCCAATCCCGAGAATACCAACGGGAAAGAGTAGGACATGAGTTCGCGGCCAACCCATTCGGAACGGATTCCGCTGGCAAATGCCGCCGGAAAAAGTGACCGCGCAAAACAGCTTGATAATGCGGCTCCCAATGCGACTCCCGCCACCATCGAGAAAATCGCGCCGTTGAGGCCGAACCCGAGCATATACGAAAAGCAGAAGATGACGAGAGCCGAACCGGTTAGGGTCACGCCGGAGAAAAACACATACTGCATCCGATGGGTGAGCCGGGTTACCGCACCACTGACTATTAGCAGCCCGTACAGAGGGAATGCCGGCGCGAACGCTCGAATGACTAGTGACGTCCGGGGCTTGTGAAATAGGTGATGCGCGAGTGCTGGAGCGGCAAGGTATAGGGCAACGCCGATAACGATTCCGGACAGCACGGCGAATGTGATCGATTCCCTGACCACTCCTCGGAAGCGCGCGCCGTTCGAGCGCAAATAGCGCGCCCCGAAGTAGGTGACACCGGACTCGAGCCCCAAGGTATTGACAGGCGGAAGTAGCCGAACCAGCGTCCATCCGACTGCATAGAGACCGAATTCTGCCGCCCCCAGCAGTCGCGCGATAAGGACCTGGAAGAAGATGCTGAGAACCTGCGCTACCATTCCCCCGGTGAGCGAAACACCGGCCCCCTTGGCGAGGATTCTGGAATCCCGCGGTTCCGCCGATGGCGCCGCTAGCCTCGGGTCGGGAACGGAGTTGGAACGCTCAGCCAGGGGTATGACCATTTGATGCCGCCATGCGACGCGAAGCGATGGCTTGAGAATAGGCCTGAAGGAGTAGCTCGTAATTGCGTTCGGGCGTGAATCGCGCCTCGTAGTCCAGACGTGCCTGCTTCCCGAGTTCGGCGGCATGTGCCGGGTTTGACCACAGCCGCGCCGCCTGGCGCGCAAGGTCACTGGGATTGCCAGCCTCGAACAGCAGGCCGTTGCGACCGTCAACAATCACCTCACCGGGCCCTCCCAGCGGCGACGTGATTACTGGTGTATTACAGGCGAATGCCTCGACCATCACCAAAGGAAAGGTCTCATTCACCTCAGAGGGCAGGACCAGGTAGCGCGCGCGGCGAAGATATTCGAGCACCTCGTCTCGGCTGACCGCGCCAGGAAAGCTGATGTGACCGAACCCCGCCGCCATGGACCTGATTTCGTGCGCTTGTGGCCCATCCCCAAGGACTATCAATGGAATGTGCGGCAACCGTTTCCAAGCGGCGACCAAGGTTCGCGCGCCCTTTTCCGGCGACAAGCGGCCGACAAATAGCGCATGCTCCCGCTCGCGGCCATTAGCTGGTGCACTTATCTCCGCGAAGTTTGGTTTCAGAAAAATCTTATTCGCGGGAAAACCAGCCGCTACGTATTTTCTGCGCAAAAATTCACTTGGAGCTATAAAGAGATCAACGTACTTCCTGATACCGGACAACCGTTGCGCAACTTGTATCCCGGCCGCCGCCGAGCTGTAGCCTAACGATTTCCGATAACATCGATGCAGAATTCCGGGCCATGAGATCGATAAAGGCAGGCATTTTTCGCAAAGCTTTCCATCGCGCAGAAACAGCCCGTTCAAACATAGCGGGCGGTAGTTGTGCAGAGTCTGAGCGATCGGCACGCCCAGCGTGCGACACGCCAGATATGCTGACGGCGATATCAACGGAAACGTATTATGAAAGTGTGCGATGTCGGGGCGTAGTTCTATCAGTCTGCGCCTGAGATCGACGTAAGATGCGCGAGACCACACGGCTCGAACAGGGAGCGTTGCCCGGCCGACCACTGAAAAACCGGCGATCTCATCGCTCTGCCGCGTGTACTTGTAAACGGTGTGTCCGTTGCGCGAGAGAAGGCGGGTTTCGGCCTCGAATGCGACATTCTCTCCACTTGGATTGCCGCTTCGGTAGTAATTGTGGATTGCGAAAATCGAAAGCATTCAGCTTCTCAAGCGGAAAACGGACCGCTGCCGCGTATCAGGCGCCGAGCTGCGTGAAGATGTAGGCGTCGGCAGCTCAGGCCCACAGATACCAACGCCGGGTCGTGAGTATGTAAGCGAAGAGCAGGCCATTAGCTAGGCTATGAGCGGTTATCGCGTCCGAGAGCGAGCCGCGGCGATAGACGGCTGCCGCGAAGATCATTCCTACCAAGGTTCCGACGACCCAGTCGGTGTGCAGCAGCCCAAAAACAACTGAGGAGCCCAAGAAAGACAGCCAAGTGAACTGACCGGGCAAGACCGCCTCGAAGTCGCTCGAGACCAGCTTGCGGATCAAGTACCCGCGAAATGCCAATTCCTCCGCGATCGGTGTGATCAGGACAGCTCCGCCGACCCAGAACGGGACCCAGACGAGCTTGCCCATGGGTGGTAGGCTGTGAAGCCCGGCTCGCATCCCTGCGTTAGCGGCGCCAGGGGAGTCTCCCGCGCGCAAAAGAACCACCAATATGAACGCCAGAACGCCGAAAACGATTGGCGACCAGCAAGGCCTCCACTGAAAAGGGATCCTCTTTCGATAACGAATTAGCGCCCCCGCCCCCACGAGAACGGGGAGTGGGTATAGGAAGTTGAAAGGATGAGACAGGTGCTCAATAATCATTCCGGTTGCGAGGAGGCTCAGGAGAGGAACAAGGAAGGGAGAGGCTGGATTTATGATTGGCCGGCGGCCATCACCAGTGTCGGTGGCAAAGAATGGCAGGCGTCGGCTACCAATCACAATCCCGAGGGTCACGGTGTTGAAGAAAACCCAGCCGGCTACCGAATGAAAGCCGTCCATTGCGAGAGTTTCGGACCAATTCCCGAGCAGAATTAATGTAACGATACGAACACTGTTGAGCAGCCACAGGATGGCAGTACCGATGGGGAGCAGTAGCAATATGTGCGGGAAGCGAATGCTACTTCTGTAGAGCCATACGTACAGGGCGAAGAATAGGCTGAATAATGTAACGCTTTCCCAGCCAATACAACCCGAATCAACGTAAACCGAGAAAGTCTTGGTGCCGAGCAGGCCCGTGCCCGGCTCAAAGACCATGTCGCCAGTAACCAATCGGAGAAGATGCGCGCACACCCACAGCGTTGCTCGCTGAAGCGGACGAATGAAGCTGGGCAAATCAGCCGCCACGAGGGGCGTGTAGTGGCGGGCGAGAACGTAAGTGAGAACGGCGATAGCGGCAATGGCCGGGAGCGATCTTCGGTTGTGGCTTATCCAGCGTAACCAAAACCCAGCGGGCATCGCTGCCAGACACCAACTCGCCAGCGCTAATAGTATTAGTATCGCTGTCGCTGTCACATGCGATGCCGCCAGCGTTCCGGCTCCGGAGCCACGGCTCATGAGTGCGGTCAGGCCCGCGACTGCCAACGCATAAATGAGGAGCCACAGTACCCATCCGCGATTGCCGGAGGCGGAATCCGCCATCACGCGCCGGATTTCCTCGCGGCACGTGTTCCACGTGAGCAATGTGGCCGCGCTTAGGCCGGTCGTGACGAGGCTTGGAAGGAGGATGCGCGTCGGCAGTGGCGCGTATACCCACTGACCACCCAAGTGCAACTTGAGCCACCAGACGGCCGTATATGGGGGAGATAGCGATAATACGGATAGCCCTAGGCCGAGAAATATTATGGCGGCTGCCCAGCGAACGAGCCACGAGGTCATAAGGCCCGAGCGCCGCTCAAAATCAGATCTTAAATTCGCGGCATACACTCGAGGTCTGTGTTTAATCGCAGGCAGGTGCGAGCAAACTCGTCATCTGTAGGTTCGTGGCCAACCATCCGACGCGAGCCTCAATGACGCCGATAACGCTCCGAAAGGAGCAACCCCGCTCCGCTCAGAAAGGCCAGGCCGCCAAGTATCAAGTTGGGGTCGAGCTCCGGCGCGCGATCATGATGATGCCGGCGATGAGGATGCCAGTGGCGTTGATGCCAGTGATGTTGAGGCCAAAAAGGCGTTTCGAGGGCAGGTCTGTGGCCCGCAAAAGCAGTGCCAAAGAATCCCAGAAGGAGCAAACAGAGTCCGAGCAAAAAGACACCCCTCGATAAATATCTTTTCATACACGCTACTCCGTTAAGCAGGAACCCTATGACACATCCAATTGCTAAGTGCGGGGGCTCAGTCAGCCCAAAAGGCCGCGACGGAAGGTGTCGAGCAATATCAAATAAACAAAGGCCGGATTGTTAGTGAGATATCGGCGCCACAACCGCCGGGGCTCCGTTGCCAGGCGAAATGTCCACTCCAACCCGGATCGTTGCATCCATAGCGGCGCCTGGCGTTTGACACCGGCGTGAAAATCGAAAGCTGCTCCGACTCCGATGAGGGCTGGAATGCCGAGCTTTTCAACGTGATTCGCCATCCAGCGCTCCTGCTTCGGCGTGCTCAACCCTACCCACAGCACGTCCGGTTTCGCCGCTTTGATCCGCGCAACGATCTGCCCATCTTCCTCCAGGCTCGGTGACCGAAAGGGCGGCGAGAAAGTGCCGACAATGTTCAACTTCGGGAAACGGCAAATAAGCCGCCGCTGCAAAGTCGAGAGCGTTGGAACGGTCGCACCGTAGAAGAAATGCCGATAGCCTGTGTCCTGTGATCGAGCGCACAACGCCAGCACGAGGTCCGGGCCGTAGACTCTTCCAACGTACGGAAAAGTCCGCCGGCTTAGCCATACCAACGGCATCCCATCTGGTGTTACCAGTCCGGCCCGATTGTGGATTTCCATCAATTCCGGATCACGGTAGCTCTCCATAATTCCGTGGACTCCGGTGACACAGACGTAATGCGATATGCGCGAAGCGATCCACGATTCGATCACTTCGAGCGTGGTGGCGAGGTTCACAGCACTGACCGTCACGCCGAGGATATCGACACCTTTGATGATTTGTGAATTTGGTGCCGCCGACACGGAATCTCAGTTCAGAATGGAAAGCTTCTTCGAGATGCCTCGCCGGTGCGATTTACGTCATTGAGAATGCGATGCAGGCCAAATTGGCGGGTCAGAGCGGCCCGATCACTTCACTGTGACTCGCATCTTCGAGGACGGAAAACATAAATTCCTGCCGACTTGGCAACCCATTGGGCAATCCCAACCAGGGGTGGCGCGCTCTCACACTGCCGCAGGTTAGCCACGCGTCCGCCATCCCCATCCGCGCAGGAATACTAAGAATCAACTATTCAGAGTGCGGCGGATGTGGCTTAAGTAGGTGACATTCTTGATCCGGAAAAATGTGGGAGCGAACAAGTCTTGACCTATAAGCTGGCTGGCGCAGTCAGAAGAACGGTATTCAGGCGGTTCGTGGCCGTCAGAAAATATCATTTCTTATGCTTTAGGTCCTATCAGGCGTCGCAGTTTAGACGGCCAGAGAGCGGCGGTCCTTGGAATCACGGAAAACTCCGGTCAGCACGATCCGCCCTGTAGCGCCCATCATATGCTGAGTCTCATATGGCGGATGGATAGCTATCTCCGAACTAGATGTTGTTTTGGCAGCTCTACATTCGGCTGTACGTGTTCTCTGAGGCCCAGGAGTCGGCAATTCAAGTAACCATAATCGAGTACGCAACTTGATTCTCATCTGGAATCGCGCGGCGACCGGCCGAGTAACGTAATTATCACCCGGGATCGTCAAAATAAATCTGACCACTTCGGTGTGAGGTACTGCTGAGGTGAGGGCCTCATGCCGGTGATGGAGGAAACGGCGGATATCGTTCTGAGTCGTCAAGGCAAGAGTATTCGCGCGATCCATCGGCCGGGGCGGTGGCGAGACCGGGTTACTTTCTTCCAACCGATTTCGCGGGGCCGACGCACGAGGCCATGGGGCTTATCGACTTTTCGAATCTCGCAGCTTACGAGCGATAGCGAAGCGCGCTGGCAAATGACGCCGACCATCGGAAGAATGCGGCGCGCTTGAGCAAAGTGGCGCACTCGTGGTGATGGACAGATCAATTCTCCAACGCCTACTATAAGAGTTGGTCGCGCGCGGAGACTCAACTTGGGGAACCTGCCTCGCGGTTTTTACCTCATACGCCGCATCGCTGGCCGCTCTGCTTGAAAACCTTGCAACGCTAGTCTGCCGGCAGGGCTGCCGATGGGAAACGTGTTCATGGGACGCTCCGGAAGCTGGGTTGCTGACAATCAAGAAAAACCCTTCCCGTTTCGCAGCGCCCGTTTGTTTTTTGGAGAGGATAAATGGACAGAAACGCTCGAATCCCGGGCTATGAGTACGACTCACGCTTGCTTCCGCACTCACCAGTATCGCTCGATGAGCTGCGAAGCCTTGAACAGGCTGCCGGGTTTGGCGAAGCTGATCGCGAATGGCTGCGTAGAGCGGCTCCTATTCTTGCGCCGCATGCCGAAGAAATCGTGGACGGCTGGCGGGCCGCTATCGCGGCGCACCCGGAAATGGCGCGAGTCTTCTTCGGTCCGGACGGTAAACCCGATGAGTCTTACAAGGCGGCAGTCAAAAAACGCTTTGTGCAGTGGGTCGTCGATGCTTGCGAACGCGGACATGATCAGGCGTGGCTGGATTATCAAGAGGAAATCGGCAAACGTCACACGCCTGTCAAAAAAAACCAGACCGAACGCTCACAGACACCGCCGGTGGTGCCGCTGCGATATTTGATCGCGTTCTCGGCGATCGTATCAACAACCATCCGGCCCTTGCTCGAAAAGAGCGGCTGCGGCACTGCGGAAATCCAGCACATACAGGACGCCTGGACCAAATCCATGCTTCTGCATCTTGCGCTATGGGCAAGGCCATACATCGCGGGATGCCTCTGGTGACAGAGCTAATCCTGCGATGAGGCGGCCAAACTCCACCGGTCGCACTTGCTTTCTCAGCGCACGTTCTTGGGATTCATCGCCGCGAAGGAGAAACCGACCGAAATAAAAAATATCGCGTTCAAGAGAGAATCTGGCTGGATGGCATTCGCGTACACTAATTTGCGAGAGTCGCTATCCGAACCGCCGTCTTTCTGATTGTCAGGTTCAAAACAGCGATGGCGCACCGTCGAGCGTCAGCTCGGGAAACTGCCGGCGAATTGGTTGGTTGTTTGGTTGGCTCCCCGGGCCGGACTCGAACCAGCGACTTGACGGTTAACAGCCGTCCGCTCTACCGACTGAGCTACCGGGGAGCAGTAAACTCGGAATCTTCTTTGGTATCCGCCTTGACGTCCGAAATCAACCACCCGCGAATCATTTTGATTCACGAGGTCGTTATTCCGTAACGCCGGAGGCCGCTTCAGGGTGCTCGACTTCCGTCATCCGCATCCCATAGCGGACCAGCGCTGTCAGCCGTTCCACGCGCTCGAGCAATTCGGGACGTTCAGAGGGCGACGCGTCGCGCAGTTGGCCGGCGGCGACTGCCAGATTATCCCTCAACAAGGCAACCGCGCGATCGAGGCTTCGAGCCCCGCGGGCGCGGTGCTGCTCGCGTTCCCGTGCTTGCTGGCGCTCGCGAAGTTGGATTATCTCGCCCATAACGGCCTGGCGCTCTAAAATACAGCTCCTTTCGATTATATCGCAAAGCGGGAAGCGTTACGGCGCGGTCCTTTTAGCGCAATTTGAGACCGGCTCGCCGCTTGGCCGCGATGGTCGCGTGGCCGCCTTCGGCGAACCATCTCATCTGATTGGCGATGCCGTTCAAAATGTCCAATTCGCGCGGCCGCAGGCCACTACGCCCGAATAATCGGCGCAGAGCGAACATGATATGGTCGCGATTATCTTCGGGCAGGAAACCTATCTCGACCAATGCGTGCGCCATCCGCTCCAGCATCGCGTCGATCACTATCGTGCGGGCAAATTCAGGTGCGGGCTCATCACGCGCCGTTGCCGACGCCATCATCAACTCGTACGCCACCACCATCACGGCCTGGGCCAAATTGAGCGAGCTGTAGTCCGGGGCGGCGGGGATCGTCATCAGTCGCTGGCAAAGTTTAAGCTCGTGATTGCTCAAGCCCGTATCTTCCGGCCCGAAGATGATCGCGACGCGATTGCTCGCGGCCGCGGCAATTAACCCCGGCGCCATTTCGCGCAAGGAGCCCGGCTCACGATAAGGCCCGCGCCGACAGGTGGTGCCGATCGTCAAAGTACGATCGCGTAGCGCCGTCCTCAGGCTGGAATGGATTTGCGCGCGTTCGAGCAGGTCCCGCGCATGCACCGCCATGATGGCGGCCTCGGGCCCCTTGGCCGGAGCCACCAGGCGCAAATCGCGCAGTCCCGTATTCTTCAGCGCGCGCGCCGCCGCACCGATGTTGCCGGGCGATTGTGGATGCACTAATACAAAAGCGAAATTGGCGAGCATCTCACCGGCTCATCGTGTCCGCGTCAGGAACGCGATAGCGCTTTAGATCGGCGGCGACGCTGCTGGGCCTGTAATTATGGGTTGAGCCTAACCATTGAGCTGGTGGCATAGCCGGCGCCAGGTCGCGTCATCGAAGGCCGCTTTATAGGGGACGTAAAAGGCCACGCGGTCGAGCAAGCCATCGTAACGCTCGCGCAGTTTGTCCGCGATATTGTCGTAGGTGCCGGTCACCGCGTAGACCTCGAGCATTTCATCGGTGATGAGTTTGGGCATCGCGGCCCAATCGCCTTTGGCGGCCAGTTCGTTGAGCTTGGGCGCCACGTCGCCCCATCCGTGAGTTTCCAGCACCACCTGGTACGTGCGCGTGGAGGCGTAGAACGAGAGCTGCTGGCGCACGCCGGCCTTGGCGCGCTCGATTTCCTCCTGGTTGCGGCCGACGATCACGAACGCCGTGGTGAAAATCGTGAAATCCTTGCGCGAACGCCCGGATTTTTTCAACCCTTCTTCGACATGCGGCAGAACGAATTCACGCAAATACTTGGGCGAGTTGAACGGATGCGCGTGGAGGCCGTCGCAATGCTCGCCAGCCAGGCGCAGGATGTGCTGGTTGACGCCGGCGATATATATCGGGATGTCGTAATCATGCGGGCGCGGCGCGAAAAACGGCGTCATCAGGGAGAAATTGTAATACTTGCCTTGAAACGACAGGCGTTTGCCCCCTTCGCGCCAGCACTTGAAAATTGCTTTGAGCGACAGGATGTACTCGCGCAGCTTAGGCACCGGCGGATCCCATCTCACGCCGTAACGGCGCTCGATGTGGCCCTTGACCTGCGTGCCCAGCCCCAAAATGAAGCGGCCGTGAGACAATGCCGCCAAATCCCATGCGGCATATGCCGTCGCCATCGGACTGCGCGGGAAAGCGATCACGACTGAGGGCCCCATTTTGATCCGGCTGGTATGCTCGGCGATCAACGCAAGGGGCAAGAAGCCGTCGTTACCAGCTTCCATTGACCAGATGGCGTCGAAGCCCTGGTCTTCGGCGGCTCGCGCAATCGCCGGTACTTCACTCAGGTCGCGCGTGGTCAGGCCGGTGTCAAGTTTCATGGCTGGTGTCTCCCGATCCAGTTGGTGAAGCTCAAATCGTAACAAAAGCTGTTGACGGCGGGAAACGCGGCCGCTTCCCGTCTAATCCGGCGGGCGCTTTTGCACCAGCGGGTCGCCGTGGCGATGGACCAGGCGCCAGGCCCCGTCTTCCCGCCGGAACACCTGCGTCACGCGCAATTCGTCATGCGTTTCCACCGGTTGATTGCTGATGTGCGCATCATAGTGTTCGATAGTCACCGTGACCGCGAGATCGGTCCCCACGATGGTGTTGATCTCCCGCTGTGAGAAGCGGCCGTCCCGGAATTGCGACGCCGCCCATTCCAGGCGTGGCTCAACCTCGCTCCAGCCCAGTTCGAAACCGCCGAATCCGCCGAGCACCGTGATATCGTCGCGATGCGAATACAATTGCTTGAGCGGCGCGGCGTTTCCCTTAACCATCTCGCGGTTGGCCGCCGCTGCCGAGGCCATCGCTTCGTCCCAGTTTTGATCCGCCATTATGAAGCATTCCTCCTCAATCAGATTGCTGCTTGTTTTCACGCGTGCCGCGGCCTTGAAATACGCTCAGCGAGATGCTTGCCATTTTAGCTGGCCGCCTAACAATGGTAATGATTGGCAAGTCCGGGAATGGAGATATGCAGCATGAGCCTGCCGCTCGACGGGATTCGGATAATTGATCTCGGCCAGATATTCGCCGCGCCATATTGCACCTTGCAGTTGGCCTTTCTCGGTGCCGACATTATCAAAATCGAGCCGCCGGGCGGTGAAGCGCTGCGGCGGCCGACGGCTTCCCCGGGCGGGGTCAATTATTCCTTCCTGATGCTCAATGCGAACAAGCGTTCGGTCACGCTCAATCTCAAGCATTCTCGCGGCCGCGAAATCCTGCTCGCGCTGTTGGCCGACGCCGATGTATTGGTCGAGAACTATTCGAACGGCGTGATGGAATCACTCGGCCTGGGTTACGCCGATCTGCGTCCGCGTTTCCCTCGCCTGATTTACGCCTCGGGCAAGGGCTACGGATCCGACGGTCCGTGGGCGAAACTTGGCGCGATGGACAGCACTCTGCAGGCGGCATGCGGCTTCATCAGCGTGACAGGGCCGGCTGAGAGCGTGGGAACACGCACGCCTTCGACGTTCATCGATATGGGCACCGGCAGTCATCTGGTCAGCGCGATTCTTGCCGCCTTAATCCAGCGCGGCAAGAGCGGGATGGGGCAAAAAGTTGAAGTCGCGATGCTCGACATGTGTATTCCGGCGATGACCGGGCTCATCGCCAACGAACTCGAGGGCAAACCGTACCGGCGTATGGGGAATCGCCATCGCGCCGCGTGTCCGTCGAATGTTTATCCGTGCGTGGATGGCGCAATTTTGATCTTTTGCCTGAGCGAGACCCATTGGCGCACGATCGCGCGGCTGATCGGGCGCGAAGACCTGGTCGGCACGCCGCGCTTCCAGGACCACGCCGCACGCTTCGCGATTGCCGATGAAGTCGATGCGCTGGTGGCCGGATGGACCCGAACGCTGGCGCGCGCCGCCGTACTCGCCGTTCTGCTCGAAAAGGGCGTGCCGTGCGCGCCGGTGCGCTCGGTCGCGGAAGTGGCCGCCGACGACGAGCTGGCGCGGCGGCGAATGCTGATCGACAGTGAATTCCCAACCCGCGGCGCGATTCGCGTGATGGGTACGCCGATCAAGATGTCGGCGGCGCCAGATACGGACGTTCAGATGCGGCGGCCGCCCGCCGCGGGTGAGCATACCGCCGAAGTACTGGCGAGTATCGGCATCGACGATGCCACGCTGGAGCGTTTGCGCGCGGACGGCGTGATCTAGCCTTCACTTTTTTAATCCAGTAGTGCGAGCGCGTGGGCGGGTTGCGCTCAGGTGTTTGCGGCTGGTCAGATGCCATTTCTGGCTTTCTCTGGCCGTCTTTATCTGGCTATGCCACCTCGATCGGGCCGCCAGAGGATTCAGTATATAATTTTATTGCTCAATTGTTGACCGATTTGCTAATCGTCTGAATGTCCGCGAGCACGGCTGTGAAATAGCAACTTGAACGCGGCTTGGCACTGATGCTTCGCGGCCACCGTGACGTGCCGAGCGCGCTCATGGAATGACGATGCGAACTCGAGAAATGCGGGAGCCGGCGGCGCGCGACTGGGTTCAGCCTGGCCCGGAAATCGTCGCGCGCATGCAACTGAAGAAGGAACCGGAACCAGGCACTGTCGCCCATTATGTGATGGGACGCGGCGCGCGCCGCGCGTGGGAAGCGCTTAACCGGCAACTGGGCGAAGCACGCGGCGCGCTCTTCTGGGTTGGCGGCGATGCCGGTTGCGGCAAAACCCATTTTCTCAATTACGCCGCGGCGCTCGGCCGCCGCGCTGGTTCGATGAACGCGGAACCCGCGCGTCACCTGACCATTGTACTTGAAGCCGAGGGGCGTAAAGCGGGGGAACTCGAGCACCGCTTGCTCGAAGCGTTCATGCTCGAATTGGCCGGCGAGAGCCAGGCGCCGAATCTGTGGCGTGAGTTGGGCGGCGTTGACGCGATTGGCCTCGCGCTTGAACAGGCGCGACGTCAAGGGGTGCGTTCGCTCAGCATGATCATTGACTTCGGTCTGAGCGAAGTGCTGCCCGCGTTCGATTTTCTTCAGGGGCTTTGCGCCTTGGCGCGAACCGTCAGGAGCGTGCGGCTGATCGCAATGGTGGCGGGGCGGGGCGTGGCGCCGCCGGGCGTGGAGAGTTTTGAAGTGGCGCCGGGCGACCACCGTGAGCGGCTGGCCGCGATGATCGGACGTGCACGGGAACTGCGCGAACCGGTTTCGCGTTTGGTCCAGGAAGCCTACCGCGGGGTTGAAATTGGCGAGTTCCTACCCGACGAGTTGTTTCCGTTTCATCCTGAAACGGTGAAATTGCTCCACCTGCTGGCGGGCGAGGCGGATCTGGTAGCCACCATGGCGATGTTGGCGCGCGAAAGTATCATCGCGTGGAAGAACGGCGACACGCGCCGCCTCATCTACCCCGCCGACCTGATGGAAGCCTCACAATCACGTGCGCGAATCGAGGCTCGCCTGGGTGACCCCGCGCGCGCGGCGCTCACAGCCGCGCATGCCGCGGCGAACTTACTACTGGGCGGAGCAAGGCCGAGCCGAGCGAACGAGTCTGCGAGCCACGCTTCAGAGGCGGAGATGAGCGAACGTGAGGCCGCGCGTCAGATCGTCGCGACACTCGCATTGCGTCAGCTCGCGGGTGAAGACGCGCGCCTGAGTCTGGAGGCGATGGCGACGTTGGTGCCCGCGCTACGCTCCGCCGAACCGCCGGTGGTACTCGAATCGCTGTTGACCGCGCTTGCCGCCGCGACAGGCGGAGTTGTGGTCTATGAACGGCATTCGCGCAGCGCTCGTTTCGATGCGCGAGCGGGAGGCGCCTCCGAACTCGCGGCCTTCAATGCGGCACTGCCGCTTCTCCACTATTTTGACGCGGCGATGATGGAGGTGAACGAAGCGTCCGAACTTCAAACGAGCCTCAAGCAGTCGCGCGACGCGATGGCGTATGCGTTGGAGGCGGCGTGTCGCGCGCGCGAAACGCTCGCCGGCGCGATGGCGGAGTGCAATGCGTGTTTAACAGCGGAGCAGGAACGAACCGTTGCGGATTATATCGCGATCGCCGAAGCCGGCACCGATAACTTGATCGAGCTGGCCCAAGACCAACCACGTCATGAGGCCGCGCTCAAAATCTTCGCCGCATATGAAGCGCTCGCCGCGCTTGCCGAAGTGATGCCGCGCGCGCGTGAGATGCGGGCTTATCTTCACGCCACCGGATTGGTGGAATCTCCCGACGAGGGTGTGAGTGATAATCCAGTGAGCCAGCTCGCGGTTGCCAGTAAGCTCTTGCTGGTTGACCTTGCCCCGGCGACGCTCGCTGCCTCCTCACGCAAATTCGAAGTGATCCAAGCTCGTTTCGCGGAATTCAAGGGACGCTATACACGCTATTACCATTTGGCCCACGAACGATGGTGCGCCGAGTTGGAACGGCTGAGCACGACCGCTGATGAGTTGGGGCGCCATCTGGAGGCCTTGCGGCGGCTCAATATGATTGCGGCATTGGGGGCGCCCGAAGGGCTGGAGCTGTTCGTCAACCTAAAGGCGCTTGATGCGCGCTTGATTCACTGCGATGCGGACGCGGCCTTCGAAGGGCCGCGCTGCCCACGATGCACTTTCGTGCTCGGCTGGACATCGCCAAACCAGGAGCTGGCTGAAATGATGGAGCAGGTGCGCCGGCCGTTACGAAACAAGCTGGCCGCCTTGTCGCAAAGCGCAATTGCACGGCTCATCCGCGAACACGATTACAATCATCGGCTCGAAGGCTTTCTCAAGATAACTCAAGCCGCCCAGACCGAAGCGCTGGTGCGCGTGCTGGATGATAATCTGGCGCGTTATCTCGGCCGCTTGCTTGATGAGAACATGACGACCGGCCATACCGGCAATGGTGAGGTGCGTCGGCTTGGACCTTCGCGTCTGCGCCGCGGCCGCGCCAAGATGGGCAATCACGAGCGCGCGGTCAACTACGAGCAGGACGATGATAGTTAGTCGCGACCAGATCGCGCTCCGCGCGACCGTCTCATCCCACATTCGCGGATGACTTCATGCGCGCAAACTAGGAATTCTCACTGACGCGCCTTGAGCGTCGCGTGTTTGCGTTGTGGGCCAGGCGGGAACGGCCGTCCCTTGTGTGGTCGTGGGCGCCGATTGATACGGTCGAGCAGGGCGAAACAGCCGTCGCGGATAATTTCGAGTAGCCATAGCAGGCCAAGGCCCGCCACTATCGCGAATCCCTGAATTATTTCTCCCACGTATTGAGCCTTCGTGAATTGTTCAACGATAATCGGCGGCTCATGATCTTGTATATCTTGTTGTTGCGGCATCAGACTTCACATTAAGGCTGAGACGCCAATGGCGCAAGGCGCCGCTGACCATCTCGGAAATCATAGCGAATAGGCAGATGCGCCCAGTATGGCACACCTGAATATTCGCTTTCTATTCGCCGATAGATAAATTTAATCCATCGTCTCCCACTGCGCTTGTAAATGCTTGACTATGGTGGGGCACAGTGGGAGATTGTGGAGGAATACAAAGGAGAGGCGCGGTGTTTAGCGGTCGTTTCGACCACTCTATCGACGATAAGGGTCGGGTAAGTCTTCCCGCCACTATCCGCGACCTTATTCAGCGCGAAGGCCAAGATAAAGTTTATATCACCAATCAACTGAAGGACGGCGAAAACAGTTGTCTGGACTTGTTTGTGCCGCGGGATTGGCAGGCCGTACTGGCCAAATTGGGCGAGATGCCGCGCACGCGATTGCTGGAGAGATTTGAAATGCTCTACGTCGGCGGCGCGCATGAGGTCCCTGTGGACAAACAGGGGCGGGTGCTGATTCCGCAGCGCCTGCGCGACTTCGCCTCGTTGAGCAAAGACATAACGTTTCAGGGACGGCGCGATCGTTTCGAGGTATGGGATCGCGGCAAGCTTGAACATCTGATCGGTGAGATTGCGGAAGAACTCAAAGACCCGGCGATCCGGGAAAAGATCGGATTTTATTAGCGGTGTCCCATGAGCCTGGGGGAGGAAAAGGACTCAAGCGCGGCGAGCCGCCAACATGTGGCGGTGATGCTGGAGGAGGTGGTGGGGCTCGTCCGCGCTTCACATCCGCTCACGGTGGTGGATATGACCGTGGGCATGGGCGGCCATGCGGCGGCGTTGCTGGAAGCGACTGACGCGCATCTGCTCGGCTTGGATCGTGACGAAGGGGTGTTGGGAGCGGCGGCCGCGCGGCTGCGCCAATACGGCACCCGGGTCACGCTGCGGCATGCGGATTTCCGCAATTTCGACAGCGTGCTCGATCAGTGCGGCATGCCCTGCGTGGGCGCCATCGTGGCCGACCTCGGGATGAGCACCTTCGCGCTCGCCGATCCGGAGCGCGGCTTCAGTTTCAGGCTCGACGGTCCGCTGGATATGCGGATGGACCGCGAGCAGGTTTTGCGGGCCTATGATTTGGTCAACGAGGAGACCGAACCCGCGCTCGCGCGCATCATCTACCAATGGGGTGAAGAGCGCGCCTCCCGTCGCATCGCGCGCGCGATCGTCGAGGCGCGCCGGCGCCGTCCAATCGAAACCACCGGCCAGCTTTGCGCGGTGATCGAGAGCGTCGTGGGGGGCCGGCGCCAACGCGGCATCCATCCGGCCACGCGCACCTTCCAGGCGCTGCGGATTGCCGTCAATGACGAACTTGACAGTCTGGCCGCTTTGCTCGAACGAGGGCCCGCGCGGCTCGCCACCGGCGGACGCATGGTGGTGTTGGCGTATCACTCGCTCGAAGACCGCGCGGTCAAGGAACGCTTTCGAGAACTGGCGCGCGAAGGCAATTTTGTTGCCGTGACCGGCAAGGTGTTGCGGCCAGGCGCCGACGAGATCGCACGCAATGCGCGTTCACGCAGCGCGCGGCTGCGATGCATTGAACGGAGGCCCGCCTGAGCCGCCGGGCCAAACCGGCGCGGCCGCCTTCGCGGCTGGTGTCCGCGCTGCTCGGCCTCGCCGTCATTGTAACGGGCTTCGCCACGTTGATGATTCGGCTTGAAGTCACACAGGAAGGTTATCGCTTATCGACGCTGCGGGTGGAGATACGCAAGCTCGAAGATCAGAACCAGCGGCTCAAGCTGCAAGCGGCCGAACTTGATTCACATCAACGCCTGCGCGCCTTGGCGGCGAAATACGGCATGCAATCGCCCGCGCCCGGCCACGTGGTGATGTTGCCGTGAATTCGTATTTTCAAAAGCGCCGCACCCGTATCGGCGCGCTCACTTTCGCCTTGGCGGCGTTGTTCGCCGTGGCCGCGATCAGGCTGGTGCTGATCGTGACGATTGACGGTCCGCGGCTGAGTTCGTTGGCCCGCAGCGAGCATACGGGCGAAATCACGCTGGCTGCGATGCGGGGCCCGATTGTCGATCGCAACGGTCAGCCGTTGGCGCTTTCAGCCGAAACCAAATCGGTCTTTGCGCGTCCGCGGCAACTACTCGACAGCAGCACGCGCGCGGAGCGCGCACGCCTGGCGGCGACGCTCGGCATCACTCCGCGGGAGCTGGAGCATCGACTCCATCACGCCGCGCCGTTCGTATGGTTGCGGCGTCATCTGCCGCCGTCACAGGCGCATGCGGTGGAACTACTCGGACTCGATGGCATCGGCAGCGTGAGCGAGTACAAACGGTTTTACCCGGAGAGCAACCTGGCGGCTTCGGTGGTGGGGCTGGCGGGAACGGATGGCCAGGGGCTCTCCGGGCTGGAATTGCAGTACAACCACCTGATCCGCGGCGAGCCGGTGGTGCTCACCTTCTATCATGACGCCCTGGGTCATCCGATTTTTGACACGCCGATGGCGCTCAAGCGCCCTGAGCCGGGCGCCAAGCTCCAACTGACCATCGATTCGACGATTCAGGCCAGCGCGGAAAACTATCTGGCCGCCGAGGTGGAGAAGAGCGGGGCCCGGCGCGGCAGCGTGGTGGTACTGGAGCCGTTCACCGGTGAGGTGCTGGCGCTCGCCAATGTCAGCGCCGGTCATACGACCAACGAGCGGCTGCACGATACCGCGGTGCAGGACGCCTTTGAACCCGGTTCGACCATGAAGGGCATTCTCGGCGCGATCGCGCTGCGCGACCACGTCATGAACACCCACCGCGAGCTTTATTGCGAGGAGGGCGTGTGGCACGTCGGCGGCCGCGCGATTCATGATGACGCGCGCCACGGCTGGCTTAATCTCGGCGGCATCATCGAGGTGTCATCGAACATCGGCGCGGCGAAAATCGCGCTGATGCTTGGCGCGCAACGTTTTTACCGGGGGCTGCGTGATTTTGGCCTGGGCGGGCGCACGGGCATCGATCTGCCGGGCGAGGCCAGCGGCATTCTGCGCCCGCCCGCAAGCTGGCGCCAGATTGCGCTGGCCGACCATGGTTTCGGCCAGGGTGTCGCAGTCACCCCGATGCAGCTTGCGGTCGCCTATGCGGCGATCGCCAACGGCGGCGTGGTGATGCGGCCTTACGTGGTTAAGGCGGCCTACGATGCCGACGGGCATGAAATCCTGAGCCATACGCCGCAGGCGTTGCGCCGCGTGATTTCGCCGGATGTGGCGCATACGATGAATCTTCTGCTGCGCGGTGTGGTCAACGGTCCGGATGGAACCGGGCGCCTGGCCCGGGTGGCCGATTTTACGGTGGCGGGCAAGACCGGCACGGCGCAGATGGTCAATCCCGCCACCGGCGTCTATTTCCAGAGCCGGCTGGTGGCTTCGTTCGTTGGATTTGTGCCTGCCGACGATCCGCGCCTGGTGATCCTGGTGGTGCTGTACGATGTCGCGCACGGACATTTCGGCGGGTTGTACGCCGCGCCGGTGTTTAGCGAAGTCGCTTCCAGCGCCTTGCAACATCTCGACGTCGTGCCAGCCCGTCCGCAACTGGAAACCGCCAGTCTGTCGCCTTTGGGATTGCTCGACGGCCTCGCCGGTGAAACTCGTGGCGACGAGCAGCCCGCGGCTGGTGGCGGGGAATATCCAGTCGAACCGCAGTCGTCCCCCGTGCCCATCGCAAAAGGTGCGACGCCCGATTTTCTCGGTATGAGCCTGCGCCATGCGATCGGCCTGGCGCGTGGTTTGGGAATCAATTTGACGATCCACGGCAGCGGCTATGTTAGTGGCCAACAACCGCCGCCGGGGGCATCGCTGAAGAGATCGGCGGTTCGTCTGAAGCTGACGCCAGCGGGCGACGGCGCGCTGGCCGCGCGAATGAACCCGCATCGGCTGGCGCGTGGCCTTCATAAGCGGCTGGTGGCGCGATGAAGCTGCGCGAGATCATCGGGGACCCTTGTGAGACCAGCGCGTTGACGAACGTGAAGGATGTTGAAATCGGCGGGCTTAGCTACGATTCCCGACGGGTCAAACCCGGCGATTTGTTTTTTTCGATGGCGCGCGAGACGGCGGCTAATCGCGCGCATATCGAGGATGCGTTGAACCGCGGGGCGCGCGCAGTGGTGGTGAAGGGCTGGGATGGAGTGGCGGCGCGCCCCGCGGTTCCCGTGATTGAATGCGCGCGGCCACGCCTGTTGATGGCGCGGGCGGCCGCACGGTTTTTTCACACTCCCAGCCGCCGTCTCGATCTAATTGGGGTGACCGGGACTAGCGGCAAAACCACCACCACCTATCTGCTCGCTTCCATTTTTGAAGCGGCCGGGCGGCCGTGCGGAATTATCGGCACGATTGGGGTTTTTTCGCGAGGCAAGAAGCTTTACAGCGGCCTCACGACGCCCGAGGCGCTCGACCTCGAAAGCGCATTGGCGCGCATGGAGCACGACGGACTGCGGGCGGCGGCGGCGGAGATTTCCTCGATCGGACTCGCTGAGCGGCGGGTCGAGGAATTGAATTTCCGCGCCTGTGTTTTCACCAACCTGGGTCGCGATCATCTCGATTATCATGCATCGGTCGAGGACTATTTCAACGCCAAGCTGCGGCTGTTTACCGAATTGCTCGCACGCAGTACTCACGCCGAGCCATGGGCGGTCGTACGTGGAGACGACCCGTATGGCCGGCGCGTGCTGGATGCGGTGCGCGGGCGCAAGCTCAGTTTTGGCCTCGTTCCCGGCCTCGACGTCTATCCCGAGCGCTTTAGCGCCGGGCTCGAGGGTATTCGTGCGTCGATTCGCGTGGCCGGACGCAGACTCGAACTAAGCTCGCCGATGCTTGGAGAAATCAATTTGCTCAATATCCTGGGTGCCTCCGCCGTGTCGGTGGCCCTGGGCGTCGAATCTGAGGCGGTGGCGGAGGGGGTGCGGCGATGTCCTGGGGCCCCCGGCAGATTGGAGGCGGTCGCGGGACCTCCAGGCGTGCGCGTGCTGGTGGACTATGCGCATAAACCCGACGCGCTCGAGGCTGTGCTGCGGGCGTTACGGGCACTGGAGCCCCGGCGGTTGTTATGCGTATTCGGTTGCGGTGGCGACCGCGATCGCGGCAAGCGGCCGCTGATGGGCGCGATTGCGGCGCGTTTGGCCGATTTGCCGATCCTGACCTCGGATAATCCTCGCGGCGAGGATCCGCAAAAAATTATCGCCGAAGTGGAGGCTGGCATCGTCGCGGGCGGCCTGCGCCGGATCGCCGCGGACGGGGCCGTCGCCGGCGGCGGTTACATCGTCGAGTCCGATCGCAAGGCCGCGATCGCGAGTTCTTTGCGGATCGCCGCGCCCGGCGATTTGATACTGATCGCGGGCAAGGGTCACGAGGATTATCAATTGATCGGTGGACGGCGGCTGGATTTCGATGATCGCGCGGTGGTGCGGGAATTGGTGGCGAAGATGAGGCGCTAGGGAACCGCTGCACAAGTCTCGTCTGTCATTCCTAGTGCAGCGAGGAATCCCGGATCGTTTGGTCTTTTCAAAGATTTTTCCGGAATTCCTCACTTCGCAGACTCCGTTCGGAATGACAACTGGCGCGTGGGTTGAGCGACGCTTGTGCGGAATCCCGCGGAAAATTGTCGAAAGTCGGAGATTACCGAGATCTTTCCGTATCAGAATGAACAGAGAGACCAATGTCCATTCTGAAATTACGCGCTCTGGCGAGCGCGAAAAATGACTTCGGGAGGAGCGCGTGGGTCTTGCCAGTCGGGGCGGCGGGCTTCGTGAGGGAAGCCTTCGGGTTATTGGTGGTGGGGAAGCGGTTGCGGAAGAAGGACCGGAGGCTTGCCTCGCGAAGTCATGTCAATCATGCCAGGTTTTTCAAAAGACGCCTCGGACCGATGGACCAAAAGCGGTAATCGCGATGATCGGCGCGCTCCGTTGAAGGGCGGCTCGGGAAGTACGCCAAGGTTAGAGCGAGAGGGAAGCCGAGCGGCAAACTTAACCAATATAATGTGCCGGAATGCATCCGCAGCCTTGCGCGGCGCAAATCAAGCTAAGAGTCTAGGGGGAATCGCCGACAAAGCCGATCATGCTTTATCTCGCATTGTTTCCGCTGCACACGCGCTTCCCAGTGCTCAATGTTCTCCGTTACGAAACCTTTCGTTCGGTCCTGGCCGGGTTGGCGGCTCTCGCGCTTTCCCTGGCGCTGGGTCCGCTCCTGATTCAACGCTTCCGCTCCGCGCATATCGGACAAACGATTCGTGCGGAGGTCCCACAGACCCATCAGAAAAAGGCCGGCACTCCGACCATGGGCGGGCTGCTGATTCTGGCCTCATGTCTGGTAGCGACGTTATTGCTGGCCGACCTGAGCGATCCTTACGTATGGGTCGCGCTGTTCGTCATGATTGGTTTTGGCGCGATCGGCTTTACCGACGACTATTGGAAACTCAAACGCGGACGCGGGATGGGGTTGTCGGGACCGCAGAAACTGTTTTGGCAGTTTCTGCTGGCCTTCGTCGCGGCAGTGTGGTTGTTCGGCCTGCTGCATTTCGGCACGGAAGTTACCGTGCCGTTTCTCAAGCGGATGCGCCCAAATCTCCGCTGGTGGGGTTATATTCCCTTCGCGATGGTCGTGATGGTGGGCTCGTCGAACGCGGTCAATTTGACCGACGGACTCGATGGCCTGGCGATTGGTCCGGTGATGACGGTGGGGTTTTGCTATTGGATTTTCACCTATGTCGCCGGCAATCTGAAATTCGCTCATTATCTGGATGTTCCGCACGTCGATGGCGCCGGCGAAATCGCGATCTTCTGTGCCGCGCTGATCGCCTCTTCGATGGGCTTTCTGTGGTACAACGCCTATCCGGCCTCGATGATGATGGGCGACGTGGGCGCGCTGTCGCTGGGCGGCGCTATCGGCACGGTCGCGCTGCTGGCGAAACAGGAATTGGTCTTGCCGATCGCGGGCGGCATCTTCGTGCTCGAGGCGGCCTCGGTCATTATCCAGCGCTAGTACTACAAGGCGACGCACCGCCGAATTTTCCGCATGGCTCCGCTGCATCATCATTTCGAGCTGGGCGGATGGCCCGAAACCGTGGTGGTGACCCGTTTTTGGATCGTCTCGATC
>JBOHWL010000006.1:0-6833 GCA_050736615.1 Binataceae bacterium (SeqCode) | reverse complement strand
GTTGACGCCACCGGCGCTGTAGCGCACCAGCGTGTCAAAGATCATCTGTTCGAAGCTCCACGAAACGGTATCGTAACCCGCCGCGGGATCTAGCGTCGGCACGTCATCAGTGTCGGCCACGTGCAGCACGCTCGCGCCAGGCGGCAGATTCAGCGGCGGTCCCGCCGGATGACATCCGGCCAGCGTCAGCGCAAGAAGCACGATTGCAAATCGCGCGAGTTGCCCTTGGGCGGACAGCATGAGATCGCGACTGCGCAGGCGGCAGTGAGAGTGGACCACTTTGAATCGTGGCCTCATCGGGATGCGACCGACCCGTTGGCGCCGCGGCGCCGCAAATAGCCATAACCGAGCAGATTGAAACCGAGCACCGCGTAAAAGATGGCGAAGCCCGGAAAAGCCGCAAGCCACGGGGCGGTGCGGAAATAACTGGTCGCTTCCTCGATCATGCGACCCCAGCTTGGCGTCGGCGGCGGCACCCCCAGGCCGAGAAAGCTCAAGCCCGCGTCCAGCAGCAGTGTACCGGAAGTGCCCAGCACCGCCATCACCACGATGATCGGCATCACGTTGGGCAATACGTGATGCACGATCAGACGCGACGAGGTCGCCCCCAGCGTGCGCGCCGCCAGCATAAAGTCACGCTCCACCATCGAGAGCGTCTCCGCGCGCACCACCCGCGCCACGCCCGTCCATGAAACCAAACCAATCACGATGAGGATGCTCAGCAGGCTCGGCCGCAGCACCGCGACGAAGGCCATCGCCAGCAGCAAGGCTGGAAAGGTGAGCATAATGTCGGTCAGACGCATCAGCGCAAAATCGACCGTCCCGCCAAAGAACCCCGACAATACGCCGATAAGCACGCCGATGGTCATCGTCACCGCCATCGCGGCGACACCCACCGTCAACGAAATGCGTGCGCCATAGATAATCCGCGACAGCACATCGCGGCCGAGTTGATCGGTGCCCAGGGGGAAGGCGCGCGACGGCGCGCCAGGATCGCCGAAGGTCGCCGCCACCGCGCGCGTGGGATTGTAAGGCGCGAGCCACGGCGCAAACACGGCTAGCACGATGATGCTGAGCACCATCACCAGACCGATGCTCTCCATCCTATTGAGCTTAACGTTCATCGCCGCATCGAGCTCCCACCAGGCTGCGGATGCTCAAGCATCTAGCGACCGCCAAGACGGATACGCGGGTCGAGCCACGCGTACAGCAGATCAACCGCCAAGTTGGCGACCACCACCAAAAAAGCGGAGAACAGCACCGTGCCCATAATCAGCGGAATGTCGAGATTAAAGATGGCTTCATACGCGAGCCGTCCGATTCCGGGCCAATTGAACACCGTTTCGGTCAGGACCACGCCGGACAGCAGACCCGCCAGATCGAGCCCGGCCAAAGTCACCAGCGGCAGCAACGCATTCGCCATCGCGTGCCGGACCATCGCGCGCGTCCGGGATAGGCCTTTACCGCGCGCGGTACGCACGTAGTCCTGCTCCATCGCATCCACCAGGTTGGTGTGCAGGATGCGCGAATAGTAACCGGCCGCGCCCAGCGCCAACGTGATCGTCGGAAGAATCAGGCTCGCGGGGCTGCTGAATCCGCCCAACGGGAATGATTTCAGCAACAGCGCGCCCGCAATCAGCAGCATCGTGCCGAGCCAGAAGACGGGCATCGAGAAAAAGGCGAGCGCCAAGACCAACAACGCGTTGTCCGGCGCGCGTTGGCGATTAACGGCCGCGATTATGCCCATCGGGATGCCCAGAATCAACGAAAGACCCATCGCGCACAAAGCCAGAATCGCGGTGGCGGGAAAGCGGCTAAGAATCAGGCTGGTGACGCTTTGGCGGCGGATATATGAACGCCCAAGGTCGCCGTGAAGCGCACGGTCGAGATAACGCGCGTATTGAACATAGATTGGCTGGTCAAGGCCGAGTTGCCCTCGGATCATCTGGAGCGTTTGCGGGTCGGCCTTGGCACCAGCCATCGCGACCGCGGGATTGGCCGGGATCACGAAGGCGATCAGGAAGGTGATAATCGAAGTTCCGAGAAGAACGCCCGCTCCGAAAATCACCCGCCGAACGATGTAAGCGAGCATTCCCGACGATACCGTCAGCCGGTCAGGACGCCTTGCTCGGCGAGCGCGCGGTGCAGCTTGAGTTCCGCGCGCGCGCGGCGGCGCGTCGCTTGCTGGTCAGCAGGCTTGTCATCATGACTGATAGCGGTGGCGCTGGACTGCGTGAGGCCGAGGGCTCCGCGCTCGCGCTCACTCAGCGCCGCCGCTATCAACCGTTCCATCGCGGCCAGGCAGGCGCGTTCTTCCGATGCGATAGTGCCATCGGCGCAGGCACTCTTGAGCACGCGGCAATATGCCAGGAACGCGGTAATCGACGTGTAGCTGTTAATAACGCCCATACTTAAGTTCACGGTGGCACCGCACCGAGCGGGGCAATCGCTAGTCCAATGAGATAGCCTGCAGCCGCCGCGCCCATCGCGATCAGCAAAAAGCGCAATCCCGCGAGCGACGGGTAGCGCTGTTCTGACAGTCGCCCTTCCATGAAATATCCGACCGCGAATAGCACGACCGCCGTCGTCACCATTCCGGCGATCAGCCCCGCTCGCTTCGAGGTGATAAAGATGAACGGCAGCAATGGCACCAGCGCACCGAGCAAAAAGGCCACACCCATCACGAGGCCATCGACGATCGCATTGCCCAGGGCGGCACCGCCAAGCCCGTAGAGCTTTTCCTCGGCGGTGGAGAACAGGGCGCGGGGGGCGGAACTGAGCAACTGGACCACCCGATAGCTCGCTTCGCGCGTCAACCCTTCGTGAGCTAGCGCCTCGAGCAGGCTTTCCTGCACCATGTAAGGCTGCCCCAAAGCCTCGCGACGCGCACGCGCAAGCTCGCTCTTGATTACCTTGGCCTCGGCGCGCGTCCCCAGATATGCGCCCGCGCCCATTGACAGCGCGCCCGCGGCGGTTGACGCGAGGGCGGCCAGGATCACTTCGTGACGCGCCGAAACCGCACCGCTTAAGCCCGTGAGCACGCCGGCGGTGGTCAAGACGCCATCCTGAATGCCGAAAACAATCTCGCGGACGCTGGCCAGGCGTTCAAACAAACGCCGCTTTTCTTCGGGTTTGAGCACCGCCAAGGTGACTTAGTACTTGCCGTCAGCGGGGCCCAATTCGCCCCCAGGTTGCCAATCCGAGGGGCATAGCCGTCCAGTTCTGAGCGCGTGGACCACGCGCAAGGTCTCGCTCACACTGCGGCCGACATTGAAAGGACTGGCGAGCGCGTAGGCGATTCTTCGTGCGTCGTCGAGCACAAAGGTCGCGCGCAAGGCGGCCTGCTCGTTGTCATCCATCACGCCGTAAGCCCGTGCCAGCACACCGCCTTCATCAGCCAGCAACGGATAACTGATTCCGCCAAGGTCGCGCGCCCATCGGCGATGGCTCTCCACGTCGTCAACGCTCGCGCCGACAATACTCGTATGTTCCTGCTGGAAAGCGGGCTGCGCCTTCTGAAAGCCGATCACTTCGGTGGGACAGATGAACGAAAAATCATGTGGATAAAAAAACAGCACCACCAATTCCGAACGGATACCGCCCAGACTGAGGTGGCTCGCACGGTCATCGAACGCGCACGGCAGATCGAACGGCGGAGCGGAATCACCTGGTTTCAACATAAGCGTGTGCCCACGTGAAACCTACTCAATCGCGTAGGTCAACGAAACTATCGCGGGTACCGTCACCTCGGTCGGCTGAACCGGCGTGGCCAGGCGCGCGCTCGCCGTGAAGTTGGCCATGACCGGCATCGGCCGACGCTGCTCGGTGGTGGCCTTGATTACAGCGCCGAGCTTGACGCCGAGCGCGGCAGCGAGCGCTTGCGCCTGGGCTTGCGCGTTTTTGGTGGCGGCGGTGATCGCCTGGCCGCGCGCGGACGTGTCATTGCGCAGCTTGAATTCGAGTGAATTTATCCGATTCGCGCCGAAGGCGATGGCGGTGTCGATAATTGGCCCGATCAGGTCGAGCGAGCCGGTCTGCACGGTTATCGAGTTTTCGGCGCTATAGCCGACGATGCTGGGTTTTTGATTATCCCGTGCCTGATTATATTCGGGAATCAGTGAATAGCCGCCGGTCCAGGCCTTGCCCTTGCCGCCCAGTTTGGCCGTGATCGCGTCCACCACCTTGCGCGCCAGCGCGCCGTTTTCACTGGCACATTGCTCCGCCGTGGCGGCATGGGTCTCAATCGCGAGATTTAGCACCGCCAGGTCCGGACTCACATGAGCTTCACCATGACCGCTCACTTCAATCGTTCGCGCCGGCGCGGCAGCTTGCGGCTGATTGTTTTGCGCCATTGCCGGAGCCGCGTCGATAATCATCGCGAGCAAAATCAGCACGCACAGACTCGGCCTTACCTTCATCAATCGCCTCCCGTTAAACGCGCCGGTATTGATAACCCGCGCAGGGCGGGCCTAAACTTGCGCGCCAGTTGTGACGCGTGCAAGCTTGAAGCATTCATACCAACGGCTCGCTGACGTTTGATTGAATCGAGCGGCCATCATTACGTCAAGGAATTTGCCACAGGACGGCGGCGCCGTGCGAAGATAAGTCGGCGGATTTCCAACGGAACATCGGATGGGCGATAAAGCTGACGAAAAGAAAGTAACTCCCCGCAGCCAGGACTTTGCCGCCTGGTACAACGACATCATCATCCGCGCCGAACTGGCCGACTACTCGCCGGTGCGCGGCTGCATCGTCTTCCGCCCAGACGGCTTCGCCATCTGGGAGGCGCTGCGCGACGAACTCGACCGTCGGATTAAAAAAACCGGCGCCCGCAACGCCTATTTCCCTTTGTTCATCCCGCAGAGTTTTTTGCAAAAGGAGGCGCAGCACGTCGAAGGCTTCGCCCCCGAAGTCGCGGTCGTGACCCATGGCGGCGGCAAGGAATTGGAAGAGCCGCTGATTGTGCGGCCGACCTCCGAAACCATCATCAACTATATGTTCGCGCAATGGATCCATTCGCATCGCGACTTGCCGCTGATGATCAATCAATGGTGCAATGTCGTACGCTGGGAATTGCGTACCCGGCCATTTTTGCGCACCTCCGAATTTCTCTGGCAGGAAGGGCATACGGCGCATGCGACGCGCGCGGAGGCCGAGCGGGAAACCCTGACCATGCTCGAGGTTTATCGTTCCTTCTGTGAGGAATTTCTCGCCATCCCGCTGGTCTGGGGACGCAAGAGCGCGGCTGAGCGTTTCCCCGGCGCCGAGGAAACCTACGCGATTGAAGGCTTGATGGGTGATGGACGCGCGCTCCAATGCGGCACTTCGCATTTCCTTGGCCAGAACTTTGCCCGCGCCTTCGATATCCGCTATCTCGACGACAACAATCAGATGCGTGAGCCTTGGCAGACGAGCTGGGGCGTCTCCACCAGGCTGCTGGGCGCGCTGGTGATGGTGCACGGTGACGACCAGGGTTTGCGCCTGCCACCGACCGTGGCTTCAACCCAGGTGGTGGTTGTCCCGATTTGGCGCAAAGCCGATGAAGGCGAGCGCGTGATGGCGGCCGCACAAAGAGCCGTCGCATCGCTTGAACGAGCCGGAATGCGGGTGCGACTCGATACGCGCGAAGGGCTCACGCCGGGCTTCAAGTTCAACGATTGGGAGATGCGCGGCGTCCCCCTCCGAGTCGAAATCGGGCCGCGCGATCTTGCCACCGGCGAAGCGGTGACGGCGCGGCGTGACATACCGGGAGCGGCGGGCAAGGGCAAGGCCTCGCTCGACGCTATCGCCGAGCATGTGACGACGATGCTGGGCGAAATTCGCAACGGCCTTTACCAGCAGGCGCGCGTCGCGATGGACGCCAATACGCGTCGATTCGACGATTTCAACGCGCTTCGCACGCAGATGGAGGGTGAAGGCGGGGGTGGTTTTGCCGACATTTACTGGTGTGGCAAGCCAGCCTGTGAAACGCGCATCCGGGAAGAAACGCGAGCCACCTGCCGCGCAATTCCACTGATGCAGGAGGGCATCCAGTCACGTTGCATCGTATGCGGCGAAACGGCCAGTGAACGCGCCTATTTCGCCAAGGCGTATTGAGATTCAGATCCAGTCCGGAGGTTATGTGCGATGGCTTTGGAAGTGACTTGGGATTCGAAGGTCTGCATTCATTCGGGCAATTGCGTCAAAACGCTGCCACAAGTCTTCAAGGTGGAAGGCGGCAAGTTCGTGATCGAACCCAGCGCCGCCGACGATGACAAGGTGCGCGCGACCGTGGCCGCATGTCCGTCGCATGCGTTGAAGATTAAGTCGTAAGCCCTGTTCGCTCGGAACGACGCTATTTGCTTTTGCCGTTGCGGCCGTCGTGTTCGAGTTGATTGAGTGCGGCTTCGGTGGCGCGGCCCGCCTCGAGCATCTCGAGTTGGGCGCGAACGCGGTTGGCAAGCTGGCGCCGGAATACCGGCTTGGCCAGGAAATCGCTCACTCCCAGGCGCATCCCCTCGGCGCGCGCATCGAGATCGTCGCGCGCCGTAATCATGATGATGGGAATTTCCGCCGTTTGCGGATTTCCCTTGAGCGCGCGGCAAACGTCGAAACCATCCATATCGGGCATCATCAGGTCGAGCAAAATGATATCGACCGCATGTTCATGCGCGATGCGCAGGCATTCGGCGCCGGAGATTGCTTCAATTGCGATAAAGCCCTCGCGTTGAATATGGCGCGCCAGGATCGAGACGGTATCAGGATCGTCGTCAACCACCATGATTCGCGCAACTTGGTGGACCTGGTCCATAATCACCTCAGAGTTCATCGCCTCCATCGCCATCGCCGGCGAT
>JBOHWL010000005.1:0-3672 GCA_050736615.1 Binataceae bacterium (SeqCode) | reverse complement strand
CCATGTGGCTGTCCACATGGTCCTTATATTTGGACTTGCCAATTTGCGCCGACCGTAAATGAAAGAACAACTGGAGGAAATCCGCGCGCGCGCACTGGATCAGTTGGCCGACGGCGCAACCCAAGAGCAGATCGAGAACGTCCGCGTGCGCGTGCTTGGCCGCGCGGGCGAGTTGACCGAGATCATGCGTCGCCTGCGCGACGTGCCCAATGATGAGCGCCCCGCGATTGGACGCCTGGTCAACGACATCAAGCGCGAAATCGAAGGCCGGATTACGGCGCTGGCCGAAAATCTACAACGCGCCGCAATGGAGCGCTCGCTCAATGAGGCGCGTCTCGATGTGACGCTGCCGGGCGTGCGGATTCCGCGCGGCTGGCTCCATCCGGTGACGCAAAGCCTCGAGCGGATGCTCGACATTTTCGTCGCGATGGGCTTCGAGGTAGCCGCGACGCGCGATGTTGAAGACGACTTTCACAATTTCGGCGCACTCAATTTCCCCGCCGACCATCCCGCGCGCGAGATGCAGGATACGTTTTTTCTGCCAGGCGGACTTTTGCTCCGCACCCACACCTCGAACGGTCAAATCCGCGTGATGGAGCGCCGGCGGCCGCCTTTGGCCGTGGTATGCCCGGGAAATTGCTATCGACGCGACGAGCCAAGCGTGCGCGCCTCGCCGATGTTCGGCCAGATCGAGGGCTTCATGGTCGATCGCGCCGGGATCATCACGATGGCTCATCTGAAAGGCGTGCTGAGCGAATTTCTGCGGGCGTTTTTTGGCCCCGCCACTGGCGTGCGTTTCCGGGCCAGCTTTTTCCCCTTTACCGAGCCAAGCGCCGAGGTTGATATAAGTTGTCTACTATGCGGCGGCGCCGGATGCCGGGTATGTAAACAAACCGGATGGACTGAGATCCTGGGCTCCGGCATGATTCATCCGAACGTGTTGCGCACGGTGGGCTACGATCCAGCCGAATTCCAGGGGTTCGCCTTCGGCATGGGCGTTGAACGCACTTCGCTGCTTAAGCTGGGCGTGGACGATCTGCGGCTGTTTTTCGAAAACGATCTACGCTTCCTGAGCCAGTTCCGCTCCTCCGGCGAGGCCGCCTGATGAAACTGCCACTCAGTTGGCTGGGAGAATTCATCACGCTCGAGGCCGCGCTTGAGGAGCTTTGTTCTCGTCTGACGATGGCCGGCCTGGAAGTTGAAAATGTTGAGCGGATTGAACCAACCTTCAGCGGCGTCTATGTGGCGGAAGTGTTGGGGGTCGAGCGTCATCCGAACGCCGATCGGCTGAGCCTGTGCGAGGTTGACGCGGGCGTGGCTGGCCGATGGCGCGTGGTCTGCGGGGCACCCAATGTGCGCGCCGGGATGTTCGCCGCGCTGGCAAAAGTCGGTGCGTGTTTGGCCGGCGGCGTGCATGGGGAGGGCACTGGCAGCCTCGCTACGGCGGTGCCGCTGCAGGCGGCACTGATTCGCGGCGTGCAATCCGAGGGGATGCTGTGCTCCGAGCTTGAGCTGGCACTTTCGCAGGAGCACGAGGGGATTTTGGAACTCGGCGCGGACGCCAGGCCGGGCGCGGATCTGGCCGACTATCTGCGCATGCCGGACACGGTGCTGGATATAGCGATCACCCCCAATCGCGGCGATTGCTTGTCGATCGTCGGGTTGGCGCGCGAAATCGCCGCGCTATTTGGCCTTAAATTGAAATTGCCGCGCCTGCGGCTGGTCAAAACTCCCGCGCACGATGGTGCGCATCCGGCGCTTTCGGTCGAAATTCAGGCACCTGAGGCATGCCCACGGTATGCCGCGCTGGCGATGGAGAACATCAGAATAGGCCCGTCGCCGGTGACGGTCCGCCGCCGTCTTGAGTTGTGCGGCATGCGCGCGGTGAACAACGTGGTCGACGCCACCACCTACGTGATGCTCGAGTTGGGGCAGCCGCTCCACGCCTTCGACGCCGATCGCGTGGCCGGCGGCGGTATCGTAGTGCGCCGCGCGGATAATGACCGCGCCTTCACCACCCTCGACAACGTCAACCGAGCGCTCGATCCCGCCGACCTGTTGATCACCGATCGCGAAAAGCCACTGGCGCTGGCCGGTGTCATGGGCGGACGCAATTCCGAGGTCAGTACCGCGACCGTGCGCATCATTTTCGAAAGCGCCTATTTCGAACCCGTAACGATTGCCCGCACCGCACGCCGGCTGGGCTTGCGCAGCGAGGCGAGCTATCGTTTCGAGCGCGGAATCGACCGTGCGGGGCAAGTTAACGCGCTCTTGCGGGTCGCGGAATTGACCCGGAAATTCGCTGGAGGCCGGGAATCCGCCGCAGTGACGGATATCGAGGCAAATCCGGCGGCGAATCGCGAAATTATGCTGGATCTCGGGGTCATGGCCGCTTTGCTGGGGGTTAAAGTGCCTGTCACGGAAGTCCGCCGCCGCCTGAAAGCAATCGGAGCTAAGGTCTCGCCACTGCCCGGCAATTGCTTGAAAGTAATAGCGCCGCCATTTCGCCCGGATCTCAATCAAGCGGCCGACCTGGCCGAAGAGGTCGCACGGCTGCCCGGACTTGCTGAAATACCGGCAACCCTGCCGACTCGGCCGGCGCTCGCGTCGCCGCTCGACCCGTTGCGTTCATCGACTAGGCGTGCGCGTGCTCTGATGCTCGGATGTGGACTGGTCGAATGCCGTACGGTTGCGTTTATCGCACCCGACGAAAACCTCCGTTTTCCAGGATTTGAGGGCGCGCGAGCGGTACGCGTGAATAATCCGTTATCCGCTGAATTATCCGAATTGCGCCGAAGTTTGCTACCGGGCCTGCTGCAGGCGCTCCGCTTTAACCTCAATCGCGAGGCGACGGCGTTTCATGCATTCGAGCTTGGCAAGGTGTTTGGCATCCGCGACGGAGTGGTGGGTGAGCATGAACGGGTCGCTGGCGTCAGCTTCGGTGAGTACGCCCGCGGGGTCGTCGGCCAGCCGGGTATGGCGGCCAGCTTTGCTACAATCAAAGGGATCGTCGAAACGTGTCTGGGCGCCCTGGCGGTATCCAAGCGAGTCGAGTTCGTATCCTCCGAAGAAGGCGTTTCGCCCTATCTTCATCCGGGGCGTGCGGCGCAAATCCACATTGACGGGGAAAAACTTGGAATTGTAGGCGAACTCCATCCGGCGGAGATGCTACGATATGAGCTAAATAGCACATGTGCGCTGTTTGAGCTTGACTTATCGCTGCTTCTTTCCTATGTTTTTTTACCACGCCCAGCGATTGAGACACCACCCAAATATCCTGCCGTGCGGCGTGACTTGGCTTTGGTGCTCACTCGTGAATACCCTGCCGCGAAGATCCTGAGGGCGCTTGAGGAGATTGGTCCGGCGCTGCTCGAAAGCGTCGATATCTTTGACGTATACGAAGGGAGTTCGATACCGCAAGGGAAAAAAAGCGTGGCGTTGGCCTGTCGTTATCGGAGCAAGGAGCGCACCTTGACTGATGAAGAGGTCAACCGCACGCACGCCGCGTTGGTGGAGCAGGCCAAGGTCAGATTGGGGGCGGAATTGCGGCAATAGCGGCGCCTTAGCGAAGCGCGCGCGGAGGGATTACGCCGCCGGGGATGACCAAAGCCGATCTGATTGACCTTATCTACGAACGGGTGGGCTCTTCCAAAAAGGAAGCCGGTGAAGTGG
>JBOHWL010000004.1:0-5915 GCA_050736615.1 Binataceae bacterium (SeqCode) | reverse complement strand
TGGATCGGCGGGCAGCGTCTCGTGTTGGTCAGGAATCCCCGCTACTTCGTCAAGGGAATCCCGCGGGTGGACGCCGTGGTTGAAACTATGGGGGTCAGCGACGAACTCCGATGGCTTCGGTTCGAGGCTGGCGAACTCGATATTTCGTCGATCCCTCCCGCTGAATTTCCTTACGTGATGAAGACGCCGTCGCTCAAAGCGTTGACTGACAAAATCGTAACTTTGGCGACTCAATACCTGGGCATGAATTGCCAGATGCCTCCTTTCAACGATGTGCGCGTGCGCCGCGCCTTCAACTACGCGATTAACAAACGCAAGATCATCCAATTACTCAATGGCCGCGGCGTGGTGGCGCATGGCGTGCTGCCGCCGGGCATGCCGGGTTTCGATCCAGGCCTGCGCGCTTATCCATATAATCCCGGAAAAGCACGCCGGGTTTTCGAGGAGGCGAACCTGGGCAAACATTTCCAGCCGGTGCTGTGGATGCGCGCGGATCCGACCGCTATCATGATCGGTGAATCAATTCAGCAGGATCTCGCGCTGGTTGGAGTTCACCTGGTGCTCAAGCCGGTCGCGTGGCCGCCCTTGCTCGAAGCCGTGCGCCAACGCGATACGGTGCCGCTGTTCAACTTTGGATGGGAAGCCGATTTTCCGGACCCCGAGAATTTCCTCGCGGTATTGTTTTCAAAGCAACAATGGGGCGCCAACAATGACACTTTCTTTTACGATCCGCGCGTCGATAAGTTGCTGGCCGAAGCCGCGCCGGTGAGTGACCGGCAAGTCCGCTATGAACTCTATCGTCAGGCCCAGCACATCATCGTCGCCGACGCTCCCTGGGTCTTCCTATTCAATCCGGTCACTTATGTCATCCGTCAACCCTGGGTGCACGGCCTGGTGCTGAATCCGATGCGGCCTTTGCGCCTGGATACAATCTGGATTTCATCGCATAAGAACCGGTGAATGCTTGCCGACGTTTCCAAGGGGTTTCGCTGGCTTGAGACGGTCTGATAAAAACGCGTCTATGCGCTCCGACCCGCCGCCTTATGCGCGCGAGGCCATCGCTCATCTGACTGGCGCTGATCCGGTGATGGCCCGCATCATTGCGCAAGTCGGTGAGTTGCGCCTCACGCATCGGCCCGAGCGTTTCCAGGCACTGGTGCGCGCGATCGTCTTTCAACAACTGGCGGGCAGCGCCGCGCAGGCCATCTTTGGCCGCTTCGTCAAACTGATTGGTAATGGCCGCTTTCCCAGCGCCGCAACCGTCCTTGCTGCCAGTGATGAATTAATGCGTCAGGCGGGTTTGTCGCGAGGTAAAATGGCCTACATTCGTGACCTCGCGGAGTATGTCCAAAGCGGCAAGCTTAGCTTCGCCCGCTTCCGGCATTTGGACGACGAGGAGGTCATCGCCGATTTAACCCGGGTGCGAGGGATTGGGCGATGGACCGCAGAGATGTACCTGATGTTCAATCTGCTCCGTCCAGACGTGTTGCCGGTCGATGATCTGGGCTTCCGCAAGGCGGTGATGAAAGCCTATGGCATGAGCAAGCCGCCGACGCCCAAGGAATTGCGCGCGTTTGGCGACCGTTGGCGCCCCTATCGCAGCGCCGCAGTCTGGTATCTGTGGCAGAGCACGCGTACGATCACGCCGGATGCACCGCGGCCGGCCGTTGGCCGCCGAGTGCGCAAGACCGTGCCGATAAAGTCAGGCGCGGCGTTTCGCGGCCGCGCCTAACTGGCTAACCTGCCAGACCGCTGCTCGGCTATTATTTTGGACCATGGACTTCGTGGAAAAGCTGCTCGAAGCGCAGCGCGTCAAACGCAGCGTGGCGGTGCTCGGAATCGATCCGCAACTCGACGGCAGGTCGGGCCCGGGCGTTCCATCGGGCTACACCGTGGCGCGCTTTTGCTGCGAAATCATCGAAGCCTGCGCGAACTCGGTCGTCGCGATTAAGCCACAACTCGGTTTTTTCGAGGCGCGCGGGCTCGACGGCTTGCGCGCATTGATCGAAGTGCTCAAGTGCGCGCGTGCGCTTGGGCTGGTGACGATTGCGGATGCCAAACGCGGCGATATTGGTTCAACCTCCGCCGCTTATGCTGAAGCCTTTTTGGGCGACGGCGATTTCGGTTGCGACGCGGTGACGGTTAATCCCTACCTCGGCAGCGATGCGCTCGCGCCTTTCGTCGCGCGGGTGCGACAAGGCCGCGGCCTGTTCGTATTGGTGAAAACCTCCAACCCATCGTCGGGCGAATTTCAGGATCGATTGTCACCTGAGCGCCCACTGTGGGAAGCGGTGGCGGAGCGCGTGCACGGATGGGGCAGCGATTTTATCGGCGCCAACGACTTAAGCCCGATCGGCGCGGTTATCGGTGCGACCTATCCCGAACACGCACGTCAGGCGCGGCGGCTGATGCCGCACGCGATGATTCTGGTGCCCGGCTATGGCACGCAAGGCGCCGGTGCCGATGAGGCCGTGGCCGCCCTGCGACCGGACCGGCGCGGCGTGATCGTCAATGCCAGTCGCAGCCTGATGTACGCCTTCAAGGCTGGATCCGAACTTCAGCCCGGCGCCGCAGCCGCACGCGCCGCGGAGGCCATGCGAGTATCACTGAACGCGGCGATACAAACACATCACTAACGTGGCACCAGGCGAAACAAGCACACCGGAGTGATTTGTTCAGGGCAAATCGGCCGGAAAATAACAGGAAATTACTTCGCGTAGCTCCTTATCGAACGCACCCTGCGGACTCGTTTGCTCTCGCCCCGCCGATGGCTCCACTGGCCTCGACACGGCTCGCGCCGCTCGCCGGCTCAGGATGACATCGGTAGTTGTGTGAATTATTTACGACAAACTTGTCTACGAGCGCATCAGGAAAGCTTCGTCAGCCGCCAATGTCGCGTACACGTCGCGATCGATTTCGCGATAACGTTCAAGGGCGCGGTCCGCCGCCGCCTCCTCGCCGTCCTCACGTGCGACCTCGCGCAGCTTTTTCTCGATCCACGACAAATGCCAGGTCTCATCCTCGGTGACGGCCTTGAGCACCTCGCGGGTGGCCTCGTCGACACTAGGAAGGGCCGCATGCGCCATATAGCGGCTTTGCGCGCGTTCTTCCACAACCACGGTCAAGGCCAGAATTTCGACGATGCTCTTGGGCACGCCGGTACGCAGTCCGAGCCGGCGTTGATAGCCGTCCGCAACCATCACCGGCGCGCCGCCCAGGTCGGCGATGCGGCGTGTCCACAGCCACGCGTGGCGCGTCTCGTCGGCCAGATGCTTCGACATTTTGAGCTGTGAATCGGCGTCCTTGAGATGGCCGAGCAGATTGAACAACAATCGCGCGCCACGTAATTCAGCATCGCGATAAAAGCTAAAGATGAGAATCTGCTTCTCACTCACCGACATTCCGCTCAAGTCCATCGAAACACGCTCACCCCCACCCACATCCATTTGATTGGTCAGTGCTGTCATATTCTGTTGTACACGCCAGTTGATCTGCGCAAGCGATTGGCAATGGCCGGCATCCGAGCAGCCCCAATTGAATTATTTGAATCATCCGAGCGGGTCAAGATAAGGTCAACCGTCCATGTGCTTGCCTTATACGCGCCGCCTTGTACAAATACGCGCATCAGGGCCGCTTTTCCCCGAACCGGGCCTGATAGGAGGCGAAGCGACCAATTCGATACTGGAAGAATGGGAACATCATCTGACGCTTACTGGCTCGCCCTAAGACGGGTACGTGGAATTGGTCCGCAGTATTGCCGTTTGCTGCTTGAACGCTTTGGCTCGCCGGAAAAAGTGTTTGCCGCTGACGAGAGCGCGATTGCCGCCTGTGGCGTGCCCCGGCCCGCCGCACATAATATCAAGGAATTCGCCGAGTTCGAGCCGGTCGAGAAGGAACTCTGCGAATTGCCCCGACTCAACGCGAGCCTGGTTCGCTGGACCGACGACGAATATCCGGCAAATTTACGCCATATCGCCGATCCTCCGCCGTATTTCTTTGTCCGGGGAACGCTGGCTGGGGGCAATCCAAAATGCGTCGCGGTGGTGGGCGCGCGCGCGGCCAGTGACGCCGGGCGGCGGATGGCATCGCGTTTGGGACTCGAATTGGCCGCCAAAGGCTTCACGGTGGTGAGTGGCTTGGCGCGTGGGATTGACGCTGAGGCGCATCAGGGCGCGCTGGACGCCGGTGGGCGGACCGTCGCGGTCATGGGATGCGGCATCGACGTGATCTATCCGCCTGAGAATCGCAAGCTGGCCGAGAATATCATTGCCAGCGGTGGCGCTCTGCTGTCGGAACTGCCGGTCGGAACACCACCCGTGGCGGAGAATTTCCCAGCCCGCAACCGTCTCATTTCCGGGCTATGCCTGGGCGTCGTAATTGTCGAGGCGGCGGAGAAAAGCGGCTCTCTGATTACCGCGCGAATGGCGTTGGAGCAGGATCGCCAAGTCTTCGCCGTACCGGGCAGCCCCTTGACTGGCAAGACTCGGGGCAGCAATCGTCTGCTAAGGGAAGGGGCGCGACTGGTTGAATGCGTCGAGGACGTAATCGAAGAATTGGCTCCGCAATTGGTCGGTGCCGGGACCGCCTTCTTTGACGATAGCGCGCTGGACGATGACCACGCATCTAATCATCAAGGTGTGAGCGCGTCGTCGGATTTGGTTCAAAATGAGGCTAAACTGCTTATCAAGCAGCTAAAAGGTGCCGAGAAGCTCCATATCGATTCGATCATCGAAGGCTCGGGACTTAATACGCAAACCGTGCTTAAGCTATTATTGGAGCTTGAGCTAAAGGGAGTGGTAATCCAACATCCCGGAAAGCTCTTCTCGCGCTCCCGATCGGCCTCATAGGCTCCCGCGAGTTAGAATAAGGGGCTCACGAGTGGCAAAGAACCTGATTATCGTCGAATCACCGGCCAAGGCTAAAACGATCAAGCGTTATCTTGGTGCCGATTTCCAGGTCAGCCCGTCGGTTGGCCATGTGGTGGATCTGCCCAAGAGTAAACTCGGAGTTGACGTCAAGGATGACTTCAAGCCCGAGTACCTGGTGATTCCCGCCAAAGTTAAGGTGATCGAAGGTATTCGCTTAGCCGCCAGAAACAAGCGCAACATTTATCTGGCCACCGACCCCGACCGCGAAGGTGAAGCGATCGCCTGGCATATCGCGGAACGCCTCGGCAAGGTGGACGGCGACGTCCATCGGGTCCTGCTGCACGAAATTACCGAAAAAGCGGTCAGAGAGGCGGTTGCCAATCCGGCCCAGCTCAATCGCCCGCTCTTCGAAGCGCAACAGGCGCGGCGCGTGCTCGACCGTTTGGTGGGTTACCAGGTCAGCCCGTTGCTTTGGGATAAGGTCAAGCGCGGGTTGAGCGCCGGCCGGGTGCAATCGGTTGCCCTCAGAATCATTGTCGAGCGCGAAGACGAGCGGGAGAAGTTCCGCGCCGAGGAGTATTGGACGCTCGACGCCAATCTCGAAGGCAAGAATCCGCCTCCCTTCAAAGCGCGGCTGTACAGTTTCGGCCAACAGCGCATCGATAATAAGTCCTACAAGCTGCCGGAGCATGAAGCGCGTACGATTATGGCGGCTTGCGAAGCGCTGCCGTTTATCGTTCGCAAAATCGAACGCAAAGAGGTGCGCCGCAGTCCCGCACCTCCGTTCATCACCTCGCGTTTGCAGCAGGAGGCTTCGCGCAAGCTTTATTTTTCACCCTCGCGCACGATGAAAATCGCGCAACGCCTGTACGAAGGCGTCGAATTGGGCGATCAGGGCGCGATCGGCCTGATCACGTATATGCGGACTGATTCGCCGCGGGTCTCCGATGACGCATTGGCGGCCGTACGCGATCACATTGGCAAGCGTTATGGCAAGAATTATTTGCCGGCCCGGCCCAACACCTACCGCTCCGGCAAGTCCGCGCA
>JBOHWL010000003.1:0-30642 GCA_050736615.1 Binataceae bacterium (SeqCode) | reverse complement strand
GCGAGGAGTCAAACAAGGTAATTCGCGCATCGTCGGCAATCGCTTCGGCCAGTTCAAGGTTCATCCTCATCAGAGCCGCCGCGATGCCCAATTTGGGATTCATGTCGAGCATGCCGCGACGTCCTTCCGCGGGATGCAGCGGTGTCCAGGTGGACACGAAAATATGGCGGATATGCGCCGGGATGTGCTTGAGCGCGTGAGCGAACGCGCTGACTTCGGCACGCATTTGTTCCAGGTCGATTTCGCCGTCGTATTCGAGAGCGTGTCGGTAATTAATGGACACCGCTTGCGGCGAGGTCCACACGATGGCGCCGTCGAGATGTGACGGCCATGCGTCGGCGTCGGAAACCAGCAACATCTGCATCACTTGTCCGAAGGGAGCCGCTTCGGCATCAATCGCCATCGGCCCTTTCGAAAGCAGCGACGCCAGGTTCTGTGCGTTGAAGTCTGAAAGCACTATAAAGCTGAGGCGGCGCTGTTTCATCTGATCCTGACTCACGTTCGAGACCCGCCAACTCTTTTGACCATCTCCGTAGGCGACCGGGCGCGCATTATCGCCGACCGCCTCTGCCATATTCACCAAAGGTGGAGCTTTTTCGTCCCGTGGCCTAAAGCAATCGATGCGCCATTCGCTCGAAAGCGATGGTTTAGTGGCTTGAGTTTATCTTTGAATGGCCGAATAGGCGCGCTGGCAGTCCCGCCGCGTGGGAGTTTTTACAAATTACATAGCCGATGCTAGCCGCGACATTCCGCCCCGCTGCGCTGCGCCTGATCACGCAAGCCGCAAACTTCAGCGCTTCTAATCTTCGTGCCAGCTCGCCAGGATGGCGCGGCCGTTGGGAATACGGCGATAGACCGCGACGATTCGTTTGCGCGTGCCGGCGAAGGTTCCCGTCGCGTTGATCGCGAAGAAATGACCGCGCACCGTTAGCAGTTGCATGGCCTGGGTGCCGAGTGCGCCCAGACCGGGCAGGTTACTGATATCGGTCACCGCGGCAAACGGACGTTGCGCGCGCGCGTCGACAATTTCCTCGACCAGTTGCGGATTGTCCTCCAGTAGCGGACTCAATGCGGCCAGTACCTCGGGCGTGGCGGTGTTGGCGTTCACACGCGGTTCCGGCATCACGGTCAAATATTGCGCAAGCTTCATAAAACTGGCGTCGGTCACGCCTTTGACCGCACGCAAGTCACCGATGGTCGGCATGGGTCCGTTACGCGGCTCATACGGAGGCTTGAGGCGTAGATAGTAATCAGCCTCGGCGCCGCCCGGGCTCTCGATCCCGTCGGGGTCAAGCCAGTCCGCGATGGCCGGAATGACCGTGGGACTGACGCCGATATTGCCGCACAGCCGCGCGAGCACGGCGGCGAACGACGGATTGATCTGGCCGGTCTCGAAATCGATCAGTTCGTGCAGATAAAGCTTGCGGGCTTCATCCACGATCGTCACGGTGATCGCCCCGCCACCAAGCTTTAATGGCGGGACGGCTTGCGCCCACGGCGCGGCGAGCGTGTCGTATGGAACGCGCCCGCCCGGCTGGTTGATCGAACCGCGCGCCAACAGCGCGAGACCAATTGCGACGCCCGAGCGGGCCAGGCAAGCAGCGCGCAGTTCATTAGCCTGATTCGCGCTGGCGCGGTAGTTCAATGCGGCGGTGGTGGTAAAATCGACCACCAGGAGCGACATCAACGCCACCGCGATCATCGTAACCAACAGCGCGACGCCGCGCGCGCCTGTGCTGAGCATGCGCAATGACTTAGCGCATAGCGCGCCGGCAGGTTCGCGGCAAGCACCGCCGTTTGTCCGTTACTCACTCCGGCTGTTAGTTGTTCAATATCACGCGCGACTACATTGGTACGCGCGACCGTCGAAGGAGCCTCATGATGGAACCGAGCAATCCGATTGTTCGCCGCTGGCGTGACGCGGCGCGCGAGGACTACGAGAGTTTTTGGGCACGTGCCGCCGAACAACTCCACTGGTTTCGCAAGTGGGACCGCGTGCTTGAATGGGAGCGGCCAAGCTTTCGATGGTTCAGCGGCGGACGCACTAACCTGAGCTACAACTGTCTCGACTTGCAAATCGCCCGCGGCCGCGCCGGTCATGCCGCGCTGATCGCCGAGCATGAGAATGGCGAGCGCCGCGTCTTCACCTACGCACATCTGCTCGAAGGAGTGAAAGCGATCGCGGCCGCCTTGCGCGCCCTCGGCGTAAAGCGCGGCGATCGCGTGGCGATCTATATGCCCACCGCACCCGAGGCAATTATGGTCATGCTGGCGGCGACCCGGATTGGCGCGATGCATCTGGTGGTTTTCGCCGGCTTCGGCAGCGGCGCGCTCGCGGAGCGATGCCGTCTGGCGGGCGCCCGCGTGCTGCTCGCGGCCGACGCGACCTCGCGCAAGGGCAAACGAGTCGATTTGTGGAAAATTGTCAAAGAGGCGGTCTCCCGGCCGGATTCCCCGATTGAAAAGCTGGTGCTGCTGACGCAGGGCGCCGCGCCCGCCGACTTGAACCCCAAACGCGACTTGCTATGGGAGGACTTCATCGCGGCCGGACGCGGCCATGCGACCGGTCATGAGGTGATGGAGGCTAACGAACCGGCGTTCGTGCTGGCGACCTCTGGCACTACAGCGACGCCCAAACTTGCCGTCCATAGCCACGGCGCCTATCAGGTCGGAATTAGCAGCACCGCGGCGTGGTGTTTCGGATTGCGCCCCGACGATGTCTGGTGGTCCACTTCGGATATCGGCTGGATCGTCGGCCACAGCGATATCGTTTATGCACCGCTGCTGTTCGGATGCACCACCATTGCCTACGAGGGCGCGATCGATCATCCCGACCCGTCGACTTTCTATCGGATTGCCGCGCAAAACCATGTCAGCGCGCTGTTCACCGCGCCGACCGCGGTGCGGATGCTGATGCGTTACGGACTCGAACCGGCGTGCGGCTATGATTTATCCGCGATCGAGCGCATTTTCTGCGCCGGCGAGGCGCTCAACGCTCCCGCCTGGCGATGGCTGCAGCATGAGTTGTTCAATGATCGCGTACCGGTTATTGATCACTGGTGGCAAACCGAGACGGGCGGTCCGGTGGTCGGTAATCCGTATGGTCTGAGCCTGTTACCGATCAAGCCGGGCTCGGCGGGAGTCGCATTGCCCGGTTTCGAGGTCGAGATTCAAGACCTTGACGGCAAGCGTTGTGCGGCCGGCGAAAAAGGCATCGTGGTAATCACGCGTCCTTTCCCCGGCCTGATCCCAACCATCTGGAATGACCCGGAACGTTATGCGCACGATTACTGGTCGCGCATCCCGGGTGTCTATTTCACCGGCGACGCCGCCCATGTGGACGAGGACGGCTATTTTTGGTTCAGCGGACGCGCCGACGAGATTATCAAAATCGCCGGTCATCGACTCGGCACGGCGGAAGTGGAGACTGCCATCCTGCTGCACCCCGACGTGGCTGAGGCGGGGGTTACGGGACGGCCCGACGAATTGCGCGGTGAGGTTGTTTCGGCTTTCGTCGCGCTCAAACCGGGCCGCGAGCCTTCGTCCAAGTTGGCTGGGGATATCAAGGCGACCGTGCGCGAGGCGCTCGGGCCGGTGGCCGTAATTGGTGAGATCAACTTTGTCAGCATGCTGCCCAAGACCCGCAGCGGCAAGATCATGCGGCGCGTGCTCAAGGCCATAATCCTGGGGCGCGACCCCGGCGACATCTCGACTATCGAAGACGAAGGTTCGGTTGAGGAGATTCGCGAGGCGTGGGCGCTGATGCGCCGCGAAATTGCACAAGACTAGGGAACCTCCGCACAGGGGATGATGCTGTCATTCCGAGCACAGCGAGGAATCCCGGATCTTTCTGCTTTTTCTGTGTTTTATCGGGATTCTTCACTTCGCAGACCCCGTTTGGTAGTAACCGAAGGCGCTATGCGGGCTTGCAATGGCGCAGCAGAAAATCGATTACGGCGCGATTGAACGCTGCGGGCCGCTCGATATTCGATAGATGGCCCGCGCCTTCGATGATCGTCAGTTCGGCGCCGCTAATCCGCGCAGCCATCGCGCGCGAGACCGCCGGCGGCGTCAAGCGATCTTCCGCGCCAACCACGAAATGGCACGGCACGGCGATACGTTCGAGCGCGAAATTCACCGAATAGTCGGCGATCCCGGCAATCGTCTTGAGATATGATTCCTTATGCAACGCGGTCATGCTCGCGACCAGGCGGTCGAAAACGGCTGGCGGCGCGGATTCGCTGATGAGCGTGCGCGCGACCACCGGCGCGATGTCGGCGGGCCGCTTGCCGTGTAACAACGGCTCCTGGCGCAGGCGGATAAATTCAGCGCGCTGGTCGGCATCAAGCCCGCTCATGCCGGGCAGTGAATCGCAGATCGTCAGGCTCGCGACTTTGTCCCGGTAATGCTGATGAAAGTCCAGCGCCACCACGCCGCCCATCGATAAACCGACCAGATGAGCCGTGGCGGCGCCAAAATAACCGATCACGCGCGACAAATCGCGGCTGAAGTCTGGGAAATCGAGCGGGCCCTCGTAATCCTCGCTCTCGCCGTAACCACGCCCATCCCAGCTTACGGCGTGAAAATGGCGGGCGAACTCGGGCAACTGCTCATGCCAGTTGGTGCGATTACCCCCGATGCCGTGAAGAAATACCACCAACGCACCCGCACCCATATGATCCACCGCGATACGTGGTGGGCCTGGGACATAGTCGGTTTTCCATGGTGTCATCGCGATGTTCCTCGGCTAAGTGCGCCGTGTCTTCTTGAGCGCCTGCTCGACTCCCGGCAGGCGCTTGGGCGACGGCTCGGCCCCGCTTTCCATATTGATATAGGCCTGCACCCGCGTCAGGAAATGATGCGAGTGGGAATTGCGCACCGAGGTGCGGAAGCCCATCGCGTCCTGAATCTGGTTGATCGCGAATTTAAGAATGCGCAATGAGTACAGGTCGGTTTCGGCGATCTTGCGCGCCAATGCCAGCGTTTCCTCTTCAAGTTGCGTGCGCGGCACCACCAGGTTGACCAAATCAAGACGCAACGCTTCCTGCGCGTCGATGAAGCGGCTTTGAAACAGGATCTCCTTGGCCTTGCGGATACCGACGTCCCACGGCGCTGAAAAGTACTGGGTCAGCGACGGCAGGAACATGGCGTCGTCGGCCGCCACGATCAGGTCCATCGCGGAAGCGAACATGTAGCCGCCGAAAATACAGTAGCCTTGCACCTGCGCGATGGTAGGTTTGGGCAAATCGCGCCATCGCAGCGTATTGTCCAGAAACAGATCCCAGGAGCGCTTATGGCGGCGCTTGAGACCCTTCGTGTTTATGTAACCCTCCGGATCGGCGCGCTCCTCGGGGGTCCCGAGGTCGTGTCCGGCGGAGAAATGGTCGCCCGCTCCGGACAGAATAATGACGTGGACGGAATCGTCGGCGCCTGCTTGCATAAAAGCGGCATCGAGTTCTTCGAGCAGCACGCGTGACTGCGCGTTGCGATAGCGTGGTCGATTGAGCGTGATCCGCGCGATGCGGTCTTGGGTATCGTAAAGAATCTGGCTGTAGGCCATCTCTATGCCTCCAAGTGCGCGCGTATCCACGCGTCCCGCTCAACGCGCGATGCGTCCCGATGGGGCGATTGTGCGTCCGCGACACACGCCACGGCAAGCGCAGCGCTGTGATTATGGGGATTGGAAGCTTGGCGCCCACCGTGCTACCTAGCAGGCTGTTGATAAATCACAGCCTGCACCCCCCGCTCTTTCTCCCCCCGCAAAAGAAGAGAAGCTTGAGGAAAGCAGCCCTCTTGTGCGCAGGGTGTTGCGGGTACTGGGATGCGACTTGCGCTAAGAACGCCTTTTTGAACACCCTGCTAGGGAACCTCTGCACAAGCCCATTTGTCATTCTGAACGGAGTCTGCGCAGTGAAGAATCCCGTGGAGAACGCTCGCAAAAGAAAAAAGATCCGGGATTCCTCGCTTTTATACGCAGCTCGCGGACTCGCCTGCTCGCTTCGCCGCGCAGCGCGGCTCCGCTAGCCACGCTCAGAATGACACATTAAGACTTGCGCAGCTTTCCTAGCGAAGCCGGAGGCGGAGCATGCACGCCAGGCGGAGCGAAGCGGAGCCGAGCGAACGAGCCCGCGAGTCGCGCCCAAGACAACGACTCGGTGAGCTGCGTCAACACAGTATTCGGGAGAGCCACGATGCGACGAGAGATCTTTACCGAAGAACATGAAATGTTCCGCGCTCAGGCGCGCCGCTTTATCGAGCACGAACTGGTGCCAAAAATCCCCCAGTGGAACCGCGACGGCATGAGTGATCGCGAAAGCTGGCGCAAAATGGGCGCGGCCGGCTTGCTCGGTGCCAATCAGCCGGTCGAATATGGCGGCGCCGGCGGCGATTTCACCTACGACGCCATCATTATTGAGGAATTGGCGCGGGTGCGCGCTCATGGCCTGATGATGCCGCTGCATGCGGATATTTGCCTGCCCTATCTGACCAGCTTCGCCAGCGAGGAACAAAAACGCCGCTATGTGCCGGGCGCGATCAGCGGTGACGTGATTCTGGCCATCGCGATGACCGAGCCGGGCACCGGCTCCGATCTGGCCGCGGTGCAAACCACGGCGCGCCGCGACGGTGATCATTACGTCATCAACGGCTCCAAGATGTTCATCTCCAACGGCCAGATTGCCGACCTGATCATCGTGGTGGCCAAGACCGATCCCAAGGCTAACCCGCCGCATCGCGGCATCAGCCTCATCCTCGTCGACGCCGACGCGCCGGGTTTCGTGCGCGGACGCAAGCTCGACAAGTTAGGCTTTCGCGGCCAGGACACCAGCGAGTTGTTCTTCGAGGATTGCCGCGTGCCGGTGGCCAATCTGCTCGGCGGCGAAGGCCAGGGCTTCAAGATGCTGATGGAGAAGCTGCAGCAGGAGCGCCTGGTGGTCGGCGTCGGCACCATTGCGAGCGCGCGGCGCTGCCTCGACGATACGGTCGCATATACCAAGCAGCGGCGCGCCTTTGGACAACCGATCGCGGCGTTCCAGAATACTCAATTCAAGTTGGCGGAAATGGCGACTGAAATCGAGATCGGACAGGCATTCGTCGATCGGCTGCTGGCCGCGCACGTTCGTGGTGATGAGGTCGTCACCGAAGTCAGCATGGCGAAATGGTGGACCAGCGAGTTGCTCAAGCGGGTCACCAGCCAATGCCTGCAGTTGCACGGCGGCTACGGCTTCATGCTCGAATTCCCGGTCGCGATGGACTATGCGGACGCGGCGGTCCAGTCCATCTACGCCGGCACCAGCGAGATCATGAAGGTGATCATCGCGCGCCGCATGGGGCTGGAAACCCGCGAATAACAAGCAGCATGCGGGCGCCGCGAGCCCCGCTTTGGGGCCTTTTCGGGTCTTTCGATGCTCCGCGCTTTCTGGAATAATCGCGCGCGTTAGAACGCATAGCCGAGGAGAGGAACCTGCCGTGATTCGAAAACTTGCCCTTGTAACGTCCGCTCTGGTGTTTGCGCTGGTAACCGGTTTCGCCACGGGCGTGCCCAGCGCCCATGCCGCCAAGCGGGTCGATTGCTCCAAAGTGATGTCGGAACTGCACAGCGGCAAGAAGGCCAAAGCGGTCGCCGCGGAGCTTAAAATCTCGACGTCCAGCGTCTACCGTTGCAAACGGCGCGCGCGGGAGGCCAAGTCGTCGACGAAGATGAGTTCCAGCTCCACCAAGACTTTTTCGAGCACTTCTTCTTCGACTCCGCCCTCACCGTCGTCCGCTTCAGGTGCGAAAAAGTAACCTCATCGTGACCGGCGCCCGGGTGGGAATCCGCTCCGGGTGCCGGCGTCCCACATACCGCCAATTCATCACCGCTCAGCATTTGTGAATTTTTTGAGCGAGGGTGGCACTGGCCGAGACGGTCGAACGCACCAAGTTGTCATTCCGAGCCTAGTCTGCGGAGCGAGGAATTCCGAAAACGCAGACAAATTCCGCAAAAAGACCGGGATTCCTCGCTCCGCTCGGAATGACAGCGATGAGGCGCGTCGCCAGCCCAGCATTATGTTGGGAAAGCGAAAAAATCACAGACGCTCAGGGGGACGAGTCGATGCGTTCGACCAGAAGGCGCGTGCCTTTGCCATCGACGTCGGCCGATTGCATGATTGGCTTCAGGCATGAGCGTTGCGCTGGGCCCATTTTTTCAAAGCGCCTGCGCCGAAGCACCAGATAATCCGGCACCGCGGCATCGTCGCTACATTGAAAATGATTTACCTCCGGCAGCGGCTGGGGCGAATAAAAGTTAAGTTCGCAATCACCGAGGCCGATATGGCCGACTACCGCGCCGGGCGGAACGATCTCAGTCACTTCGCGCGCGAACCCACGTAAGGTCTCCCGCCGCGCCAGCGCCGGGTTCATCACGCCGAACCAAAAGAGCGTGCCGGCCGCCGCGATCGTCAGCACGCCAGCCGATTGCCAACGAGGGTTCAGCCGTCGCGCGGCGAAGAGACTGAGCGCCCCGCCGATGATGAACACCGCAATCCATGCCAGCAACGAGGGTGCGCGCCGCTGCGCCAGCGCGGCGAAGATCGCAAGGAAATCACGATCGGTGGGATGAAGATGGAACGGAATTGTTGGAATTCCAACGAGCACCGCGCCGAGCCCCGCCAGCGCCATCGCCAGCGCGCCGATCGCGATCACAATGCTGCCAAGGGTGAAGACCGCCAGAAACGCGCGCCCCTCGAGCACCTCACCAGCGCGGTCGATGCCGCATCCGGTCAAAGCCGCCAGCGGTGCGAAAGCGGGCAGGATATAGACTAGGCATTTGCCTTGCGACGAGGAAAAAAAGATGAAAATCGCCGCGAACCAGCATAGCCCGTACACCACCGGGCCGGCCAGACGGCGGCCACGCCGCGGCCATAGCCATAACGCCACCGCTGGCAGATAAAGCGACCACGGGATGAACCCTTTTAACGTCTGCGGAATAAAATAATAGAAGGGATGAGCACAATAGCCGGCGCCGCCCGCCGAGGTCGGGATAAAGCGGTTCCATAAATTCATCTCGACCTGCCATTGCAGGAAGGGATCGCCGCCAACCTGAAAGGCCGCGACATACCATGCCAGCCCAATCCCGAGCGCGACCACGAACGCGACAATTAAATCCGGGCGAAACAGTTCCCAAAAGCGCCGCCGCACGAGCATGAAAAGGCCCAAGGCGATCCCGGGCAACAGAATGCCCAACACCCCCTTGGCCAGAATCCCGAGTCCCATCATCAGTGCCGCGAGTGCGAGAAACAGGTAGCGGCGTGATGGCGCCGAGCACATTTCCGACCCCTCGGCACTGCCGGCGACCACCGCCGGAGTGGTCTCACCCACGGCGACGGCACGCTCCAGGCATACCGCGGCGGCCGTGACAAACAGCGCCAGCATCGAATCCATTCGCGGCTGGCGCGCCGCATCGGTGAAGAAGTGGCACAAGAGCAGCGATGCGGCCCCCCAAAAACCCGCCCGTCGGCTGACTGTCGCGCCGAGCCAGGCGAAAATCACCGCGCAGGTTGCGGCCGCCGCCACTATCGAGGGCAGCCGCAACGCCAGTTCGGTCCAGCCGAAGGCGCGCACGCATAGCGCGGCGCTCCACCAGTACAGCGGGGGCACGTGTACCATCGGCCCGGGGATAAAATGCGGCAGCACCACGTTGCCCGCGAGCACGTCGCGCACCGCGCCGGATTCGCACACGCCGAGTTCCTTGGTGAAAGGCGCGCTCGGCGCGAGCGCGAACAGAAAGCCAAGCGCCGCGGCGAAAACCGCCAGCGCCTCGAACCACAGACGGCGCGCTCCGCGCACGTTCAAGGGGCCGGCGCCACGGCTGTGACCCCCAGCATGCCGGTCGTTGTAAGCCCGCTTACGAACTTGAAAGGATTCTTTAGTCACGTCTCAGGCGCGAGCGAGAGCAATCAGCGAAACCCCGAGCGGCACGCGGATCAGACTAAGCACATGCCGTTCACTCGAGAATATGCGCCGCAAAAGCATGTTGGTCATGGCTGAGGGCATCGTCAGGTCGTGATGCCCGGCGCCGGCGCGATGGAACAGGCGCTGGCGCAAACGCACGCCGGCGATCACGGGAAACAGCACGAAATTGAAATGACTCAAAAAGCTGACAGTATAACCGGCGGCTTGCAGGCGGGCGTTTAATTCATCGCCGCTATAGCGGCGGCGATGATGGTGCGTCACATCATGCTCACTCCACAGCCAACTGAGCGCGGGTACGGTCAGGAGCAGCCATCCTCCGGGTCTCAGACGCGAATGCACGGCGGTCAGCGCGGCGGCATCGTCATCTAGATGTTCCAGCACATCGGTCATAACGATCAGATCGAAACGCCGCGTACCAAACGGAATGTGATCGGGCAGCGCTCCTTGCGCAAGCTCGGTCGCTACCCCGCGCGCGGCGGCGAAGCGCAACGCGTCCTCCGCGCAATCGAGCGCGTAAAGCTTGCCATGGCGCGCGAGCATTGCGAAATTGCCACCGGTACCACAGCCGGGCTCGAGAATCTCACAATTGGACGGCAGGCCGAGGCGCGCGATCAGGCTCTCGCAAATCGCACGGCGCGAGGCGAACCACCAGTGGGCATCCTCGACCGCGGCCATCCGCGGATACAGGCTGGGATCCATTAATCGTCGAAGCCGATTTGGTCGCGTACCAGGTAAAGTGGCCGGCCTTTCACTTCGTTATAGACCCGTCCCAGATACTCGCCGACAATGCCCAGCGTGATTAACTGCACGCCGCCGAGAAAGAGCACCACCACCATCAAAGAAGCATAACCGGGAACTTTGACGCCGCGCGCGAGGGTGAAAACCAACAAAAAAATCGCGTAAAGAAAGGCGAGTCCCGAAATAACCACGCCGACATAGCTCCAGACCTTCAACGGCAGCGAGCTGAAGGACGTGATGGCGTCCAAGGCGTAATTCCACAACCGCCAATAACTCCATTTGGTTTCGCCCTGATGGCGGCCGGCGCGTTCGAACAACACCGCGGTCTGGCGAAAACCCACCCAGGCGAACAATCCCTTCATAAAGCGCGTGCGCTCCGGCAGCTTCACCAGCACGTCGACCACACGGCGGTCAAGCAAACGGAAATCGCCGGTATCGCGAGGAATAGGAATTTCCGTAATACGGTCGAATAGCCGGTAAAAATAGCGCGCGGTGAAACGCTTGAGCATGGTTTCACCGGCGCGACGGCTGCGCGTGGCATAAACCACGTCGAAGCCCTCGCGCCACTTCGCCACCATCGCCGCGATCAATTCCGGTGGATCCTGAAGGTCCGAATCGATTGGCACCACGGCCTTGCCGCGCGCGTAATCGAAGCCGGCGCTAAGCGCGATGTCCTTGCCGAAATTGCGTGACAGGCTAAGCACTTTGATTGCCGAGACGCTTTCGCGTATCGACCGCAGGCGCGTCAGGCTCTCATCCGTGCTGCCGTCGTCAACGCAGATGATCTCGAAGCTGGTGCGCAAATTCTCCAGCACCGGCATCAGGCGCGCGAAAAAAGCCTCGAGCCCGCCGGCCTCATTATGGACCGGTACGATAATCGACAGTTCCGGATGATCGCGGGCGATCATCCGGCCCGCGAGTCTTGGCTCGGCGACATTCATGGCCGGGCTCCATGCGCGTACGGCGCGCGCAACCATTGGCGTGTCATTTCATTTGATATCGGCACGTGAAACACCGCTTGTCGAAGACCGAATCGCGAACAGATCGTAATAGCCGGTGCCATAGCGCGGATATCGTTTGACGAAGACCAGGCAATGTGCGGCGCGCTGGATACCAAACTTGCGCTCGTCGCGATTGCCGATCAGGAGGTAGTCCGCATTCTCACGTTCGTCGAGCCAGCCGCATAGATTGACCGGCCGCGCGGGCAGGGCAATCAATTTCATCCCCGCATAATATGCGACCCGTCCATCGCGAGCCACAATCGCACGCGGCTTGCCGCCACGCCGTGCGATTTCCCGGGCCGCATAGCGGAATCCGCGCAGGTCGTAGCCGATCGGCCAGAGGGTTCGCGGCAACAGAATCAAGGCAATCACCAGAGCGACGGTGATTGGCGGCAGACGCCACCGCATCGCGGCGGCGAGGCGGCGCGCGCTTTGGGTCAGCGCCGCCAGACCGACGATCACCCAGCCAAACGTGAATGCGATGAAGTGAACCATGAAACGGGTGCCGGTGTAGGTCAGCGCGAAGCCGCAAAAGTAGAACAATACCAATATGAGCAGAAAAGTTTCGGCAAACCGTGTAAAAAGTCTTTTACGCCACCACAAACCGAGCAGCATCAGCGCCGTCAGCACGGGCCCGAGCGCCTGGAGGAAGCCATAGAAGGATGCTCCCACGTCGCCCGCAACCTTTTCTATATAGAGCCGCGGATTGGCGATTATCGTGGCAATTGGTGACGCGCTGGTGGAAAATCCCAGTTGCCGCCAGGCCTGGCGATGCGGCGCAACCTCGCCCATGCCATACATCATTGCGGCGGTAAACTCGCGCCCTATGTTCCAGTGGCCGGTGCTGACACGCAGAAAAAGCAAATAGGGTGATGCGACCGCGACGAACGCCACGGCGAAACCCAGCGTCGCGCCGAGCGACCAGGTAAAATTCCATCGCCGCCATAGCAGCGCGCCCGCGGGAATGAAGACGGAGCAAACCAGCAGCAGTCCGATACCTTCCGTCCGATACAAATAGGCGAACCCACCACATGCGCCCGCCGCAATGATCAGCGCGGCGCGCCGGCGCTTGAGCCCGCGGATCATTAGCAAGACCGTGGTGGTGATGAGCAGGATAAAGCCGGCCTCGGTGCGCACGGAGGCCGAATAGGCGGCTAACTCGGGATGAATCGCGGCCAACGCGGCGGCGCCGAAAGCGACATCGCGGCGCTCGAAAACTTCCCGCATCAGGTAGTAAATGATCGCAACCGCCGCGCTTCCCGTGATTACCGAGACTAATTCCCCGGCCAGTTCCCAGCCGGGAATCACGTAATGCACGATGGCAATGAGGCAGGGATAGAGCGGCGAGAAGACCGACTTCATCGCCGCCGCCGGATCTCCGGCGGCAAACCGGTGCGCCATCCCAAGATAAGCAACACCGTCGCCTGAGATACAGAAGCTGGTCAGGCTTAAGTACAGACGGATCGCCAGCGCGATTCCAACTAGCGCGAAAACCAGGCCAGTTTCCGGGCAAGCCTCGAATCGCGCTGGCAGCCAGCGGGGTTCCGCCGCCGCCTCAGGCCCATATTCCACCATCTCGCCCGGCTATCTTAGCGGTCAACCCCAGCCGCACCAACGGTCCGGCCGGTTCAGGCGAAACGGTTCGATAATTCTGTGCGGGACGGCCAGTCCCGGCGCCGGTGACGCTTTAGCGGCGCATCACTTTGGCCGCCTGTAATCCCTTCGGGCCTTGAGCGACTTCGAATTGAACCTCCTCGCCCTGTTCCAGCGAGCGGAACCCATTGCCATCGATGGCGCTGTAGTGGACGAAGACTTCCTGGCTGTCATCCATGGTGATGAAGCCGTAGCCCTTTTTGGGGCTGAACCACTTGACAATGCCGTTAGCCATTCCCCCGAGAACCTCCTGACAACTACGGTACCACGGCGACTATTATCCCCCACGGACTTGGCGCGCACATGATACCGTCGCGCATATACCATATGGCGAAGGCCAAACCAAGCCGCGCGTATCCCGGCCGCGCGCGGCTACGCTGTTCAGCCGCGCCAGCGGGTCGGCCGCGCGTGGATATGGCAATGATCGGGAATCTGGCGCATCAGCCCATCAATGATGAATTCGCCATCGCCGTATTTCCTGCGCGCGATGAGCGAGAGCGCCTCAACCATGAAGGCGCGTTCCTCGTCGGTGGCGTGAGCGCGATGCTCGCCCAGCACCGCCATCGGCGTGTCGCACGAATCGCATTCGAGCAAGGCGAATTTGAACGGCTGGGTAAAGCGTGCGTACCACGGCGTATATTCTTTGAGTTCACACAGATCACATTTCATTAAACAATTGCTTTAGCCGGTTGTATTAAGGTCAACAAGTCCGCTGACCGCCGCGACAATTTTTACTCCAGTCACTCCTCGTCAACGGCGCGCATGTAAAAATCACGATTTCTGGTATAAAAGGCTGGCAAGGCCGAGCGAAAATGCCCAGGAGGGACACCGATGGATGCGAAAGCGGGCGCGCGCGAACGCCTCGAATCCGCGCGCAACGATCTGGTCGATCTGAGCCACCGAATTCACGCCCATCCCGAACTGGGTTGGGAGGAAGAGCAAGCCGCCTTATGGCTGGGCGAGGCTCTGGACGCGGCCGGTTTCAAAGTCGAACGCGGCGCCTGCGATCTGCCGACCGCCTTTGTCGCCCGCGCCGGCTCGGGGCCGCTGCATATCGCCTTTTGTTCAGAATACGATTGCCTGCCCGGAATCGGCCATGCCTGCGGACACAATGTCATCGCCACCATCGGGCTGGGCGCGGCGCTTGCGGCCGCCCAGGTCGCCGACGAGGTCGGGCTTACGGTCAGCCTGATGGGAACGCCGGCGGAAGAAGTATGCGACAGCGGCGGCAAGATCCTGATGCTTGAACGCGGTGCCTTCGAAGGTGTGCATGCCGCCATGATGGTGCATCCGGCGCCGGTCGACATGGTGGCGCCGCCGATTATCGCCGCAGCCATGTTCGAGGTGTTCTACACCGGCAAGGAGGCGCACGCTTCCGCCTTTCCGGAGCGCGGGATCAACGCCGCCGACGCGCTCACGCTGGCGCAGACGGCCATCGGCCTGTTACGCCAGCATATCCGCGACTCCGATCGCATCCACGGCATCATCACCAAGGGGGGCGAGGCACCCAACATTATTCCCGCTCACACCGCCGCCAAATACATGGTGCGGGCTGAGACGCTGGCGAAATTGGGCGATCTCTTGCCGCGGGTTCATCGCTGTTTCGAAGCGGGCGCGCTGGCGACCGGCGCCAGTCTCGAAATGCGTGGGGGTAGCAAGCCGTACGCCGAAATGCGCCATGATCTCGAACTGTGTGCGACCTTCAGACGCAACGCCGAGGCGCTCGGACGCCGTTTTCGCGATGCGGAACCCACTCCCGGCGCCGCTGCGCACGCAATGGGGGCCGGCTCGACCGATATGGGCAATCTCTCGCTCGCCATTCCGGCGATTCATCCGCTAATCGGGATCAACTCGCTGCCGGCGGTGAATCATCAACCCGAATTTACCGCCGCATGTGCGACTGCCGACGCCGATCAAGCGATCTTCGATGGCGCACTGGCATTAGCCTGGAGCGCGATTGATGCGGCGCGGGACCAGCACTTGCGCGAGCGCCTGATGGCGCGCTAGCAGGGTGTTGAAAAAGGCGTTCTTAGCACAAGCCGCATCTTGCCCTCAACACCCTGCGCAAAAGATGGCTGCTTTCCTCAAGCTTCTCTCCCGCTTTTTTGCGGGGGAGAAAGAGAGGGCAGCAGGCTGTGATTTATCAACAGCCTGCTAGCCGGTCTTGCGCGGGCTTTTCTGGCGAACGTGGCCAGACTGGCCTCGGCCGCCACGCGAGCAATACGCCGTCATGCGGATAAAATAGGACGGGCCGTCCCTCGATACGTCAGGCGCGGGCGATATAATACTGCGTCCACAACATCCAATCGAGTGCGCTCCCACGCAGCCAGTGCTCCAAGCGCCGCTCACAGCGCAATCCTGCGCCGCCGCCAAATTCCGCGAGTACGGGAATATACATGCCAGACTTGTAGCGCGTTGTAATCGTGAAACCGGCCGCTTCGATTCGCCGTGCCGCTTCGCGCGCACTCAGCAAATTGATATGCCCGGTTTCGAAAACCGGCTCGGCATAAATCCGGCGCACCAGGCTGATTAAGCCCGGCATGAAGGCGACTTTACATGCCATCTCAAGCAAGCTGCGGCGCTGCGGCGTCGAAAGGATCAGAATCCCGCCGGGTGCGAGCAGCCGATGCATCCCGTTCAATGCCGCGATTGAATCCGCGATATGCTCGACCACCTCGCTGCAAAGAATCAGGCTGAAACTCCGTGGCGGCAGCCGCGGGCGCGTGATGTCATCGGTGACCAGTTGCAGATGCGGGTACTTGAGCGCGAGTGCGTGCGCATGGCTTAGATGGGCCTGCTCGAGATCGCTGGCAACCACTTCCGTGTAATTCTCCGCCAGCGCTGGCAGATATACACCCGCGCCAAAGCCCACTTCGAGGGCGCGGCCCGGCATGATCCGGGCGCATTCGCGAATACGGGCGATGATCCAGTCGCGGCGCGTGCAATGCAACCATCGCCGCGTCGGATTTTTCGACGCGTAGAGCGTCTCCAGCAGGGGCAGTAGTTCGGCTTCCGTTTCCATCATATTCACGAGCCGCAACAGGCCTGTTCGGTCACGCCCAATGCCGTCCGCCGGCCATCTACGCTGGCCGGAAAAACCCCGATTCGAGCTTGACCGCAAAGCCGTCCCTATACACAACCAACAACGCAAGCGCAAAAGCCCGTTGCACGGGCTTGTCCCCGCTGGCAGGGAAAATGGCACGCCGATTGCCGCGTGCCACGCCTGAGGACAGCTCGATGCGGGAGAGGCGGGGCGTCAAGCTCGCAAACGTGGCCACGCGACGCGGCCGTTGCCATTCTCGCCGCCTTTTTCATACTCATCAAGCGTGCGTTGACTGAATCCCAGCCGTTCGGATGGGAGGGGCGCTTCTATCGCTCAAACCAAAGAGGCAAAGGGCGAACGCTTGCCTTCATCCGGCGATGGTGCGATTGCTTACGCGACCGGAGGTTCAAAAGCAATGGCGGCGAGTTCGAAGCGAATGCTCGACGGCTATCGTGTGCTCGATTTCACCCAGGTGCTCGCCGGACCGACGGCTACCCGTTATTTGGCCGAGATGGGCGCGGAGGTAATCAAGGTCGAGTTCGCGCCCAACGGTGACATCTCGCGCGCCGTGCCGTATATCCGCGACGGACGCAGTGCCTATTACGTTCAACAAAATCGCGGCAAAAAAAGCCTTTGCCTTGATCTTAGAAAACCCGCCGCGGCGGCGATTATCCGGGAGCTCGCCGCGAAGGTCGACGTCGTGGTCGAGAATTTCGCGCCGGGCGTTATCGGGCGTCTTGGGTTTGACTATCCCGCGCTGAAGGCGATCAACCCGACCATCATCATGTGTTCGATTTCGACCTTCGGGCAGAATGGCCCGCTCGCCAATCGGCCCGGCTATGATTTCATCGGATGCGCCTATTCCGGCGTGCTCAGCATGTTTGGCGACCCGCAAGGCGCCCCGGTGCTGCCGCAAGTCGGCATCGGCGATATCACCACCGGCGTCCATGCCGTCGGCGGGATTGTCACCGCCCTGCTTCACCGCGAGCGCACCGGTGAGGGACAGTTCCTCGAAACATCGCTGCTCGATTGCTACTTCAGCTATAACGACCTGACGGTGCATTCAGCGAGCTTGAGCGCGGGGGCGATCGTGCCCCGCCGCAATGGCTCGCATCATTTCATGATCGCCCCGCTGGGCGTGTATGGCGGCAAGCGCAATCCGATCCTGATCATGGCCGGCGTGGACTATCAGTTCGTCTATTTGTGCCGCGCGATGAGCCGGCCGGAACTGGCGCAGGATCCGCGCTACGCCACGATTGCGGCGCGCATGAGCAATTTCGACCAGCTTACCCGCTTAATTCAGGACTGGCTTGACTCGATGCCCAGTGATGAGGCGGTCTTCGCGCTGTTTGAGGAACACCGCGTGCCCTACGCGCCCGTGCTGACGATTCAAGAGGCGATGGCGCATCCGCATCTGCGCGACCGCGAGACTATCCGCAAAGTCAGTGATCGCTTCCTTGGCGAGTTCGAGGTGCCCGGGTTTCCGCTGCGCTTTTCCGCATATCAACGGCACGCGCCGCTCGAGGCGCCGACCTTGGGCGAGCACAACGAGACGGTCCTGCGCGAATATCTCGGCTATTCTCCCGCACGGATTGCCGCGCTGGAAAGCGGCGGCGTGCTTTTTCGCGGCACCAGGTAATTTCACACCGGAAGCGTGATTCCAGAGCTGGAAGCTTGCGGCGCGAGTTTCCTTCCGCGATTTTTTTCAGGGCAAGATTGCAAATGCGCGTGCCGGAAATCCCAGGCCATTTTTCGGTTTGGGCCATGTCACCACAATCAGCGCGCCGGTGGCGGGCACTTTGTCCAGGTTGGCCATTACTTCGATTTGCCAGTGACCGTGCCGCAGCAGCCAAGCCTCGGATTCAAGTCCGGGAGTGATATCGGTGTCCATTGACTCATGGCCGTTCGCAACAATCCCGCGATCCTCGTAGAGAAATTTGATTGCCGCCAGGGACCATGCCGGAAATGGATAACGCTCGAAGCGCCGCGGATTAGTGTTCCAGTCCTTGTACATGTCGGTGCGTAGCGCGGCGAAGCACCCCGCCGGTACGCGGCCGTGCCGCTTTTCCCACGCTTTGATGTCAGCCACCGTGAGCGCGTGATTGGGATCCCGCTTGAGCATCGGCGTCATATCGAAAACCACCAGCGGCAGGATCATCTGCTTGAGCGGAATCCGATCCATCGTGACGCCGTGCGGATCGAAATGCGCGGGCGGGTCGATATGCGTGCCGTATTGCCCAACCATCGAGTAGAAAAAGGCGCGAAACCCGTCCTGGCCGATCGTGTACGGCGCACCGGTGGCCGGATTGGCCGCGGCCGAGAATGTCGCCGGACCGAAGCCTTTCCATACCGGCGTCGATGGGCCGAAGGTGTGCGTGAGATCCACGAACCGCTTCGATGAAATGATCTGATAGGCCAGCGCCAGCGAATTCCCCTGTGCTGATGTGAAGCTGGGCGCGCCCGCAAGGCCCACGGCCACGAGCACAAGGATCATAGGGATTAAACATCCGCTTGCACGCTTCATTGAGACCTCGCACGCTTTCCTATCGCGCACATAAATGCGCAAAGCGTCGCACAACGCCTTTCCATGCGCGAGCGTTTGCAAATCGATGGTTCGAGAGTTGGCGCCGTCCGATCCACGCAAAGACTGGCCCGGTTAGGCCAGGTTTGCTGGTCCGAAGTTGCCGGCGTGATCGCCGCGAGATCGGTGAAATCCGCGAATTGAAGCGCCGGACGGCACGAGGCAGTGAGATGCCGTCCGGGTTATACTCAGCGCGCGTTCAAAGCGGCAGCTTGGTCAGGACGGTCAGGGTTTCGTCTTCGATGATCTCGGCGATTTTCGGCCCGTATTCTTGAAAAGCCGGATCGCTGAGCGCCGCTTCGATCGCATTCGCATCCGGCAGTTCCCACAAATCGAGTACGGTGTGGAACCTGCCGACCATGGCGGTGTAACTTCCGAGCAGTTTCCATCCATGCTTGCCGATCACCGGAATGACCGACTTCATCAGAGCGATAAAATCCGGAAGTTTGCCCGCGCGAAGTTTGATTGATGCCTGCACATAGGTCATGTTCGTTCCTCCTTCAAATAAAATTAGGAATTGCCGTCGTCACACACTCCACTCGATCTCGAGCCGCTTCAGGCCGCGCAGAAAAAAATGGGCGTGATGCTCGATCGGTTGACTCCCCACCAGGCGGAGATTCGACAAGCGCTCCAGCAATATCTCAAGTGCGATACGGCCTTCATAACGCGCGAGCGGCGCGCCGATACAGAAATGAATACCAAAACCGAAGGCCATATGATTGCTCGAATCATGCCGCCGGATCTCGAAGCGATCCGCACCGAGGGCGAAGGCGAGTTGCGCGGGCCGATCATTTCACTCACCTGGTCGGGGTTGACGGCCGGCATCTCGATGGGATTTTCGCTGGTCGCGACGGGTCTGCCGCGCGCTCCTCTTCCCGCCGCTGTGTAGTCGGCTTTTTGATCCTACGCTTTATTGGCAACACTGTCGGCGGCGCGGCGCTGGTCGCCTTCTTCAATCACGCGCAGGTGATAACCGGCGATGCCGCACCCGGCGATTGACGGACGGCTGGGAAATCAGCGGACAGCGGCGGTGGTGGAGGGCGGCGTAATCACCGCGGCCGGACAGGGCGAGGGTGCGGGCTGCGTATCCGTCCGCACCGCGTGGGCGAGATTCGCCATGATCGCGGGGCCGTCCGGCATCGTCTTGAACCCGCCGTAATCGCCCCACATCTCGTATGACAGGCCGTGCAAGCGGATGCCGTTACCGATCGCGCCGCACCAACTGCCGATGTTCGTGGGCGCCGCGGTCTGAAAATCGAGCGGCGTCGATGAGGGTGATTGTGAATACAAGGCCGACATTTCATTGTAGACCACCAAGTCGGGAGCATACGCGGGATCGCGGAGCGCCTGATTATTCAGAATGCAATGGCCGCTGGCATGACACTGCCGCATCACCGCGACGGTAAACCCCGGGTCCGTGGTTATTTTCGGATCGGGTGGAACATCCTCGTCGGTATTCTGAAATTGACTGAACGGGAAGTCGATCGGCGTCCGCTTCCACGACGAATAATCCGCAATCGCGCCGGACAGGCATGACTGTTGCGCCGCGTCGCTGTAGCCGTATTGATGCAGCGTCTGAATCGTCGCCGGGTCCGCATTCCAGGAAATAAACGGCTCGTCCGTATTGGACGCGCAGGAAGTCACCGCGATCTCCTCAATCAATTGCCGATGGTCGTATCTTCGCGCCAGGCGTCTTTGTAGCGCACGCCAGGCTTGAATATACGCGGGCGTCCACCATTGCCCCACCGTTCCCGTTTCGGTGATGCCGCTGTGCGGGTCATAAAAATTGATCGGGATCGGCCCTTCGCGATCTTTGATCCAATTCGGCGCCACCAGGCCCGCCCATACCCGCAGCTTTACTTTGAGTTGAGCGCCCGGATTTTGCTGGTTGTAAGCGACCACCGCCGCCAGCGCCTGATTGAGTGCATTGTCGCGTCCCAGCGGCGTGGGACCGTCGGGTTGAAGCTGCGCCCAGGTGAGATTGATGACGATGCCGTTGAAGGACTGGGCGAACGGCTCCACTTCCGAGGGAATATTGGTTGGAATCGCGCGGGCCGACGGCTGCGTGTAGAAACCCATATCACCAAGATCGATCAATCCCCGCATGGCCGGCTTCACGCTCGCGGTCGTGCCGGCGTCATTGCCACATGCTGTCAGCGTGATCGCCAGGATGAGTAAACCGAACCTGGCGGCCCGACGCGCGTCCCTCCAGAAATTCGAAACGGCCATCACGTCAACCCTTAAAGGCTCCTAAATCCGCCAAGCGGCGAAAGCGCGAAGCCTGCGACGGGCAAAGCCATCTTATCGGCAGTTAAGGCGATATGATTAGTTCTGATCAGTCTTGACCTTGCAATATTGTAAAACATACCTTCTTGCAAGCAACAAAGTGGGGAGATTGATGAAAACCAGACTATTCTTCTTTACAACAATTCTGCTGGCTTTCGGCATCACATCAACGTTTAATACGCCTGCATGGGCGCAGAGCTTCAAAATCTGCAAGAGCACGTTTGCCTTGTGCACCATCGCACCCTGCGACCCAATCCCGGGAAATGACAAAGAGGTCGCCTGTCATTGCACCGTCAATCACGGTTACTCCGCCGGTCAGCAAGCCTGCCAGGGTGTGAAGGACACCCCGCAAGGCCAGCAGATCAGGTCGCGCTATTACCCGGTGCACAGTTACGCGGTCTGCGCGAATGATCGGCCCTGGGCATGGTGTCTCGATAAGCCCTGCATCATCGACAAGAACAATCCGCAAGCGGCCTTGTGCACCTGCGGCGTGGTGAAGAATCTGGGCGACTACGTGATCGTGACGAGCAAATACACCTCGACCACCTGCACCACCGGCGTGATCTCGTCGGCGACCGTGCAGCAGGATGCGCAAGTGACCGACGCCCTGAAGAAGAGCAAAAAATTGCCTCCGTTCAAAATCAAGGTCCTCAACAAATAGCGCGGCCGCCATCGTTGGTTTTCGGCTGAAGCTCAAACTCCTGCGTTTCGCCGTACGGCAATTGCGGGCGGCTTGGAGGAGGGATGCTCATCGGGAGAGCGTGCGGGCGAAAAAGGCTATGGGATCGGGGCGGTTTCTTTTGGGTTCGATTGCTAATCCTTACCCTTTTGTTGGTGGCCGGCTGCGGCAGGGATAATGGCAGCGCGTTGCCGCCGTCGCAGCCTTCCCGCTACATCGTCTTGGCGGATCAGCTTCCCACTGTGCTGGCGCAACCCGGAGTGGTGTTGCTGGCCGCGGCGAGCGCGGACGAAACGCAGCCGCTCGGCGATGTCAATGACGCCGTGCTGGTCGACGAGGACGCTTGGGCCGACTTCAGCTTCGTCGCGGATGATTTGGTGGATTACGCGGCCTGGTCGGCCATGATTGGCGCGCTGGGTATCAGCCAGAGCAGCCGCGTAATCGTCTACGATGACGGCGAGCTTAAATTTGCCGCGCGCATCCGTTTTCTACTGGCGCATTTCGGCGCGGTGAATGCGAGCCTCGTCAATGGCGGGTTCGCCGCCATGCAACCGCTCATCGCCGCCGGTAAACTTCAACTGCATAGCGAACCCGTGGTTCCGACGCCCGTCACTTTCATCGCGCGGGATACGGAACAACCGATCCCGATGCTTTTCCGGGACGATGTTGCGGCGGCGGCGCTGGCCGACCCTCCTACCGCGACCCTGATCGATGTTCGCACTCCCGGCGAATTCGACGGCAGCGTGCTGATTCCGCCGGATACGCGCGGCGGACATATTCCCGGCGCGCTGAATCTTCCAATCGAGGAATTCTTCGTCCCGCACCAGCCCGGAGAGTTGATGTCGCCGGCGGAACTCAAGAAGTTCTTTGCCGCCGCCGGCTTTCATCGCAAACAGAAAATAATCGTCTATTGCCAGGACGGAGCCAAGTCGTCACTTGCCGCTTTGGCCTTGTTGAACGCGGGCTTCACGAACTTCGCGCTTTATTATCTCAGTTACAGGAATTGGCAGGAGGATCCGGACCTTCCGGTGGAAAAATGAGCTTCCGTGGCATTGCAGGAGAATCGATGCAGGCCTCGTTACCAAAGCCACTGTCCCCGCTTCCCGTGGATCGTATGAGGTTTTCGGCAAGGCTCGGCTATCCGGCGTCGCCGATCGTGGCGGTACTGATGCTTGGAGTCATCTGCGGGTGCGGATCTGATAGCGGCGGTTCATCAAGTCAAACGCCGCCCAATTTCGTCGTGTGCGCAAGTACCTATCGCTCTGTGCACGACTGCGGTTTGCTCGCCGATACCGGGTGACGATCAAGATGTTTCCTGCGACTGCAACGTCGAAACCGGCTTGTCGGCGGGACTGACGAACTGCCAGGGTGCCGTCCACGTCGATTCTTGCGTCGGACGCCGGGTCGAAAAGGCGCTTACTCCAGCTCAATTTCATTTTGCGATTCGAAAAGCCGCGTCGACACCATGCTAAACCATCGCCGTCCGACGTGTTCGCCATAGCGTTTCTTGTTGATTGAACGATTTTCACTCTGACTCAGTGGGAGAGCTTTGTCCCGCGTCTTCCTGCGGGAGACCCTCGACCGCGGTTCTTCCCAGTATGTCGGAGACGAACTTCGACGAGCCATCGACAGAATCAGACGCACCTCGGGATGGTCGTTTTCACATCTCGCCGGATTGGGGGGTTGTAAGCAAACGACACTAAACGAGGGCTGGGAATGAAAACGGTAGTCGCGGCTGGATTGTTGTTTGTCGTTCTTTTGGTCGTATCGATGAGTGGAAATGTCGTTTGTGCGGCCTCGCCGGCCGCGGGTCCATTGCCATCACAGGCTGCCGGAAATCACACGTCAGCTACGGTTCCCATCGGGACCGTGATCACAATGCAGAACTGGCGGCGCTACAGGCAGTTTATGCCCGACGGCATGATCGCCTTGTTCGAAGGCAAATATTTTTGGAAAATGCCCGCCGATGTTGAGATGAAAATCGGTCCGACCATCATGCATCCGCTGCCCAAAGGCTACCAGGAAGCGACCGAAAAGTATGCCGCGCAGGTGAGGGTGATACATGAGCCGGACGGCAAAACCCGCCTGGCCGGCTATCAAGGCGGGCGCCCCTTTCCGAATCCGTCCGGGCCGGACAAGGGCTGGGAAATTTTAGCTAATCTGTGGTTTCGGTATCTGCCGCATTTGTTTGTTGACACCGATGCCGAGGGATGTCTTCAAGACCACTTCGGCAATATAGAGTGCAGCGCCGATGAAGTTGTCTATCATCAGCTAAGTGACAACACCGATCCGGGCATTTCCGCCAGCTTCCCGGGCGCGGATGGTAAATACTTCACGGAGTGGGTGATGACGGTGGCGCCCGAAAACAAGAAATATACCGCCCATCTTTCCATCTCTTATGACGATGTTGCCAGGGATCAGGACGATTACGTGTTTCTTCCCGAGTTACGTCGCTACCAGCCGGTATCCGCGCGAGCACGCTGTAGCGCGCAGGGCGGCACCGACGTGACTTCCGACGACTATCGGTTTGGCTTCAACGGCGTCATCGGGCAGTTCCGCGCGGCTTATCTCGGTCAACGCAGGATATTGGCACTGACTGATTATGAGATGCCCACAACCCCGTTTCCGGATGGTTTTGATATGCCGTTGGGATGGCCCAAGCCGTCATGGGGCACCTGGCAGCTTCGCAATGTCGATGTGATCGACGTACGCAAAATTCCCTCGATGGCCAGCGGCTACTGCTATGGGAAACGCATCATGTATATCGACCAGCAATTCAATGCGCCGTTGTGGGAAGAACTCTACGACTCCAACATGCGCTTATGGAAAATCCTGGCGGTCTTCACCCATACGCTCGATGCTCCCGGGATCGGCCCGGTTAATTCGTGCGGCTCGCAATTCGAAGGCATGTGGGACATCCAAAATAAACACGCCACCTATTTCATTACGCCCGCCAATGGCCAGCCATTCTATTTGGATGGCCAAGCGCCCAAGGAATTTAATGATATCGCTAAGTATTCAACGCCGGGCGGCCTCAACGAAATCATGCGCTAGCAGGGTGTTGAAAAAGGCGTTCTTAGCGCAAGTTGCACCCAGTGCCCTCGACGCCCTGCGTAAAAGATGGCTGCTTTACTCAAGCTTCTCTCCCGCTCTTTTGCGGGGGAGAAAGAGAGGGGGAGCAGGCTGTGATTTATCAACAGCCTGCTAGAAACATCGATCGGCGGTGCGCCGATAAGCGATCACTTTAGTCAGACGGCGATGCGGCAAAAGCCTGCTTCGAAAGTCCTAGCGGACAGAGACGGCCGGAACTGCTCGACGGACGTGCCGCTACTGGAGTACGACCCCGCGCGTTTGGCAATTATCGAACCCTCGCGCGTCATCAGGCCTATCGATATCGCGGCACATTGCGTGCTTTGCTTCTTTCCGGAGGTAATCGCCTTGATGGCGCGCGGCGAGGGGGCACGGCTCGTCCACACTATCAGGAGTGAGACGGGTGAAATCCCGGTTTACGAGTTCAGCTACGGCGGCGCGCGGCTCGCAGTGGTTCATCCCGGTGTTGGCGGCGCGATCGCGGCGGCACGACTCGAACATATGGTGGCGCTTGGATGCCGCAAGTTCATCGCTTGCGGCGGCGCCGGTGTCCTCTACGACTCTATTGCGGTAGGCCAAATCGTAATTCCACAAGCCGCAATTCGCGATGAGGGAACCTCATATCACTATCTCAGGCCTGGCCGGGAGGTCGCGCCTACGCCGGATGCGCTCGCGGCGCTGGTGAAAGTGCTGGATGAAAACCACCACGACTATCTTCGGGGCAAGACCTGGAGCACCGACGGTGTCTATCGCGAAACCCGCCGGCGGATGCTTCGGCGCCGGCGCGAAGGATGTATCGTGGTCGAGATGGAGGCGGCGGCGTTCTTCGCGGTGGCGCGCTTTCGCCGAGTCGAATGTGCCGAGATTCTGTACGCCGGGGACAGCCTGGCAGGCAAGCAATGGGCGCCACGAGGATGGAATCGTCACGCGGCGCGCGAACGCGTTTTTCATCTGGCCGCCGAGGCTTGCCTGCGGCTCTGAAAGCTGGACATGAATCTTCGCCGTCGTTGGGCAGATTGAATCGCACTTGTGCGGCTTGGAAATGCGCCAGAAGTGTCCAGCGCCGCCGACAATTTTTATGCGCACTTTTGCGCCGATGCGCAATTGGAATCGATAGGCCCGATTTCAGGAAGGTTCAGCATAGTGAGGGAATAAAATCATCTGGACGGTGAGGCGGTTTTTACCCGCTCCGTGCGCGCAAGGGCGCGATTGCCGCGAATCCGAGCAGGCCCATCCCCAGCGCGAACGCGATGCCCCATCGATAGCTACCGGTGGAATCCACCACGAATGCGGCAAGCAGCGGTCCGAGGATGGCCGAAACACCCGAAGAAGTGAAAAACGCTCCGAGTGTGCTTCCCAAATCCTCCACGCCAAAGAATTCGATCAGCACGCCGGGTAACAACGAAATACGCGCGCCATAGCCCAGCCCGAGCACGACCGTGAAGAGAATCAGCAATTCGTAGGACGGAAATACAAACCAGATCACATAGCTGACGGCCATCACGAACACGGTTGCCTTGAACAGGCTGAGCACTTCCACGCGGTCGCCGAGGATGCCAACGCCGAGGCGGCTGACCACGCTCACGCCGCCTATCAACGATAGCAATAATGCCGCTGCGACTGGGCTCGCGCCGTGGTCACGGGCGAACGACGGCAGAAAAACAAACGGCACCAGCAGCGCGGTGCTCGCGAGCAGCCACGAGGCATACAGCAGTGCGTATTCGGTGGAAAACACCACGCGCCGCAATGATCGCTTGACCACTGGCGCTGGCGCGAGCGCCGGACGGTCGGTCACAATCGCACAAGCGCTCAGCAGAAGCGCAGCGCCGGCACCGAAACATACGTAGGTCATGCGCCAGCCATAACGGCCGATCAGCGCGGCCGCCAGCGGCGGCACTACCACCGTGCCGCATCCGGTGCCCGCGGCGGCGAGGCCAAGCGCGGTGTTGCGCCGTCTGGCAAACCAGCCGCCGACGAGCGCCAATGTCGGCACGTAGGCGCAGGCGGCGCCTATCCCCACACCGGCTCCATAGGTCAGATAGCCAACCCACATGTGCTGAATGAACGCGGTCAACACCAAACCCACGCCCATCGTGAGTGCGCCCACTCCCACGACAAGCCGGGGTCCGAAGCGATCGCTTAAGCGTCCGGTGACGGAGGCAAGCATGTAACTGGCGAAACTGGTGATTGAGAACAAGGCCGAGGTCGCGGTGCGGCTCGCGTGAAGTTCCGCGGCCATGGGTTTAAAGAAGACGCCGAAGCTGTAGCTGATGCCGAACACCACAAAGGAGGCGAGAAATGCGGCGCCGACCATGAGCCAGGCGCGCGGCGAGTCGGGGCCCTTGCTCCGAAGTAGTGCTGCCATAAGATAGTTCCAACCCCGCCGCGCCACGTCTGTGACAGAGCATTTTGATCCGATTCGTATCGATGATGCTCATATCGCGATCGATCCAATTTTCACAAACGTGATATCGGGGGTTATAAGGAACGAAATCCGCAAGGAAAGAAAACATACGAGGAAAGAAAAGATATGGAATCGGGCGTCGGGATTCTCGATCACATTGCCGTTGTCGTAAGGAACTTAAAGGAAGCTCGCAAATTCTACGAGGGCGTGCTGGGCGGTCGCTTCATGTATGAACTGGAACAGCCTGAGAAAGGCTATCGGCTCTGCAAGATCGAGCTTTATCGCCTCTCAATCGAACTGCTGGAACCGCTTGGCCCCGCTTCGTTCCTGCAGGCATTTCTCAACAAACGCGGCGAGGGCTTGCATCACGTGACTTTCAATCTGCCTGGCGCGAAATGGGAAACGGAGCGGCTGAAGGAGTGCGGCGTTGAGATGATCGATGACACCGACACGCCCGCGCGCTACGAGTCTTTCATTTCGCCGCGCAGCAGCCACGGCGTTCTCATCCAATTCATTTCCGGGTATTCGGCATGGTCGTTGGCAAACGAATACGAGCAGCGTCGCCGCGACAAAAGCGGCTGATATTCCGCGTACCGCCTCGGGTGCCGTTTTTCGACAGTCATGTACCATCGCGAGCGTGTCACCGCCGTCTGAGATTGCGTTGGGATTCACATGCCAGGGTGCGCTTTTCTCGCGGCGCTGATCCACCTGCGCGCAGATCACGGTCCCGTTGGCGTCAATACCGTCGAACCGTCACATGAACCCGGGTATCCAGGTGGAGGCGGCGGGCAGGGCGAGGCGGCCGGCGGACTTTGGGTCGCGATCGCGCCAGCCTCGCCTGCAGCTTGCGCCACGCCTGGATATAAACGCTCCCCACCACCGTCCGACGGTTCCGCTCATGCCATGCTGCTATCGGTGATTACAATCGGTGCGCCGCCAATACTTTGCGCCCAGATGGGGGCATCGAAGCCGCCCCATACTCGCAGTTTCACCCATAATGGCGCGCCGGGGTGCTCGCGGTTACAAGAACGGACCGCTGCCAGGTCCTGGTCGATTGGATTGCCGCGAGCGATCGCGGTGGGGGCCGTCAGGCTGCAATTGATCCCATCGGACGTTGAGCACGATCCCGCCGAATGACGCAGAAACCGAGCCCTTCGCCGTATTGCTATAAGTATACGAACCAACCCATTATTAATTTTAGTCCCGAAAGTGGGCCGGGCGACTCAGGTTAGCTAGTGGTGACTGTCACCGATTGCGCACAACGTGGGTCTATATTTTGCCTATGGAGTTAACAGCAGCGGCGAAATTATAGACTCTGTCGCGTCGCCAATCGGAAGCGTATTGAGCTACTTCGGCGTATCGATGGCAGGTGGCAATGCTTGTACTGCATCTCAGACAGCTATCGCAAGAACCAAACCCCTTCTCATAGACTGTCCCGGTCGATTGCACAACAGCTTGAACAAGCAGGAAACGTAGTGAACAGCTCGGAGAGCCAAGCGGAATATGATCAATGGACCGCCGAGGGAATCCCGGTCTCCTCTATGGGCCCGTTGGTGAAAAACGGGACGGTCGTGATTCAAATCGGCGTGGCGACGACCGTAACGCAAGATATTATAGACAAGCTCCCCACAGAGATGGGCGGATTTCCCGTCGAAGTCGATGAAATTCAATATTATCATCCGGGGTAAATGTTTTTGCCATGTTGCAAACGAATTTCGTCGGGTCGATGATTGCGAAGTTCATCGGACAGTTCAGTGTTGGCGTAGGAACAGTTCCCTAATAATGCGGGTGTCGTGAGATTTACTGCGCCACTTTTGGCCGTAGGCTTTACACTCACCTGCTGGGCGCCTCGGCTGCCAGCGCAAACGACAGAAGCTGTGCGGGTCCCAGCTTCCCATGCACGGGCGCCGAATTCTAGTGAAGAGCTCAACAAAATCGCTCATGCGATTAATTTGGAACGTCCAAACCTATTGCGAATACCTCATTTCCAGACAGTGATGATCGATCGACTTTCCGACGGCGAGCTGGGAATAATCGTATACGCGGATGAGATCACTCATGACGTGGAATGGAACATTCCCGACTCGGTTGAGGGAATCCCTATAGAAGTACGGTGGACGACAAAGGCGAACACTTGCTTTAACTCCGATCGCTCGCGCGCTTTTACTTTCAAGAACCCCGAAACACCGTGCCCACGAGGCGCATCCCGGTAAAAGCAGATGCCAAAAACACAACAGAAGAATGTAACTTTCGCTTGGCCGCGAAAATTGGGTAGTGTCGCGAAGTTGGTGGAAAAGTGAAAAGCGTCTGGCGTGGCTTCGCCGCCGACCTCGTGTTCCTCTCCGCCGACCCGCTCTCGATGGAGAACAACCCCAACGGCCTCATGACGATCCGCGTGCTGGGGACGGTCCATCGTGGACAGTATCTGGCTAATCTCAACGCCAGCCAGCCATCCGTCTGACCCGGATAAGACGAGAGCGTCGGGCTCGCGGACTATCGCAAAAAAAACCGTGACCGGTCAGGGCGCGCACGCGAGCGCGCCATCGCAGGGCCCGTGCCGGAAGCAAAACGCGCTCGCGTCGAGAGCAGCCGGGTGGCCGCCTTGCCCAAGCCGCTGCTCGCGCACGTGACAACGACGACTTTTCCTTCAATATTGTTACTCATAATCATCCAAACTCCTGGTTGTCATCACGCCGACTCAGCGACCGGCGCCAAGCCTGATGCTGGGGTCGGAATTTGTGTCGGGCGAGGGAAGCGGCGTAATTTCCACGGGCAGGCCCTCGCTCCATCCATACTTGTGATCGGCGATTGCAGCGACTTCGCCCCATAGTTTGCGATCGGCTTGACGGTCGAGCATACGCGCTGTTGCGTCGATTCGCCGTCCTCGGATCCGGACGGTGACCCTGGGTTTGCGTCGGACGTTCTTGACCCACCCGGCGGCTTCACCCGTTTCGGCCAACAGGTAGAAACGCTCGCTGTAGGCCACGAACCAAATCTCGATCTCGCGCTGCAAACCCGTCGTACGTCCGATCGTGGTCAGGTAAAGGACCTGCTTGTCCGCAACACTCTTGAGGCTTGCGCGCGCCATTGCTGGCTCAGTGATGGGTCATTCGCTCCGGATGTTCGGGGTCGCGGTTCCCTCCCGGTATCGAAAAACGTCCGTGTGTGATCTCATTCGTCCTCTGATCGTTGCGCTTCAATGTGGCCGCGCTCCGA
>JBOHWL010000002.1:0-3281 GCA_050736615.1 Binataceae bacterium (SeqCode) | reverse complement strand
AGCGACGCCTGCAATTGCGTAGGATCCGAAAAATCGTACTCGATAGCATAGCCAGGACGCATTATTTCCGCACATTCCAACCCCTTTATCGACCGCACCATCGCGAGCTGCACGTCCAGCGGCAGGCTGGTCGAGAGTCCGTTTGGGTAAATCTCCATTGTGTCGCGCCCCTCGGGTTCAAGGAATATCTGATGCCGCTCCTTGTCGCGGAAGCGCATCACTTTGTCCTCAACGGACGGGCAGTAGCGCGGGCCGCGGCTCTGAATCACCCCGGAGTAGATCGGCGAGCGGTCGATCCCGCCGCGGATAATCTCGTGCGTGAATGCGTTGGTGTAGGTGAGATGGCATGCGACCTGGGTCTGCTCGATCCGCCCGGTGCGAAAGGAAAAAGGCGGCGGCGGATCGTCACCCGGCTGCACTTCGAGCTCGGAGTAGTCGATGCTGCGGCTGTCCAGGCGCGGGCAGGTGCCGGTTTTCAGCCGGCCGATGCGGAAGCCGAGCTGCGCCAGGTGGTCGCTTAATTCCATCGCGGCGAAATCACCCGCGCGACCCGCCGAATAGTTCTTCAGCCCGATATGGACGAGGCCTTTGAGGAACGTTCCGGTGGTCAGAATCACGCACGCGGCCTCGAAGATCTCACCGGTTTGCGACTCCACTCCGCACACGCGGCCACTCTCGATCAGCAGGCGATCGACGCTGGCCTGGCGAATCGTCAGGTTCGGCGAGGTCTCGAGCACGCGCTTCATCCGCGCACGATATGCGGCCTTGTCGGCCTGCGCGCGGCGCGCGCGCACGGCCGGTCCCTTGCGCGTATTAAGGAAGCGAAATTGGATGCCGGTTTCGTCGATCGCGAGCGCCATCTCGCCGCCCAGTGCGTCGATCTCCCGCACCAGATGGCCCTTGCCGATCCCGCCGATCGCCGGGTTACACGACATTTGCCCGATATGGTCGAGATTGAGCGTCAGCATCAGCGTGCGACGGCCCATCCGCGCGGCGGCCAGCGCGGCTTCGATCCCGGCATGGCCGGCGCCCACAACGATCACGTCATACTTCATGATGATCACTCGAATGGATGATTATGACGTACGCGGGCCGGCGCGGCCAAGCGCGCCCATCAGCGGACATCGATTCGCTGCGCGTCGTCATCAGTCTACATATTGTACTGTTACCACTACAATAAGTCGGGTGGTTCATTTGCCGATGCAGAATTCGCGGAAGACCGCGTCGAGAATATCTTCGGTCCCGACCGCGCCGGTAATCGCGCCGAGTGCGTTGCTCGCGATCATCACGTCCACGGCGACCAATTCGGGTGGCAACCCGCCGCGCGCGGCCGCACGCGCGCGCTCAAGAGCCGCGGACGCGGCCGCCAGGGCGGCGCGATGGCGTTCGCGCGAAATCGCGATCTCCTCGCCGCCGGAGGGTCCGGCCAATTCATCGAGCATTGCCGCCAGCCGATCGCGCAACGCGCCGATTCCGCTCGAATCAATAGCGCAAAATCCCATGAGCGGCAGGTCAAGGCCGAGCGCGCGCAACTCCCGTGCATCGAGCCTCGGCGCGAGGTCGCATTTGTTGAGCAGGGCGAGACCGGGACGGCCACGGCAAAGGCCGATAACTTCGGCATCATCGGTTTCGAACGGCCGCGACGAATCAAACACGGCGATCAACAGATCGGCGGCGCGTGAAGATTCCCGCGCGCGTTCGATCCCGAGCCGCTCGATTTGATCGGTGCTCTCGCGCATCCCGGCGGTGTCCAGCAGCACCAGCGTATAAGGGCCGAGATTGACGCTGTCCTCGATCACGTCGCGCGTGGTGCCCGCGATCGGCGTCACGATGGCTCGTTCCGCGCCCAGCAACAAATTGAGAATGCTGGATTTGCCGGCGTTCGGTTTGCCGATAATCGCCGCGCGCGCGCCCTCACGGTTAAGACGGCCGCGGACGAAGCTGTCATGCAGTGGCGCGAGGTCCTCGAGCAGGCGTCCGATCTGATCGGCGATCTCATTGCCCGAAGGCAGCTTTAAGTCCTCGTCGGAGAAGTCGATGGCGGCTTCCAGATGGGCGCGAATCGCGATCACCTGCTCGCGCATCCGGTCAACCCGAACGGCCAACGCGCCGTGCATTTGCCTAAGCGCCTGCCGCAGCGCGCTTTCACTCCGCGCCGCGACCAGGTCGGCGATGGCCTCCGCTTCGGTCAGGCCGAGGCGGCCGTTGAGATAAGCGCGGCGGCTGAACTCGCCCGGCTCGGCCATGCGCGCCCCCAGGTCCAGCGCCAGGGCGAGCACGCGCCGCACCAGATAGACGCCGCCATGACAATGCAGTTCGGCGACATCCTCGCCGGTCAGACTATGTGGCGCGGGCATCGTCACGCACATGGCGCGGTCAATCAGAGTTTCGCCGATGGGATCGCGGATTTCGCCGAGGCGGAGTTCGCGCGCTCGTAACCCGCTTGGACTGAGCGGATGCCATAGCGCATGCGCGATCGCAAGCGCGCGCGGGCCGGAGAGGCGGATGATGGCGACGGCACCCTTTCCGGGCGGCGTCGCCGCCGCCACGATGGTATCGGCGATATACATCGCGTTCGAGCCTACCACCGCCTCGCGATGAAGGCAGTCTATCCTTTGCGTTGTATGTGCCTTCGTCTCCAACGTTTTCGCTTTTCGTTTGTCATTTGGCTGGCGTTCTGGCTATCGTAGAGGCGACGAGATCTGCGAGAGCGCATTCTTATGGGCGAAAAAAGCGCAATTGAATGGACTGATGCCACGTGGAACCCGGTTACCGGCTGCACCAAGCTTAGTCCCGGCTGCAAACACTGCTACGCCGAACGCCTGGCCATTCGCCTTCAGGCTATGGGTAACAGGCGCTACCAGAACGGGTTCGCGGTCACCCTCCATTGGGACCAGATCGATTTACCGCTGCGCTGGAAATCACCCCGACATATCTTTGTGAACAGTATGAGCGATCTGTTTCACGAGTCTGTCCCGGATACGATGATTCACGCCGCGTTTGAAGTCATTCGGAAAGCGCATTGGCACATTTTCCAGGTATTAACCAAGCGGCCCGAGCGACTCGTCGATCTTATGCGTGGTGTGGAACACATCCCCAATTTTTGGATGGGCGTTTCCATAGAAAGCGCCGCGTATGTAGGGCGAGCCCGTTATTTATCGGCGGCGCCAGCCGCTGTGCGGTTCCTTTCAGTGGAGCCGCTATTGGGCCCAATTTCAACTCTTCCGCTGGACCGTATCGATTGGGTGATTGCCGGTGGGGAAAGTGGCCCGCGCCATCGC
>JBOHWL010000001.1:0-25973 GCA_050736615.1 Binataceae bacterium (SeqCode) | reverse complement strand
AGATCGCGGAACATCGGCATCTCGTGGCCGGGGATGTTCTCCGCGATCGGAACTCGCGGCAGTTTGACGATGCCGCACTCGATCGCATCCATGAGGGAGAAATCGCTCATGGTCCAGGGAAACAGCGCGCCCTCGTTGTAACCGGAGCCGCGCAGGAAGAATGGGGTCGCGGACAGGTCCATCACACGGCTTGTGCCGAGCTTGCGATTGACCGCTTCGAGGCCGGAAATCCATAGCCGCGCCGCCTCGTTTCTCTCCTCCGCCTCTTTGCGCTCCTCGCCGTCGGCGCTCCGCGGTTTCTCCCGATAGCAGTGATGCGCCTCGTCGTTGATAACGAGGATGCTCTTCATCCCCATCAGATCGGGCATCACGCGCTGGAGCATCTGGCCTTCGGTTTCGAGCGTCTTTGGGGCTTCACCGCGGCGGCCTTGAAGCAGCCGGCGTCCGCCCTTGGAGATTTCCACGCGCTCGCGGAGCTTGAAGGCGTGATAATTGGTGATGACGATCTTGGTGCGGTTGAGGTCGTCGAGCAGGTCGCTGGGCACGAGTTCGCGGCTGGCATAGTAGCTGTCGGGATCGTTGGGCTGCAGCACGCGCAGCCGATCTTTGATCGGCACGCCGGGCGTGCATACGAGAAAGCCGCGCGTAAAGTTCTTGCTGGCCGGCCGTCGCACGGCATTGATCGTCTGCCACGCAATGAGCATCGCCATCACGGTAGTCTTGCCCGCACCGGTGGCCAGTTTCAGCGCGATCCGGAAAAGCTCGGGGTTCGCATTGTCGTTCGCGGCGGCAAGATGGTCGAGAATGCCTTTGGCGCCACGGAATTGCGGCGCAACCTCAACCAGCCAGATCGCCGTCTCGGCCGCCTCCACCTGGCAGAAGAACGGGCGGATTCCGCTAAACGCGTGATGCCGCCAGTGCTGAAGCAGTCGTGCAGTCTCGGGCGTGACCTGCCATTGGTTCGGATTAGGCAGAGCGCGCCACACGTCCACGGCGCGGCGGACCTGGTTGATGATCGGTATCGGGTCGTATTGCTGTACGGCGGTCGAGATGCCTTTGCCTTCGTTGAACACCAGCACTGACTGCGTGGCGGTCGCTTTGCGCTTTTTCGGCTTCGGAATCGGTGTGATAAATCGAGCTTCGCGCCGCCGCTCGATGATCTTCTGCGTGGGCTGTCCGGCGTCATCCAGTTCCCAATGGTGTGACGGATATTCGTAAGGAGAGTTCAGAATCGGATGATCGAAAAATTGGTTCGCCATATCCGCTATCGAGCTATCGGCTAAGCAACCTTTGCACAAGCCTCGGTTGTCAACCCGGCACACTTACCCGAGCCTGATGCTCGCCGCAGGCAAGCCGATGAGTGGCGAACCAGTTGGGGCACAATGCTGGCGCATGCACCCAGCGCCCGTGCACCTCATCGGCCTTCCGCACGCCCACGGAGCGGCTTGATTTCGATGAATCATGCGCGCGGTCGCGGCGCGACAACAAAACGGCGTTCGTGGCGAAAAACGGGTAGATTGGACATCCGTTGGACACCGGATGGGGGCGAAAACGGGAACTATGCTTGATTTAATTGGCATTTGTGCCCCGGCCGGGAGTCGAACCCGGACTTGAGGTTCCGGAGACCTCCGTGATGTCCTTTTCACTACCGGGGCGTGAGCTGGCGTGTGAGCAATCAATATATCAGCATCGAAGCGCGGACAAGCGCGGTACCCCAGGGGCAATCGTTCCGATGTCAGACTCCGCATGCGAAGCCGAATCGCAAGGCGTAAGGGCGGCGCGTCGCGTACCGTCTCACCTTAATCACGATTCGCAGAACACGATTTTCGGATGACCGCGACTCAGTTGCGCTGTGCCTTCACGGCGCTCTCCTCGGACATCATTTCGGCGTGCCGCCGCTCCGCGGCCGGCCGCGCCAGAACTATCGCCTCGATCATCTCGCGATGGACCCGGCCATTACTGGCGATAATCTGCGCAGCGGACAGATCGAGCTGAGTGCCGTCCATATTGCTCACGCGGCCGCCGGCCTCAGCGACCAACAGCGCACCCGCCGCCACGTCCCACGGTTTCAGGCCGAACTCCCAAAACCCGTCGACGCGGCCGCAGGCGACGTAGGCGAGGTCAAGCGCGGCCGAACCGGTGCGGCGCACGCCATGTGTGCGGGTCATGAAACTCTCCCAGAAGGCGAGATAAAAACGCCGCCGCTCGCGACGATCGTAGGGAAAGCCAGTGGCCAGCAACGCGGTTGCGAGCGCATCGGTTTGGCTGACACGGATGGGCTTGCCCTTGAGCCGCGCACCCTTGCCGCGGGTGGCGACGAAGCATTCATTCTTGAAGGCGTCGAAAATCACGGCGGTTTGCAAACGGCCGCGCCGTTCATACGCAATCGAAACGCAGAACTGCGGAAACCCGTGCGCGAAATTGGTGGTGCCGTCCAGCGGATCGATGATCCAGCGATGCTCGCTCTTGTGGCTATTCGCGCCGCTTTCCTCGGCCAACACCGCATGGGTGGGGAAGGCGCGTTGCAGCACCTCGATCACCGCCCGCTCGGATTCCTGATCAGCTTCCGTGACCAGATCGATGGAATTGCTTTTGCGTTTGACCGTGACTCGGCTGAGACGTTTTAGATGAATGCGCCCGGCCGCGCGAGCTGCGCGCAAAGCCACACGTTCGATGTCACCACTGTCGGTCACCGGAGCGAACTTATTCGACGTTCAGGAGTTATGCCATAGCGCGGCGTAAATTCTATGCACAGCGACAATGAGTGAGCGCTTACTGCCCAAGGCCTACCATCGCGGCAGTTCGCTCAGCGGAATGTGCAATGAAGTTTTACCAATGAGTTCGCGCGCGCGCGCGTTGGAGAGTGGATGATTGGGACCGGCGCGGACGTCGCGATAATAACGCTGCATCGGGAATTTCCTGAGGATGCCGTGAGCGCCGACCGCTTCCATGCATTGGTCAACGGCGCGGATAGCGTTGTTGGTGGCGACATATTTCGGCATCACCACCCGCGCCAGGCCGGCTTCGCCGCTAAAGGCCGCGCGATTGCACAGATACTCGCGGGCGATTCCGGCATAAAGGGCGCGTGATTGGGCGATTAGCGCTTCGGCTTCCGCCACGGCGAACTGGATGCCTGGCAGGTATTTTATCGGGCGCGGCAGTAGCAGCGGCTGATAGCGGCCGGCGAACTCACGCGTAAATTTCAGTGCGGCAATCGCGATTCCCGTGTAGATAGCGGCAATTGACAAGCTGAACCAGGCAAATAAAGAGATACCCTCCTGATCGACCGGACCAACCAGACGTTCATTTGATTTGGCCGCTTCCCCGACGCGCACATTGGTCAGCTTCAGGTCGTGGCTAGCAGTTGCCCGCATGCCCATCGCATCCCAGGTTTCGATTAACTCAAGGCCCGGTGTGCCGCGCGGGATCACGAACGTCGCGCTGGCTGGCGGACTGGCGTCTTCAATGGTCGCCATGATCATGAAAAGGTCGATAACCGGCGAGAGGCTGGTGAAAACCTTGCGTCCGTTAAGAACGTAATGATCACCGTCGCGCCTGGCCTTGGTCGCGAAGACACCCCAGTCCCCCCCGGTCTCAGGCTCGCTGATGCCGCCGCCGATAATGTGCCGATGCTTGCCGATCATGTCGAAAAACATGGACTCACGCGGGTTGTGGTCGGAATGTTCGACCATGCTGCCAAGGCCGAACAAATGCATATTGATGGCCAGGGCGGTCGCCGCGCAGCCCTGAGCCAGGCGTTCCTGGCACAGTACGTAGTCCATCAGGTCAGCGCCGAGACCGCCGTTGTGTTCGGGAATCAAGAGGGCGGTGTAGCCCGCTTCCTTCATTCGGGCGACGTTTTCCACCGGAAATGAGCCGTCGCGATCGTGCTCGTCGGCACGGGCGGCGAAGTCCGCCGCCAGTTCGGCGGCGAGATTCACGAGCATTGCCTGTTTTTCGGACATTGTCCTTATATCACCCTGCGGACATCACTACCTCACGGAAGCGTCACAATAAGCATCCAACGCAGAGTAAACCACAGGTGCGATTGCGTAAAGCTGGCTTTTCGTTTTGACCCGTACAGCGCGCCGGTCTGGCCCACGCGTGTCGCGATCGATGATGAAAGGCGTCATTTGCCGGCAGCGGCCGACGCTTGCTCCGCCATCAAGCGCTGCGCGTAGGGCATCAGCGTCGCGAACAGGTTGACTTGTGAATCGAGGGTCTTGCCGATACCGCTCAGCAGACCCATCACGCGATTGACCAGCAGCACGTCGGCTGGCACCTCAACGATTGGATTCGCCCTTAATGCGCGAGGCAATTCCTCCGAAAATTCCTCGATCAGCTCGCGATCGGCGTAGGCGCGGTTGCGTTTGACCGAATTGCCAAGGAACAGATTGGCGAGCATCAGCAAGGTTTCGGGTGAGCCGTCACGCGTACGAAAGCCGAGATCGCGAAAGGCCTCGACAATCGCCGGCTGATTGGAGATCAGGATGGCGTAAGTCAGCCGCACCATCGCGTCGCGAAAGGCGGGAGGAAAATCCTTAGCCAGGCCGAAATCCAAGAGCACGATTCGCGGACCAGGCCGCACCAGGAGATTGCCCGGATGCGGATCGGCGTGAAAGAAACCGTCGCGTAGAATCTGTTCCGCGAATATCTCGATCAACTTCTGCGCTACCATCCGCTTGTCGATGCCGGCGCGCTCCAGCGCGGCGACGTCGGTAACCCGGATGCCGTCGAGCAACTCCATCGTGAGCACGCGCCGGGTGCTCAAATCGTGATACACGCGCGGGATTATTACGTCGTCGCGTCCCGCGAAATTCCGGCCGATGGTTTCGCAATTGCGCGCCTCGTTGAGAAAATCCAACTCCATCGGCAGGTATTTGAGTAATTCGCGGGCGAGGATGCGGAAGTCGAAATCCGGTTCGAGTCGCGCCAAAAGCCGCAGAGTGAACATCAGATTGCGCAGATCGGCGCGCACGATCCCTTCAATGCGGGGATACTGAACCTTGACCGCGCAGGAGCGACCGTCGCGCGTCAGCGCGCGATGGACTTGCGCGAGTGACGCGGCGGCGATTGGCGCTGGCTCGAATTCGATGAAAAGCTCCGAGAGCGGACGCCCCAGTTCAGTCTCGACCTGACGGCGCATCAGCGTGAACGGCCGCGGCGGTACGCGGTCGTGCAAGGCAGCTAGCGTACTCACCCATTCGTCAGGCAAAATATCGGCCCGCGTCGCGACGAATTGGCCAGCCTTGATCAGCAGGCCTTCGAGCCGGATCGAGGCGCGATAAACCGCGCGGGCGGCGCGCAGGTCCTGACGCCGATAACGCGCCTCCTGACGTTTATCGCCGAACCATCGCCCGCGAAGCTGTATCGCTTTATAACCCAGATAAATGCGCACCGCGAGCCATAACACACTGCAAAAACGCCAGACACGCGTCGGCCATCCGGGTTCCGGTGTTGGTGAAAAGTCAAGCGATGGAGTCGACGGGGACAAAGTCGGTCTTCACAACGGCGTGAACGCCCGTATGAAAGTCTAAAGGAAGTCGCTCTTGCAGAGAACAGCCATACCCCCGGCTCCCCCGGCCACCGACGGTTCGGTTCGGCTGCGAGCCTTGCGCGGGATAACTCGCCGTTACTACGCGGTGTGGCTTGGGTACTCGTTCGCGGGAGGTTTTCTCTACGGCGTCTATCCGCTGTTTTTGCGTTCGCGCGGACTCACACAGTTTGAGATGAACAGCGTCCTGGCCTGCTACTTCGTCGTGATGTTTCTGACGGACGTGCCGACCGGCGCTTTCGCCGACGCCTTGGGCCGCCGGCGTTCGTTCATGCTCGGATGCGCTCTGCGGGTCTCGGCTTTTTTCACTTATTTCTTTGCACATCATTACGCGATGTTCGTGATTGCCGAGGCGGTCGATGGGATCGGCACGACCTTCTGCAACGGCGCGATTGACGCCTGGGGCGTTGACGCGCTGGACGCGGCGGGCTTCGTGGGTCAGAAGGACCGGCTCTTCTCACGCATCTCGCAGCTGATGAACCTGGGCTTCATGGCGGCGGCGGTGATCGGCGCCAGTGTCGCCAACATCGATATCGCGTGGCCATGGCTGCTCGGCGCCGCCGGTTTCATCCTTAGTGGCATCATTGGCAGCGCGTTAATGCGCGAGGGGCGAGCGGGCAAACGCGTCGCCTTGAGCGCAATCCCGGTACAGATTGGACGGCGCGTCGTGGCGGGTCTGCGCGAAGGGTTCCGCAGCCGCGCGGTGTTATTGTTGAGCCTCGCCAACGCGATCTTCTTCGCGGCCTGGGCGCCGTATTGGATGCAATGGCCGCAATACTTCAATGATAGCTACGGCGTCGGCATCTGGGTGGTCGGGCTGGTGTTTTGCCTGTTTACCACCGGCCGCGTTAGCGGCGCGGAGGCTATCTCGCGGCTCAGGCTTAGCAACGACACGCGCGCGCGCGGCATGTGCGTGCTGGTCATAGGCATGGGTGCGCTTTTGCTGTTTGCCGGCGGCGCCGGCCATCGAACGAATTTTGTGTTGGTCGCATTGTTTGCGATGAATCTCTGCATCGGCGCGATGCATCCGTTGGTCACGAGCTGGTTCAATGAACAACTTGACGCTGAACATCGTGCCACGCTGTTGTCGTTCAACAGCACGTTTGCGACCCTTGGCGGCTCGATGGGATTGCTGCTGTGCGGCGCGATCGCGGATGCGTTCGGGATTACGGTTGCATGGCAAGTCTCAGGGATCATTTCGCTGACCGCGCTGCCATGCTACTGGGCCTTGCGGGCACGCCGGATTGCCGCGCCCGACGCGCTCACCCACGCGTCGGACTGATTCGCGGCGGAGCCTGGTGTCATCCGCAAGGTCTCATCGACGCCGTCGCCAATGCCCGAATGCACTCATTCCGCGCCGCGGTTTGCACATTCACCCGTGTGAGCGTTTCATACGGAATTGATCTTCGAATTGGGGTGAAGCTTATGTCGGTACCCACGGTCGTGGTGGCGGGAACCGGGTTTGCCGCCGTGCGTCAATATATGCTCGAAGCTTTTCCCGAAGTCCGGCTGGAAATGATTGACGCGTCGAAGCTGCGCGCCGAGGGCTTCATCGCCGACGCCCTGATTCCCGCGATGAGCCGGATCGACGGCGAACTGATGGATCGCGTCAGGGGATTGCGCCTGATTCAACAATGGGGCGCGGGGCTGGAAGGCGTGGATATCGCCGCCGCGACAGAGCGTCATATCGCGGTTGCCAATGTGCCCAGCCGCAACGGCAACGCCGAATCGGTGGCGGAATGGTGCGTGATGGCGGCGATCGCGGTCAGCCGCCGTCTGCCGATCGCACAGCAGACGATTCGCAACGGCAGTGCGTGGGGCGCTCCGATTGGGCGCGCCTTGATGGGCCGCATCGCCGGCATCATTGGCTTCGGCGGTATTGGTCAGGCGTTGGCATATCGTCTGCGGCCATTCGGGATGCGAGTGGTGGCGATCAAGCGCACGCCCGACGCGTCATTGGCGGTAAAATTTGGGCTTGAATGGCTCGGCGGTCCGGAGCGACTACCGGAACTGCTGCGTTATAGCGATTACGTGTTTCTATGCGTGCCGTTGAATGACGACACGCGCGTGCTGCTTGACGAACGCGCAATCGCATTGATGCCGCCGCAAGCCTGCATCATCAATGCGGGCCGCGGCGGTCTGCTGAGTCAACCAGCCTTGCTGAGCGCGCTCGAAGAAGGCCGCCTGATGGGCGCGGGGCTCGACGTCTTTGAGCGCGAACCGCTCGATCTGGATTCCCCGCTGTTAAACCGCCCCGAGGTGGTGGCGACGGCGCATATCGCCGGGGTTACCGACGTTTCCTATCGCGAAATCGCACGGCGGGTGGCGGAAAACGTACGCCGCGTTCAGATGGGCCAAAGACCTGAAAATTGCGCCAATCGTGATGATTTATAGACCGTTCACCGGCCTCTTTTAGGCAGGGCCTGCGAGCGACAGGGAAATTCACCGGCGTTATGCCACTAGCGGTAAAACGTGCGGTGAGTTAAAAATTAAGGCTCAGTTCTCGAATCGGATGTTCTCATGGATGGGCCGGGCGAGGAGATGGAATTCCCCAGAATCAAACGCTTACCACCATACGTCTTCAACGCAATTGGCGAATTGTGCCTCAAGGCGCGCCGCGCCGGCGAGGACATTATCGATTTCGGCATGGGTAATCCCGACGACGCCACCCCCGCTCATATCGTCGATAAACTGGTTAATTCCGCGCTCAAGCCCGCCAATCATCGTTATTCCGTCTCGCGCGGCGTTTATAAGCTACGCCTGGCAATTACGGACTGGTATCGGCGACGCTACGGTGTGGAACTTGACCCCGACGCCGAAGCGATCGTGACGATCGGCTCGAAGGAAGGTATCGCGCATCTGGCGCTGGCAATTCTCGACCAGGGCGACGTGGTATTGGCGCCAACGCCAACCTACCCGATTCATCAATATGGATGCGTAATTGCGGGAGCGCAGGTGCAGGGCGTGCCGTTGCACAACAGCGGCGAGGAATTCTTCGAGCAGTTGATGGCGACGGTCAACCGCTGCTGGCCGCGGCCAAAACTGCTCATCATGAATTTTCCGCATAATCCCACGACCACTACGGTTGATCCAGGCTTCATGCGGCGGGTGGTCGCGTTCGCGCGCGAAAACGGCCTGCTGGTGGTTCACGATTTCGCCTATGCGGATTTGTGTTTCGACGGCTATCGCGCGCCGTCGATTATGGCGGTGCCGGGCGCGCGCGAGGTCGCGGTGGAATTCTTCACCTTGTCGAAAAGCTACAACATGCCGGGATGGCGCGTCGGTTTCGCGGTCGGCAATCGCGAAATGATCGCAGCCCTGTCGCGCCTTAAATCCTATTTTGATTACGGCATGTTCACCCCGGTTCAAGTCGCGGCGATAGCGGCACTCAACGGGCCGCAGGAATGCGTCAGCGAAATCGTGGAAACCTATCGCGGGCGTCGCGACGTGCTGGTCGACGGCCTCAATCGGGCCGGCTGGCCGGTGGAAAAGCCGCGCGCCACGATGTTCGTATGGGCGCCGATTCCGGAACCATGGCGCGCAATGGGTTCGCTCGAATTTGCCAAGTTCCTGTTGAGCGAGGCCAAGGTTGCGGTCTCGCCGGGCGTCGGTTTTGGCGCTGACGGCGACGGCCACGTACGCTTCGCGCTGATCGAAAACGAACATCGCACCCGCCAGGCTCTGCGGGGGATTCGGCACGCGCTGGCGCAGTCGGCGCCGATCAAACGCGCCGCCGCCGCCTCCTGACGGAGCCTTGTCGCTTTCGAGGCCACGATTGAAACCGGTTCGTCTGGCGCTGCTTGGCTGTGGAACCGTCGGCGAAGGAGTGGTGCGGCTGCTGCGGCAAAACGGCGCGATGCTGGCGCATAAGCTCGGGGCGCCGCTGGAACTTGCCGCGATCGCCGATCGCAGCCTCAAACCTGATCCGTCGCTCGGCATCGAAGCAGGACTCATTGTCCGCGACGGCGCGGCGCTGGTCGCACGCGGCGATATTGACATCGTGGTCGAATTGTTTGGCGGTTATGAACCCGCCCGCGGCCTGATCCTTAAGGCGCTGCGTGGTGGCAAGGATGTGGTCACCGCCAACAAGGCGTTGCTCGCCGAGCATGGCGACGAGATCTTTCGGGCGGCAGCCAAGACCGGCCTGGCGGTGGGCTTCGAAGCAAGCGTGGGCGGCGGCGTGCCGATTATACGCACCTTAAGCGAAGCCTTGGCCGGCGATCGTCAGCGCGCCGTTTACGGAATTGTCAACGGCACCTGCAATTCCATTCTGAGCACGATGACGGCGGCTGGCAGCGAATTCGCCGAGGCCCTGGCCGAGGCACAACGCGAGGGTCTGGCCGAAGCGGACCCGACCCTCGACATCGAGGGTCACGATGCCGCGCACAAGCTTTGTCTGCTGGTCACGCTGGCCTTTGGGAGGTTGCTCAAGCCCGCGCAGGTGTATACCGAAGGAATCAGCCGGGTCACGTTGGCGGATATCACGTACGCGCGCGAACTCGGTTACACAATCAAATTGCTCGCAATCGCCAAGGATGACGACGGCACCATCGAGGCGCGTGTCCATCCGACGATGATTCCGAGCGCGCATTTGCTTGCGGGTGTGTCGGGCGCCTTCAACGCCATCTACATTCATGGCGAGGCGCTGGGTTCAAGCATGTACTTTGGCCGCGGCGCGGGCCAGATGCCGACCGCAACGGCCGTGATGTCCGATATCCTCGCAATCGCGCGCCGGCGCCGAAGCGGCGCACGCGGGGGCGAGTATCCGCTCGGCTATCCGGTTGCGGCAATGAGGCGCGCCCGTGTAAAGCCGATGGACGACGTGCTATGCGAGTATTATTTGCGGTTCATGGCGCGCGACAAGCCGGGCGTGCTCGGCGCGATTGCCTCGGTGCTGGGGCGCAATGGAATCTCGATCGCGTCGGTAATCCAGCAGGGCCGCGGAGTGGAAACCAGCGTGCCGGTAGTTATGCGAACCCATGAGGCGCGGGAGCGCAACCTCAAACGCGCGCTCGCCGCAATCCGCCGCCGCAAGATTATCGACCGTGCGCCCGCCTTCATTCGGATAGAGGAGCGCCTGTGACAGGAATGGACGCGAATAGCCCCGACCGTGGCGCGCCCCGGCTGACTCGCTGGCCCGGATTGATCGAGCATTACCGGCGCTTCCTGCCTGTTGACGAGCGCACGCCGGTGGTCACGCTCAATGAAGGCAATACGCCCTTGATCGAGAGTCCGCCGCTCGGCGACCGGCTCGGCCATAATATAAAGGTGTACTTGAAGTTCGAAGGGGCCAACCCGACCGGTTCGTTCAAGGACCGCGGCATGACGGTCGCGGTCAGCAAGGCCTTGGGCGAGGGCGTGCGCAAGGTCATCTGTGCGTCAACCGGCAACACAGCGGCGGCGGCGGCGGCCTACGCCGGACGTGCGGGATTACAAGCCTATGTTTTGATTCCCAAAGGCGCGGTGGCCTTGGGCAAGCTTTCGCAAAGCGTGATGCATGGTGCGCAAGTCGTTGAAATTATTGGCAATTTTGACATTTGCTTGAAGATTGTGCGAGATTTGGCCGAACGCGACCCGGTGCGCATCCGGCTCGTCAATAGCGTCAATCCGGATCGTATCGCGGGACAGAAGACGGCGGCGTTCGAAATTTGTGATCAACTCGGCGAAGCGCCCACCCATCATTTTTTGCCCGTAGGCAACGCGGGCAATATCACCGCCTACTGGGCCGGTTATCAGGAGTACCAGGCCAACGGACTATCGCGGCGTTTGCCGAAAATGATGGGCTATCAGGCGGCGGAATCGGCGCCAATCGTACTCGGGCGGCCGCTCGACGATCCCAAAACCGTCGCCACGGCGATCAAAATCGGCAATCCCGCGAGTTGGGCCGGAGCGTTGGACGCCCGCGACGGCTCGGGCGGCCTGATTGACATGGTGACCGACGCCGAGATCCTTGCCGCATATCGCCTGATCGCGTCGCAGGGAGTTTTTGCCGAACCTGCCTCGGCCGCGTCAGTCGCGGGGCTGCTCAAGTTTGGCGCTGGTGGCGGGCTCAAGCCCGGTTCCATCGTCGTTTGCACCTTGACCGGCCATGGGCTTAAAGATCCGGATACCGCGCTCAAGAATTTGAATAATACCGTGGTGGTCGAGCCGGATGTCAACAAGCTATTGAAGTTGCTCGACGCCTGAGCGTTCCAGTCATTCGTGCCGTGCGCCCGGTGAGAGCCGCGGCATGCAACCAGAGCGGAGGCTCGTTTGAAATACGTGATCCTGCACGGCGACGGCATGGCGGATTGGCCATGCGATGTACTCGGGGGCAAGACTCCGCTCGAGGCCGCCCACAAACCTAACATGGATCTGGTGGCCTCACGCGGTGAGCTCGGGTTGGTCGCGACTATCCCCGACGGCATGCCTTCGGGCAGCGACGTCGGCACGATGACGATGCTCGGCTATGACCCGTTGCGTTACCACACCGGCCGGGCGCCGATAGAAGCCGCCAGCCAGGGCATTCAGCTCGGCCCGGACGATGTGGCCTTCCGCATGAACCTGATTTCACTGGACCAGCCAAACGGCGCATCGGTGATGCACGACTTTACCGCCGGCCATATTACGAGCGATGAGGCCGCGCGTTTGGTAGCCGATATCCGTACCGCCTTGGCCGTCGATGATATCGAGTTTTTTAACGGCGTCAGCTATCGGCATCTGATGGTCTGGCGTAACGGCCTCAGTGGCGCGCGCTTGACGCCGCCGCATGATATCGCCGGCCGCGCCATCGAAAGTCATTTGCCCGCCGGTGAGGGCGCGGACCGGTTAAATCGTCTGATGAAAGCTGCGAACCACATGCTGCGCGATCATCCGGTCAATCGCGCACGACGCGAAGCCGGCCAGCCCGAGGCCAATGCGGTCTGGTTCTGGGGCCAGGGCAAGCGTCCCGCGGTGCCCACCCTCAAAGCCCGGTTTGACCTCGACGGAGCGGTTATTTCCGCGGTTGATTTGGTCAACGGACTGGGGCGCCTGGCCGGCCTTGAAGTAATCACTGTGCCCGGTGCGACCGGCTACCTCGATACGGATTACGCCGCCAAGGGGCGGTATGGCCTCGAGGCGTTGAAACGGTGTGATTTCCTCCTGCTTCATGTCGAGGCTACCGACGAGGCCGGTCATATGGGACGCGCCGATTTGAAGGTGGAAGCGCTCGAACGCATCGACGAGTTGATCCTGGGTCCGATGCTCGAGCGGTTACCCTCGTTGGGTGATTTCACGCTGCTCCTGATGCCGGATCACGCCACGCCCTCGCAACTCAAGACGCACTCGAGCGAGCCGGTGCCGTTCGCGATGCTCAGCAATCAGCAGCTCCATACGCGGACGGACACGCGTGGCGAGCGGCGTTATACCGAAGCGGAAGCGGCGCGTGCCGGCGTACTGGTCAAACCGGGATATCGGCTAATCGAAGCGCTTTTTGGACGGCCCTTGGCAGCTTTGAATTAACACGGGAGACGCGATGGAGCGCAATCTTGCACTCGAAGTGGTGCGGGCGACCGAAGCCGCCGCTTTGGCGGCCGCGCGTTTTATTGGCAAGGGCGACGAGCGCATGGCTGATCGAGTCGCCGCCGAAGCAATGCGTAACACGCTCAACTCGATCGCGATGGACGGCAAGATCGTGGTGGGTGAGGGCGATCAGGGCGCCACTGATATGCTCTATGCTGGCGAGATCGTTGGCACCGGCGCGGGGCCCGAAGTTGACGTCGCGCTGGATGCGCTCGAAGGCGCGCTCATCTGCGCCACGGGCGGCCCCAACGCCTTGTCATGTGTGGCGCTGGCTGAACGTGGCAAAATCCTGCGCTGCCCCGACACCTACATGGACAAAATCGCGTGCGGCGCCGTGGGCCGAGGCGTAATTGATCTCGACCGCTCGCCTACGGACAATCTAAAAGCGCTGGCAGAGGCCAAAAACGTCTATGTCGAGGATTTGCGCGTCGCAATCCTCGACCGCCCGCGTCATGAGAATCTCATCAGCGAAGTGCGCCGCGCCGGCGCCGGTATCAAGTTGCTCTCGGCCGGGGATCTTTCGGCCGCTATCGCCACCACCCGTATCGAAAGCGATATCGACATGCTGATGGGAATCGGGGGTGCCCATCAGGGTGTGTTGGCCGCCGCCGCGATTCGTTCAGCCGGGGGCGATATGCTATGCCGTTTCGCCCCGCGCAATGAACAGGAGAGTGAAGCCTGTCTCGCCGCCGGAATTCTCGATCTGCGGCGCAGATTCTCGCTCGAACAATTGGCGGGTGACAACGTGATGTTCGCGGCCACCGGCGTCACCACCGGGGATTATCTGCGCGGCGTACGTTTTCTATCGGGCGGAGCCATGACCAACAGCGTGGTGATGCGCTCGAAAACGCGCACAATTCGCTTCATTGAATCGATCCATCATTTTGATTTCAAGCCGGAATATTAGCCTGATTGTAGTTAGTTGAAATAGCTACTTGGTTCGCAGCCGTAAACATACCATATTCCGCGCCTTCACTTCTCATTCCATCAATTCTCTGCCGCTGGCGCCCATCGCGCCAGGCGCAATTATCGCCCAGTAACGATCCATGTTCAAATCTGGTATGATCAATGCGTCTAACCAACATTGAGTCAGGTAATATCAGTGAATAACCGCTGATTGGACCATCTAAAGAATATGAACAAGAGTAGCGTTGCGAAAAAAATTCAAGACACCGAGGAGAGAGTGGGAGAGAACGTGTTGGAACAAGCTTCAGCCAGTGAAGACTTTTTGGAGCTAGATCAGGGAACTAAGCGTTTCATGGAAATAACGACGGCAATTGCGCTGTCGCTGCCCTGTATCGGCATGATCACCGGCGGCCTTAGCACCGGTCGTGAGGACATTGCGTTGATGGGCGTCGCCGGGCTGATCATATATGCAGTGATGTATTATATAGTTTTGCATCTTCTGCTGACGTACGAGGTATAGTTCGCAAATCGCCAAATGAAGATTCAGTGAGGCTCCGGCGCGGAGTGGCTTTTCCGCAGCGACCGGACAACTCCGGTTAGTCGCGAAAGACTTCCCTCAATGATGCGCGGCTTCACACACGAGACCGCTTATTTGCAATCTCATGTGTGACTTGCATAGGCTTGGCTTATGGCCACCAGAGGAGTCACTGTCTATATCGACTACAAAAGCCCTTACGCGTACCTCGCCAAGGATCCAGTCTCTGAATTAGCGCGCGAGTTCGACGTCGAGTTGCGCTGGCTGCCATATATTCTGGATATTCCCGAATATCTCGGCACGGTCGAATCGCGCAACCCTCATCAATGGCGCCGGGTGCGCTATAGCTACATGGATGCGCGCCGGCTGGCCAATCGCCGCGGCCTGACGGTGCGCGGACCGCGCAAGGTTTTCGACTCCTCGCTGGCTGCGATCGGCATGCTATACGCGCAACGTCGCGGAGTTTTCAATCGCTACAACGACCTCGTGTTTGAACGCTTCTGGAAGCGCGACTTGGATATCGAAGATCCCGGGGCAATCGCCGCCGCGCTGCGCGAGGCAGAGGCCGATAGCGATGCCTTCGCGGAATACGCGGACGGCGAGGGACGGCGCGAACTCGACCGAATTTGCCGTGAAGCCGAGAACCTGGGCGTCTTCGGTGTACCGACGTTCGTGGTAGGAAACGAGCTTTTCTGGGGCGGCGACCGGCTCTGGATGGTGCGCGAGCAGCTCACGCGTTAAAGTTCTGGCAAATCAGCGATTTCGCATCGCGAAGGATTTGTCTTGAATGCCAGGAGGCCGGATGGAAGACCTGCTGTTGGAAAAAGGGACTGTCGCCACCCTGAGCGTTAATCGCCCCAAGGCGCTCAACGCGCTCAATCGCGCCGTGCTCGAACAGCTTGTCGCCGTACAAGCGGAAATTCGCGCCGATCCCGCCGTGCGCGTGCTGATAGTCACTGGGGTGGGTGATCGAGCTTTCGTGGCCGGCGCGGACATCGCCGCGATGTCCGCAATGACGGCGCTCGAAGGACTCGAATTCAGCCGTATGGGCCATCGCGTGATGCAAGGTTTTGAGGATTTGCCGATTCCGGTGATCGCCGCCGTCAACGGCTTCGCACTTGGCGGCGGACTCGAACTGGCGCTCGCCTGCGATCTGATAATTGCCAGTGAAACGGCGCGTTTCGGCCAGCCTGAAATTAATTTGGCCTTGATTCCCGGATTTGGCGGCACGCAACGCCTGCCTCATCGGATTGGCCACAATCGCGCCCGCGAATTAATCCTGACAGGTGATATGTTCGACGCCCGCGCGGGACTGGAATGGGGGCTGGTGAACAAAGTGGTGGCGGCGGAAGCGTTGCTGGCCGAGGCGCGTGCGTTGGGCGAGAAACTCGCCGGAAAATCCGCCGTCGCCCTGCGCAACGCCAAAGCCGCCCTGAGAGCCGCCGTGACGATGGAAGAAGACGCCGGTGTGTGCTTCGAACAGCAGGCATTCGGCTTGACTTTCGCTAGTGCCGATCGCGTCGAGGGCACCAAGGCCTTTGTCGAAAAGCGCGCGCCTCAATGGCGGCACCGATAAAGCTTTGAACCGTTGGCCCTGCCGATTTCTATCGACCGGGCGAACCATCTAAGCTAAACCTAAGAAGAGCCGTGTTATCATGGTCGCGATGGCGGGTGTTGAGCTGCTCATCACGGCTGCGCTTGGGCGAGAGTTGGTCGCGGACGAGGTATCGCCGCGAATCGGATAGGTCGCCGGGAAGACTCGATGGATTTGGAACTAACTGAAGCGCAACGTGGCGCACGCGATATCGCGCGGCGCTTTGCGCGTGAAAAACTTGAAGATTGGGGCGTCGAAGCCGACCGCACGCATCGCTTTCCGACTGAAGCAATCGCGGAATTAAAGCAACTCGGCATGCTCGGCGTATTCATCCCGGAAAAATACGGCGGCGCGGGCCTTGACAATGTTGCCTATGCGCTGGTGATCGAGGAACTGGCCGTCGCCTGCGCCTCAACCGCGGTAATCGTTTCGGCCCACTCGTCGTTGGCCTCATGGCCGATTCTGGGGCTCGGCAGCGAAGCCAATCGTGCTCATTACCTGCCCAGGATGGCGTCGGGCCAATGGCTTGGCTGCTTCGCCCTGACCGAGCCACAGGCCGGTTCCGATGCGGCTGGCCAGCGCACCGGTGCGGTTCGCGACGGCGACAGTTACGTACTCAACGGGACGAAAAACTTCATCACCAACGGTCCCGAGGCCGCGGTTGCGATCGTGTTCGCGATGACGGCGCCGGAGCGAGGCCATCACGGTATCAGCGCCTTTATTGTTGAGACCGGATGGCCTGGATGGGAGGTGACCCGAATCGAAGATAAAATGGGAATCCATGGCTCCCATAGCGCGCAGATCTCACTCTCTGATCTGCGCGTACCGGCCGCCAACCGCATCATGGAAGAGGGTGAGGGTTTCAAGGTCGCGATGAAGACGCTCGACGGCGGGCGGATCGGAATTGCCGCGCAGGCGGTTGGAATCGGACGCGCCGCGCTCGAAGCGTCGCTAAAATATGCGCAAGAACGTCAAAGCTTCGGTCGTCCGCTGGCCAGTAATCAGGCGATTCAATGGAAACTCGCCGATATGGCGGTTGAAATCGACGCGGCACGTCTGCTTACTCTGCAAGCCGCCGCGCTCAAAGACGCCGATCAGCCGTGCACCAAACAGTCCGCGATGGCCAAACTGTTTGCGGCCGAGGCCGCGATGAAGGCGGCGATCGAAGCGGTGCAAATCCATGGTGGGTACGGCTACACCAAGGAATTTAAAGTGGAACGTTATTTCCGCGACGCCAAAATCACGGAGATTTATGAAGGGACGTCGGAAGTCCAGCGCGTTGTAATTGCCAATCAGGTACTTCAGAACCGGTGAGGATGACGTGACCACGAAGCAGGAATGGCTCGAAAAGGTTTATCAGCGAGGTAAGGAAAGGCCAGTGCGGTTCTCGACCGTTTCGGACCTTGCGCTCGAACCGCTCTATACGCCCGAGGATGTCGGCGGCGGCTATGACGACGCGATTGGCTATCCGGGAGTGTATCCGTACACCCGCGGCGTGTACGAATCGATGTATCGCGGACGTCTGTGGACGATGCGGCAATTCGCCGGGTTCGGTCTGGCCGAGGACACCAACGCGCGTTTTCGCTTCCTGCTCGCGCAAGGCCAGGATGGTCTTTCCACCGCCTTCGATATGCCCACTTTGATGGGCTACGACGCCGATCATGAACGCGCGCTCGGCGAAGTCGGACGCGAAGGGGTTTCGGTCGGCTCGCTCGACGACATGATGCGCCTGTTCGACCAGATTCCGGTCGCCAAGATCAGCACCTCGATGACGGTGAACTGTTCGGCCTCGGCGCTGCTGGCGATGTACCTGGTCAACGCCGAACGTCAGGGGGTGCCATGGGAGCAGGTCAGCGGCACGATCCAGAACGACATGTTGAAAGAGTTCATCGCGCAAAAGGAATGGATCTGCCCTCCCGCTCCGTCACTGCGGGTGGTGACAGACATGGTCGAATTTTGCGCGCGCCAGGCTCCACGCTTTCATCCGGTATCGATCTCCGGCTACCACATCCGCGAAGCTGGAGCCACGGCGCTACAGGAACTTGCCTTCACCATCGCGGACGGCCTTTGTTACGTTGAGGATGCGGTCGCGCGCGGGCTCAACGTTGACGAATTCGCGCCGCGCCTGTCCTTCTTCTGGGACTTGCACGTCGATTTTCTCGAAGAAGTCGCAAAGCTGCGCGCGGGGCGCCGGATGTGGGCGCGGCTGATGAAAGAGCGCTTCGGCGCCAAAAATCCTCGCTCGATGATGCTGCGCACCCACGCACAGACCGCGGGTGTTTCACTGACCGCGCAGCAGCCGATGAACAACGTTGTACGCGTCGCGCTGCAGGCATTGGCGGGCGTGATGGGCGGCGTGCAGTCCCTGCATACCAACTCGATGGACGAGACGCTGGCGTTGCCCACCGAGCAGGCGGTGATGGTCGCGCTGCGGACCCAGCAGATTATCGCTGAGGAAACCGGTGTGACCAACACGGTTGATCCGCTCGGTGGCAGCTATGCGGTCGAGGCGCTTACCGATCGGATGGAGCGCGAAGCGATGGACTACATCCGCCGCATCGACGAGATGGGCGGCATGCTCAAGGCGATTGAAAGCGGCTTTCCACAGCGTGAGATCGCCGAAGCCGCGTTCCACTATCAGCGCCAGCTCGAGCAAGGCGTCAAGACCGTGGTCGGTGTCAACAAGTATCAGATTCCCGAGGAGATTCCGATCGAGACGCTCAAGATCGATCCTGCGCTGGAGGAAAAACAGGTGCAACGCGTGCGCAGAATGAAACGCGAACGCAACGGCGCCAGCGTACGCGAGGCGCTCGGACGCGTGGGTGAAGCCTGCCGCTCGGGCGAAAACCTGATGGATCCGATTTGTGCGGCGGTGCGCTATAACGCCACCGTCGGTGAGATAAGTGACGTGTTCCGCGCCGAATTTGGCGTATATAAAGACCCAGGCTGGATTTGACGAGTGACAGAAAAAAGACTGCGCATTCTGGTAGCTAAACCGGGCCTCGACGGCCACGACCGTGGCGCCAAGATTATCGCGCGCGCGTTGCGCGACGGCGGCTTCGAGGTCATCTACACAGGTCTTCATCAGACTCCCGAAATGATCGCCGAGGCCGCCGTGCAGGAAGACGTTGACGCGGTTGGGCTGAGCGTCTTGTCGGGCGCTCACATGACCTTGTTTCCCGAGGTAATACGGCTGCTCAAGGAGCGCGACGCGACCGATGTCGCGGTCTTCGGCGGCGGCATTATTCCAGACGAGGATGCGAAAAAACTGCGTGAGCTTGGCGTGCGGGAAGTGTTTACGCCCGGCGCCTCGACCGAAGATATCGTCAAATGGGTCAATGATAATGTCAAGCCGCGCGACTGACGCCCTGTTCGGAAGCAAATGAATTTCAAGTTGAGCAACGAACAGCGCCAGATTCGCCAAACCCTGGCGGACTTCGCCGAGCGCGAAATCAAACCGCACGCGGCGCGATGGGATAAAGAAACGATTTTCCCGCGCGAGGTGATTGCGAAACTTGGCGAGCTCGGCTTTCTCGGTGTTGCCTTTCCAGAACAATACGGCGGCGGCGGCGCCGATACCCTGTCACAGGTCATAGTGGTCGAAGGCCTGGCTCGCTACGACGCCGGTATGGCCTTGTCGTGCGCCGCGCACATGTCGCTGGCGAGCGGTCATATTGCGAACTTCGCCTCGCCCGAACAGCGCTCCAGCCATTTGCCGGCGATGGTTGCGGCGCGCAAGCTCGGCGCGTGGTGCCTAACCGAGCCCGGCTCCGGCTCCGATGCCGCCGCGATGGGGACGAATGCCACCCGCGCAGGCGACCAGTATCGGATCAACGGAACCAAAATGTTCATCACCAACGGCGGAGCCGCAGACGTGTATGTGGTGATGGCGATTACGGACGCGCGGGCGGGCCGCTCTGGCATATCGGCATTTATCGTCGAGCGCGGCACGGCGGGGCTCGCCCACGGGCGCACGATTGAAAAATTGGGGCTGCATTCGTCCGACACCGCCGAAGTGATCTTCGACAATGTGGCGGTGCCCGCGAGCAATCTCATCGGCGAACCCGGCATGGGTTATCAGCAGACCCTCAAGGTTCTCGACGGCGGGCGCATCGGAATTGCCGGCTGGGCGATCGGGATGGCGCGTGGCGCGATGGAAGACGCGGCCGCGTATGCCAAGGAGCGCAAGCAGTTCGGCAAGCCGATCGCCGATTTTCAAGCGATTCAGTGGATGCTGGCGGATATAGCGACCCGGATCGAAGCTTCGTGGGTGCTGACCGGCCGCGCGGCGGCGCTCAAAGACCAGGGCCGGGCGTATACGCGCGAGGCCTCGATGGCGAAGTTGTTCGCGTCGGAAACCGCGATGTGGGCCACCACCAAGGCGGTGCAGATTCATGGCGGCTACGGTTACATGACGGATTTCCCGGTCGAGCGTTATATGCGCGACGCCAAGCTTGCTGAAATCGGTGAGGGCACCAGCGAAGTGCAGCGCATGGTTATCGCCAAGTCATTGTTGCGCGATGGATATACGCCGATTTGACCTCGCAACCGACCGGGCGGCATCGCCTGTGAGTTAAATCCAGTTGATATACGTCTATATATATCTGGCGCGGATATTTTTTGTCATTGTCTTTTTTGGCGTGCTCATAGTCGCGCTCAGCGCCTTGTACGCCGAGGGGTTGAAACCGCTGGTGCGCGGATTGCGCTTTCGACTGCGGATCTCAAAGCTTTCCCGTCGCGGAGCGCTGACCCCCGAGCGCCTGCGGGAAGCGGCCGAGCGCTTTCATATCGCCGAATCGAAACTGCCAAAATACGGCAAACTGCTCAACACTTACCGCAACGCCTAACGCACTAGGCAAGCCTTTTATGTTGTCAACTCAATATTCCAGCGAGCCAGTCGGAATCGGGCTGGCCGGTTCGTCGGCGTAGGATTGGACGTTTGCTTAAAGCCGACACGAGCTTTCAAAGCATCTATCGCCCTTATCGGATCGGTGGTCACCTCTCTTATGTCCTCAACCGTGCCGATCGTAACGTTGTGCCGCAGCGCGACTTTCCAAGTGGCATAGTCCCCTCGATAGCCGTTGGTGATTACGAAGCCGACGGCACCCGGAAGACGTGAAACCACTGCCGCAGTGTGATTAATCCCGCAGATTATGTCTTCGTTGCGCCGTCGAACCTCTCTGGGGGTCATTGGTCGCACGAGCGATTTTAGCTGCAGGATTATCCGCTCGGTATCGCTTCGGAAAGAGTAGATGTCGATTTCCATGTCAGGTTCGCGCAAAATGTGGTGTGGCTTTACCTGCCATTGTTGCTCTTCGAGGTGGTGGCGAAGGATTTCGATCATTCTGGACTCTCTGAAGCCGCTAACCTTCGAGTACTGATCGGAATCGACTTGCAACGCACGCCGGACCATATGATCTTCGCCTAACGCTCCGGCGAGGGCGATTACGGCGTCGCTCGTACCCAAACGACGCGAGCCGACCATGACGAAAGGGCGTGTCTAACATGGAGACGAGACGCCATTTCTGTTTCGCGCCCGCCGGGCCGGTAATCATCACAGGTGTGAGAGTCAGGTCCTCCAAAACTCGTTGCGCAGCTTCGTCGTCGGGCACATCAGGAAATTCGAGTACAGTCGGGCGCTTGAACTCAAGGCCAGTCTTTAAACAGATTGTAGGGCATCCCTGAACCTGAGGCATCAGAGTTAACCGGCGAGCCAACCGCCTGAAATCCCCGGCAGTCCATCGACGCGTAAGCCGATCGCCGTCATGCACAAATGAGATCTGGGAATGGAAAGCGTTGGCCAAATGTTGGTACTCGACGAGATCGTCATCGAAACCTGTGAGGTTTGGTCCCTCATGTACCACCAGCAAACGCCTTTTATGGTCAAGTTCTATCTCAACCGCGTCATCTTGGGCTGAAGTTATTATGTCGATAAAGGTTTGGTAATCGTGCCCGAGCGTCACCAGGCGCATTATGCCTTTCGGGCCGAGATTAGCGTGCCCGCGCCCTTGAACAGCGCAGAACTCCATTGCCCATTTAAGCGCCTGAAATACACCAGCACGCATCGCATATTCAAAGATTACGGCATTGTGCTTGATGGGCTGACTGCATGCCTCGAGAAAAACAGCTTCGATAGCATCGCGGTAGTGGTCTATAAGTCGTTTGAGCAGTAGGTCTCTAGGAGCGTACCAATATGGAAGGCGGGTGATCGAATTGTCTATCTCTTGTTCGATCGTGCGGACTTGTGACGTTACTGGCATGCCACCGATTGTCAACGACAAAGCCGCGTCATAAACGACAGGTTTGAATACAGATTCTGCTCAAGATGCTTGGCTAGACCTGGCCGCACAGCATCATCATCGCGAGATCGACTTTGAAGACGGGCGGCTCGTCACTCCGGGCATTTTGAATGGCGGATTTCATTCGCTCGATCCCGGCCGCGTATTGTTCATCGGTCAGCAGGGCCATTTGTGAGCATCCGTCCCGCCGTAGTTCCGGATCATCGAAGACGGCCGCTCCATTTCTACTCTGCGCGAAACGGCATGCGACGGCGCATTCGACCCGGTTGAATCCAGCCCGCAACATCGCATCCGCGATTTGTCCGGAAGAAGGATAGCGGGCTAAATCGGTTGGTCTGACTTCGGGAAAGTAATCGTAGACACACCACTGATCGCGGCCGTGATGAGGATCCATCCCAATCGTGACTAGAGCGCCGCCCGGCCGCAGCACGCGCCTGGCTTCGGCGACGAATTGCTCAATTTGCCGAAAATGGTGAATCGCGTTCAAAGAAAAGACCAGATCGAAGCTTGACGAAAAGAAGGGCAGAGCCGCCGCCGTTGCATGCACCACCTTGCAATGCGCGTCCCGTTCGCGCGCTTTGCGCAGCATTCCCAATGAAGCATCAAGACCGTAAATCCGTGGCGAGAGGCTGGCCAAGGCGCTCAGCCAATATCCCGTACCGCATCCGGCCTCAAGAATGAACTCGGGTTTCCGTATAGAAACCCATGCGCGCAGCGCCTTCAATAATTCGTCGTAGAGGCCATGCGCATAACGGGCGTCGTAGTTCGGCGCGATTTGATCGTAGTTCGTGCGGGCCGGCACTCCGGCGCTCCGTTGGGCTTCCGGCAGTTATGCCTCAAGCAGATCGTCGCGAATCGCGGCGATTTCTTCGCGCTGGAGGCCGATAACTTTCCGCATAAAACCTTCGATTCCGCCTGATTCATCGATCAGCGCGAAAATTGGTTGCAACTGCCGCTCGGTCAACAACATCCGGGGGAAGGTCGTATTGCTGGCGAGGAAATCCGCCTGAGTTTCCTCGCGCTCGACGCCCAGCATTTCAAGCAGCATCGCGGCGCCCACGCCCGTGCGGTCGCGACCCGCCGAACAATGGAACAGCAGAGGATAAACGTCCCGCTTGGCCAGCAGCTTGAAGAAGGAACGCCAATCGTCGCGGAATTCGGTCAGGATGACCAGGTGTTCATGTCCTGGCTGGCTTTCGATTTTGTGAAAGCCGTCCTCGCGAAACCATGGGTCTCCAATCGGGATATGCTCCCATCGAACTCCCGGCGTCAGGAAATCCGCACCCGGTGGTCCGAGATGGCGCACTTCGAGGCGGCTCTGCAAAGTCACCAGGGTGTGGAGCTTGACCGATCTTAGCGGGCTTTCTTCGGGCACGTCGGCAAGATGGGCGGAACGATAAACCATCTGGCGGCGCACATGGCGACCCTCGCTGGCTGGATGGCCGCCGAGGTCGCGAAAGTTACGGCCGCCGATCTTTCTGAGCAAATCGAAATCAACGACCACGCGCGGCGCGGTCGCGATCTTTTCCTTGGCTTCGCTATCTTCAGGCAAGAACTTTAACCACTGTTATTATAGACTTGCGAGGCTACGAGCGCGGTGCGAAATCATTTGCTCCGCCTTCCTCCGCGAGATGTAACCGACATCACTAATTCCACTATCGGTTGCGCGTCCGGGCAGCCGGGCACGATCACAACTTCGCTTGGTTCCGTTGCTCTCACCACGCCTGGCGGATGCGATCCGTTACTTTTCCAGTTTAGCCGCCGTCCGCGACTAGCGAAACCCTTAAAGAATAGACGTCGCGCTTATGAGGCGGCGCGGCGGCGTGGTCCTCCGCGCGTGGAAGAGAGCGCGGCTGGCTCGGTCGCCACCGTGGTGGCCGGATGCCATCCGCGTCCAATCCATTGCTGGAATGAATCCATGTAGGTGTAGACCACCGGCGTGACGTAGAGCGTCAGCAATTGTGAAAAAAGGAGCCCACCGACCACGGCGACGCCCAGTGGCCGCCGCGCTTCGGCGCCCGCACCGATCCCGAGCGCGATCGGCATCACGCCCATCAACGCCGCCATCGTCGTCATCATGATCGGACGAAAGCGAATGATGCTGCCTTCGTAGATGGCTTCGGCCGCCGTCCGGTTTTCGGTGCGCTGCGCGTCGAGGGCGAAATCGATCATCATGATGGCGTTTTTCTTGACCAGACCAACCAGCATGATGACGCCGACGAAGGACAGCAGGTTCAGCTCCATGTGGAAAATCATCAAGGTCAGCAGGGCGCCGAAACCCGCAGCCGGCAATCCTGACAGAATCGTTATCGGATGAATGAAGCTTTCATAGAGAATGCCGAGCACCAGGTAGATCACCAGGATCGCCAGGATCAGCAACATGCCGAGATTGCCCACGGACGACTCGAACGCCTGGGCCTGGCCAGAAAACGCGGACGTGGTGCTGGCGGGCAGGGTGTCGTCGGCCACGGTTTTGACTTCGCTGAGCGCTTTGCCCAATGACACTCCGGGCGCCACGTCGAACGAGATCGTTACCGACGGCAATTGTCCGGAATGGTTGATCGAGAGCGGGCCAAGCGAACGCGTCACATGAGCGATGGTGTCGAGGGGCACGAGCGTGCCGCCTGACGAGCGGACGTAGAGCAGGCCGAGCGTATTCGGATCGTCCTGGTAGCGCGGCTCCAGTTCCATCTCGACCCAGAATTCATCGTTGGGCGCATAGATGGTTGAGATCTGCCGCGAGCTGTAGGCGTCGGCCAGCGCGTTCTCGACGGCTTGCGCCGAGACGCCGAGCGCGTGCGCCTTGTTGCGATCGATTTCAACGTTGACTTGAGGGTTTTTGATCTGCAGATCACTGGTCACGCCGCGCAGATCGTGCATCGCGAGCATCTTTCTCTCGAGCATTGGCGCGTACTTGAACAGCTCGTCCGTATTCGGGCTTTGCAGCGTCATCTGGTACTGGCTTTCGGTAAAGCGCGCGCCAATCTGGATCGGCGGTGGATTTTGCAGAAAGACCAGCAGACCCGGAATCTTCGAGAACTCCCCGCGCCATTTGTTCATGATTTGATCGACGCTGAGCTTGCGTTGCGGAAAAGGCTTAAGGGAGCAGAAAATAATACCCGAATTGAGGGTGCTGTTGGCACCCGCCGCGCCGACGCTCGAAAAATAGGTCTCGACGTTGGGGTCTTTGGCAAGCATTCGATTCAGCACCATCTGATGCTTGACCATCGAGTCGAACGAAATTCCCTGGGCCGCCTTGGTGAACATGAGGATCTGCCCGGTGTCTTCCTGGGGTAGAAAGCCCTTGGGAATGATGTAGAAACCGTAGAAGGTGCCGACCACCAGCAACAGCAACACCATCATGGTGGAACGCCGGTGCCGCATCACCCACGCCAGGCTCGAACGATAAGCGTCGAGTAACTGGTCGAACCAATGCTCGGTGAGGTTGTACAGGCGGGTGTGCGTTTCGCTTTGCGGCGGCCGCAGGAACAAGCTGCATAGCATCGGCGTGAGCGTGAGTGAGACGAATCCCGAGACCAGGAT